>JAEUJA010000135.1 GCA_016793195.1 Phycisphaerae bacterium
TTGCGGTACCTCTTCATGCGCGCACCACGCCCCGTGTGTTGCCGCGACACGTCAAATAATGAAGAGCCCCGGTGCCGTCGGGGGCTTTCGGATGCGGAAGACGGGCGGGTGTCAGCACCCCTGCTCGAACGCGTTGGCGAACAGGTCATAGTCGTCGCCGTTGACGAAGCAGTCGTTGTTGAAGTCCGCAGCGGGGGCGGCGTTGTCGAAGGCGCTGGCGAAGGCGTCGAAATCGTCGCCGTTCACGAAGCCGTCGTTGTTGAAGTCGGCGTCGCAGAGCTTCTCGGGATTGGTGTAGACGATTGTGACGGCGGCGTTGGCGCTGGTGCCGTTGGGCGTGGTGACGTTGAAGACGATGGAGTCGGTGCCGCAGGCGGCGGAACCCGGCGTGATGACGCGGTAGGCCTTGCCCGCGCCGGCGATGATGGTCGATTTGGCCGGCCCGCTCACCACGGTGTAGGTGGAGGTGGAGGGGTCGGCGTCAAAGGTCGCGGGGAGCTCGACAACGGTGGTGGAGTTCTTGGGTACAAAGCGCGTGTAGCTGAACGCGATGGGGGGCGTGGTGTTCGAGCCGGCGGCGTTGGAGATCGTCACCGGGATGGGCGCGCTGCGCACGAGCGTGCCGTCGCCCATGAGCGTTTCGACGTGCACGCCGACCTGGCCCGCGCCCAGGGCCCTTCCGTGGACGGCCAGCGACGCCTCGCCTTCGGCGGCGGCGATGACGCGGCCGTTGTGAACCAGGCGCGTCTGAGCCACGTCGCCGGTCGCGCTGGTCGTGAAGGTGTACAGGTCGGTGAGATTGCCCGAGCCCGGCGTGGCCGAGCCGGCGGCGGAGTTGCCCGAGTTGTTCACGACGATCGAGTCGACGAAGCGCCCGACGGTCTTCATGAGCGTGTTGTCATAGGCGAGCAGGCGGACATCGTGCCAGCCGTCGGAGAGCAGCGTGGTGTTGATCCGCAGTTGCTGGGCGGGGAGGCACGAATCGACGAGCACGCCGTCGATCAGGAGGTCGAAGGAGGCGATGGCGGCGCTGGCGTTGGCGGTCGTGGCCGCGGGGGAGAGCACGAGCACGCCCGACACGGGCGAGTTGGGCAGGCCCGGATCGGTGACGGCGGGGATGTACGCGTGCGGGCGGCACAGGGGATCGCCGACGAGGAGGCTCTGGAAGGGGATGCCGGCCATGGAGCGGAGGTAGGCCTCGCCCATCGAGAGTCCCTGGTAGTAGAAGAGGTGCAGGCGGGCGTGAGGGAACTTGGCGGTGTAGTTGCAGGGCTCTTCCACGGTGCCCGCGGAGCCGATCGCGCCCTTGCGGATCCAGCTGGTCGTCTTGGTCTGCGACCCGATATCGAATGTCGCGGCCCAGCTGGTGAGGTGGTCGCAGAAGGCGCCGGGCTGGATGGTCATGTCGGCGCCGGTGACGCTGGTCTCGGCGAAACCGGCCATGACGCCCAGGATGTCGTGGGAACCGATGGGGATCAGTCCGTCGAGCTTGGCGGCCTGTCCGCCATTGGCGATGATGGCGTTGACGATGCCGGTGAATTGCCCGGCGCGGACGTTTCGGGCGGTGTCGGCGGTGTTGTTCATGAAGTAGAAGGTGCCGGTAGGGCGCGTGCCGTCGACGGCGACGGCCTTGTCGATGAGCCCGATGATCTCGGGGATGGTGTTGCCCATGGTTCCGCTGTAGCCGATCATGGCGCCGATGAAGTAGCGCCGGGCGCGCGAGTCGGTGGTGTTGGGCTGGCCGCCGTAGTACGTCACGTTGCTGTCGAAGGCCAGGGGCGAGGTGTTGCTGGTGGAGTAGTAGCGGTTGGGGCTGGTGCTGGGGACGCCGCCGACCAAAATGTCGGCGCTGATCTGCGACATCGTGAAGACCGAGCTCATCGAGAACCGGTTGACGGGGAAGCACCCGTCGGTGCAATAGCCCGAGGCGTTGACGAAGAAATTCTGCCCGGGCGTGACGAGCACGAAATCGATGTGGTCGGAGATGGCGCGGCCGGCGAGCGTGCCGAGGAAGCCCGGCTGGTTGCCATTGACGAACTCGGCGTAGTTGGCGGCCTCGGGGTCGAGGTAGAGGATGTTCGACGCCGGCACGCCGCGCTTCATCGCGTAGTGGTTGCCGACGTACATCGAATCCGAGTTGGAGGGATCGATGATGATGAGCAGGTTTTCGGCGCCGCCCCCGGCGAGCGCGGAGGCGGTGGCCGTGGCGGCGGCGGCGAGCGAGAGGCGCAGGGCCGCCGACACGATCCCTCGGGCTGACTTCATCGTTCTGGCTCCCTCGAATGGCATCGCCCGCCGGGCGGCGGGGACGTGGACAGATCGTGCCACGAACTCGGGCGCGTGGCAAGAGAAAAACCACAATCGATCGTTGGGGGAAAGGCCGGGGTCGGATTCGAACCGACGGAAAACGGATTTGCAATCCGTCCCATTAGACCACTCTGGCACCCGGCCGCGGGCGTCCGGGGCGAGCCCGGAGACAGGACACTAACGACGCCGGGGCACGGGGTCAACCCGCGAGCGTACTCCATCGCGTCCGAAGTCCGATATACGATGCACCGCAAGAAATTGGTCACCCATCCGGGAGCCCCCATGGTCCGCCCCCTGACCCACACGGCCCTTTCAACGCTCGTCCTCGCCTGTTCGATGCTGGCCTCGCCGGCGCTCGCCCAGGGGCCCGTCGAGCCCCGGCCGCGCGAGCGGGTGAGGGAGGGCATGTTCCTCACCGCCCGTCCCGGGGGCATCCTCCGCGTTTCCACGGGCGATTGGGTCTTTGTTCCGCAGGACACCGGGCAGGGGCCCAAACTGCGCCCGATGGTCATCCTGCCCAGCCAGACGCTGACACGGCTGGCGGCGGGGGCCCAGGTGATGACCGGCACGGCCGCGGGGGTGGTCAGCGGCCAGGTCTTTGTCTACCGCGGGCGCGAGTATCTCCTTCCCACCGCCTATCGCATCATCGCGCCGGAAGAAATCAGCCGCGCCGCCGACGGCCAGAAGCCCGAGGCGACGGATGCACCCGCGGCAAAGGACGCGCCCCCGGAAAAAGACACATCCGCGAACGCCGAGAAGCCCGTGCCGCCGACGGACGCGAGCCCGCAGGTCGGGGCGGAGAATCAGCCCGCGGCCAAGCCCCTTCCAAAGGACCTGGCGGGCGATCCATCGGTGGAGGAGTTGGTGCGCGACCTTGAAGCCCGCAAGACCCAGCCGCGGGCTCTGACGCCCCGGACGGGCGGGACGGACCGGGCCGCCCCCGCGGGCGTGGCGGCCGCGGGCGAGGCGAAGTCCGGCGACAAAGAGGTCGACGCGGCCGGCGACGCGGGCAAAGCCATCGAAGCGCCCGTGGAGTCGTTCCCCGAGGGCAAGCTGATCACGTCGATGCGAGGGCGCGTGACGCGCACCAGCGAGGGCGAACTGGCGTTCTCGCGCGACGCCGACACCGATTCGCCCGCGGGCGGCGCGATGGTGCTCCTCCCGTGCCAGACACTGCAATCGATCGAAGAGCTGACGGCGTGGCGCGGCGAGACGCTGGTGCTGGAAGTGAGCGGGCGGGTCTTTGAGTACGAGAGCCGCCGGTATCTATTGGCGACGATGTTCGTGGTGCAGCCTCCCAGCGAGACCCGCCCGACGCAGTGAAATCACGCGGGCAGGTGAATCGCGGGTGGGCGACGTGGAAAGGTTTCTGTGCTGCAGGCGAAGCCGAGGGCGAGTTGCGGCGCCGGAGTTGGCGATGTCGTTGCAGTTCGTGGGAACGG
>JAEUJA010000162.1 GCA_016793195.1 Phycisphaerae bacterium
GAGAGCGCGGTGCCGGAGAAGGGGATGGTGGCGACGTTCCAGGTGTTGAAGGAGCCGTTGGGATCGCCGCCGCTGGTCTGGGCGTTGGGGTTGATGACGGTCCAGCCCAGGAGAGAGCCGGTGCCGCCCGGGCCGCTCCAGACGTCGATGCGGCACTGGGCCTTGGCGGCGTAGGAGGTTGACCACTGGGTGGTGAAGCCGGCGGGGACATCGATGACGCCCCAGTTGGCGGGGGAGAGGACGTACATGGTTCCTATGCCGTCGGGCTCGTAGGCGGTGTCGCCCCAGTATCCGACGTTGCTGGTGATGTCGGAGTCGTTTCCGACCTGGAAGTCGAAGCTGAAGATGACGCCGGAGTTGTTGATGGCCGAGCCCATGGAGCCGGTACCGCCGTTGTAGGCCTGGAGGATGAGCTCGGTGTCCTGGAATCCTTCGTAGGAGATGGTGACGGCGGCGTTGGCGGTGGAGCCGAGGACGGCGGAGGCGGCAAGGAGAAGAGACGCGGCGGAAGCAAGGCGGTGCATGACAAAGACTCCTGTCGGGGTTGTGTGTGCTTGGCGTGCCGCGGTGTTGCGGCACGGGGGAAGCGACGCGGGCCGAAGGGAGTCACGCGAGGAATTGCGAATCCGCGCAAAGCCCGGCCCGGCGTCATCCGGGCCAGAGGAATTGGTGTCATGGCTCGTGGGTGTAATGCCAGCGCAGTCCGAGTTCGGCGATCGGGGTGTCGCTGGTCCAGTGGATGCGGAATACGGTGCCGGTGAGAAATTCGGTTCGGAGCGTGACAACCGCGGTGGAGGGAACAAGGCTGCCGTGAAGGCTGGCGGTGAAGCCGTCGGGGGCCAATGGAGTTGGCCCGATCGTGTTGTCAAGATCAAGGTCGCCCGCGAGGTCGTAGTCGAGGAAGCCCGCGACCGCCGACCCGCCAACGACGACGAAGGAGGCCCGGGCGCTGTCGCGGAATCCTCGATTACCGCGGACGACGGGGTTATTGAGGGCGATGGGGTTGTAGTGGTAGTTCACTTGGGGCTCGGGGTTGCCGCGGAAGTAGTTGTCCTCGATGAAGATGCCGCCCGATCCTGGGACGCAGTAGACGGCGTGCAGCTGATAGCCGCGGACATCGGTGATCTGGTTTCCGCGGATGATGACATTTTCGAGTTCATCACCGTCGCTTTCGGCGGGGCCGTTGACGACGATGCCGCAGCTGAAGCCGCGCCCGGCGCCGAGCGAGCCGTTGTCGCGGATGGAGTTGTTGGAGATAAGTATTTTCTCGGAGCGGTCGGAGTAGCCGACCTTGATGCCGGGTCCGGCGTTGAGTTCGCAGATATTCCCTTCGACGACGTGGCCGGAGCCGGTCACGAAGATTCCTGCGCCGGGATGGTCGCAGCCCAGGGGCGTGCAGTTTCCGTTCGCGGTGAAGACGTTGTTGCTGATGACAAAGCTCGCGCCGAGCTGTTCGATGTCATCCAGTACCCCGGACGCGGCTTCGAGTCCATTGCCGGTGTTGTTGGTGACGGTGTTGTGGGCGATGACGACGGTGCCTGAGCCGCTCCCGACGTAGATGCCGTTGGCGGGGGTGGCGAAGCCGTTGTCGCGGATGACATTGCCCTGGACGACCAGGTGCCCGGAGGCGTGCTGGATGTTGATGCCGATGCCGTCGCAGTTCTGGATGATGTTTTCGGAGAATACGGCGTTGTGAACGCGGTAGGCGTGGACCGCGCGGTGGGGACTGCCGGTAAGTCCGGCGCCGTCGATGGTGTTCCCGACGAAGCGCAGGTTGATGACGGGGTCCTCGGGATCGTCGATGGTTCTGACCTGGAGGGCGCAGCTCTGGATGTCCTGGAAGTGGCAATCACGGATGGTGACGTCGGACCCGCTCAGGAGGTTGATCGCGAAACCGCCGCAGTTACGGAAGCGAAGCGCCCTGAGGGTCACATGCGACGAGTGCGCGGTAATCAGAAGTGCGGCGCCGGAGAACTCGGGCGTCGAGAGGATGGCGTTCTCACTTCCCTCGATGGTGAGCCCGGAGCGGCCCTCGATGTTGATCGGTGAGGCGAGTGCGTACAGGCCTTCCTTGATGAAAATGCGACCGCCGTCGCCCTCGGTGTAGATGTCCTCGATGGCACCGTTGATCGCTTGCTCGGCGGTCAGGCCGGCCTCGAGGCTCCCGGACCAGCCGTCGCGGATATAGCAGGTGCCGTCGGCGGCCTGCCCGACAATCTTGGTCGATTCATTCTCGAACGGCGGCTTGTGCGGCAGGGCGGCGATGACCGCCGGCTGGGCGATCACGCTCATCGAGAGCACACTCGCGGTGAACAGGACCATGTGGGATCTCCCTTGTGCTGAGCAGGCCACGGATGGTGAAACGGCAAGCACGCGCGGGAGTTCCGCGCGTCGGGGACGAAAGCGCGACGACACGCCGGCGCGTGACAAGCCCGTGACACTCGCCGGTGTCCACGAATTTAGCGAGTTGATGCTTGCGTTACAACGATGATCTGGTGGTGCGCACAATGCTCGGCTACAGCTTGGTTGCGACCAGGTCGTAGAGGGGCGGGAGGTGCATGTAGCAATCGGGGTCGTGGGAGGCGCGGGCCCAGACGGCGAAGAAGGCGCCGGCGTCCTGGGCGGTGATGAAGCCCTTGTCGACCAGGCGCGGGACAAAGCTGGCCCAGAACGAATCGGGCCAGGCCCAGAGCATGGAGCCCGGGCGGGCGATGCGCTGGTTGACGGCGAGGTGGTCGACACGGAAGCCGTGCTGACGGAGCATGGCGGGCAGGAGCGAGACGATGTCGGGATCGCCGCCGCCGGAGCGCCAGCTGCGGGCGACGGCCGCGATGACGCGGGAGAAATCGGCGTGTCGCGGCGCGAGGGTCATGGACTCGTAGTTGAAGTAGTCCTGGATGGCGACCTTTCCGCCGGGCTTGACGACCTTGGCCAGGCCCGCGACGACGTCGATGGGGCGCGGGACGAAGCAGAGCACCCAGCGGAGGTAGGCGATGTCGGCGAAGGCGGCGGCGTTTGGGAAGGCCGCGCCGAGGTTTTGCACGTCGCCGAGGACGCGTTCGATGTTGGTGAGTCGGCGGCCGGCGGCGGTCTCGTTGAGCTGGTGGAGGAAGGCGGCGGATTCGTCGAGGGCGATGACGCGGCCGTGGGCGGCGCGGTCGGGCGAGGCGCCGCCGACGATGGTGGCCAGGTCGAAGGTGGCGTGCCCCGGGCCGCAGCCCAGGTCGAGGACCGTCAGGCCGGGGCGCACGCCGGCGAGTTCCCAGAGCTGGTGGGCGGCGGCGGACCAGAGGCGGTGCTGGAGCCCGAGGCGTTTGGCCTCGATGGCGTCGGTGCCCAGGACGTACTCGGGGGCGTGTGAGTGGCTCATGGCGAAGAGAAGGATAGCGCGGGCTTGCTTGGCGCGTCCGCCCCGTCAACTGTTGGGCGTGCAGGGGAGCGCCGCCAGCGATCGACCGCGTGGGCTGCTCGGTGGCGGGATGCCCCCGAGCGCGCGGGTCGCGTTTCGGAACGAGCTTTCGACGACTTTTTTCTTTGCGGTGACGCTGGCGGCGGTCGAGGGCGGGATCGCGGCGGCGTATGCCAAGAACACGTTCGCGGGCGTCGCGCCCGAGCGGATGCTCAACTTCGTCGTCGCCATGATCGGTTCGGCGCCGGAGTTTGCGAACATATTGAGCTTTATCTGGCTCTCGGCGGCGCACGCCAAACCGAAGGTGCCCGTCGTCAACTCGCTCCAGCTCGCGGTGGTGCTGTCGGTGGCGGCGCTGGCGCTGGCGACGGTCTCGCCGCTGGGGCTGGCGGTCTCGGCGTTGTTGATGCTGCTGGCGCGGGTGTGCTGGTCGGGGATCATCACGATCCGCCCGACGCTGTGGAGGGCGAACTATCCGCGCGAGCACCGGGCGTGGGCGGTGGGGCGGTTCTCGACGGTGCAGACGCTGACGGTGGCGCTGGCGGGGATGGGGATCGGGCTGCTGCTGGATCAATCGCCGAAGAACTATCTGGCGGTGGCGCCGGCGTGCGCGGCGGTGGGCGTGATCGCGGTGCTGGTGACGCGGCGGTTACGCGTGCGTCGCCAGCGGGCGATGCTGAGGGCGGAAGTCGACGGGCCGCCGGTGGGCCGGCCCTGGCAGGGCCCGGCGATCGTGTGGCGCGTGCTGAGGAAGGACCGGTACTTTGCGTTGTTCATGGGGTGCATGTTCACGCTGGGGCTCGGGAACCTGATGCTCATGCCCATGATGGTCATCGCGCTCAAGGACCAGTTCGGGGCGACGTACACGCAGAGCATCCTGGTCACGACGACGATCCCGTACATCCTGATGCCGATGGCGATCCCGCTGTGGACGCGGCTGCTGGATCGGGCGCACGTGGTGAAGTTCCGCTCGATCCACTCGTGGGTGTTCGCGCTCTCGACGGCGCTCTTCGCGCTGGGCGTGGGGCTGCATCGCATCGAGCTGCTGTTTGTCGCCGCGGTGGTGCACGGCATCGGATTCGGCGGGGGCACGCTGGCGTGGAACCTTGGGCATGTGGACTTTGCCCCGCCGTCGCAGACGTCGCAGTACATGGCGACGCACGTGACGCTCAACGGCGTGCGCGGGCTGATCGGCCCGCTGCTGGCGGTGTTCCTGTATGAACAGGCACGGCGTCACGGCCTGAGCGAGCGGATCGGGGCGACGGCGGTGCTGTCGTTGTCGACGACGCTGTGCGTGCTTGGGGCGACGGGGTTCATCTTGCTGCGCCGCGCGATGGGTTCGGCCGCCAGCGCGGCGAAGCGCACGGCGGCATGAGGTACGCGGCGTGCGACGCGGCGGGTTGATGTGCGGCGGCGCGACGGGATTTGTTACGGCGGAAGTGGCGCGTCACTATGATTCGTGAATGCCTCGCGCCTTGCCAATAGAGATCAGACTTCGGCGTACGAGCACGGGCGACGTGCGGATGCTCCACGCCTTTGAGCTTGACGAGGCGTCGAACCAGCTCGCGGGCACCAAGCCGCGAGACTGGGAGACGTTTCGTGCCCGGTGGGACGAGATTCTTGCTGATGTTGATGGAACGAAGACGGGGGTTACGCCGCGGGTGATTCTGGCGGACGGCGTGGTGGTGGGCGCGGTGAATATCTCGCCGCAGGATGGGGGCGATTCGATCGGGTATTGGATCGCGCGGGAGCATTGGGGTCGCGGGATCGCGACGCGGGCGGTGGGCCTGATGCTTGGCGAGTGTGCGCGGCGGCCGCTGTATGCGACCGCGGCGGGGCACAACCACCCGTCGATCCGCGTGCTTGAGAAGAACGGGTTTAGGGTTGTGTCACGGCGCATGACGCCCGAGACGGCGCGGACGGTGGCGCGCGAGACGGTGACGCTGGTGCTGGAGTGACGGGCGCGGCGGCGAATGCGCGCGACGGGTTGGGCGGTGCGGGCGAGGCGCTGGATTCTCGAAAGTTTGCACTTGGAGGAATCTGGAGGTTTCGTGCGCGATCGGTCCGGCTCCTCCGCCCCGCCGGGGCGGACGTGCGATGGATCGGACGTCCACGGGTTCCGCTCGAAGACTCGCGTCACCCGTGGCAACAATCCGGCGCTCCTTCGGAGCGAAGAGGGGTGACGCTCTTCCGATGCGGTGCCTGTCGCCCGCACGACTCACGACTCACGATGCTCTGTTGAATTCGTCCGGTCGGTACGAGCACCCCTTCGGGGTGCGATGACGATAACACATGCATTCCGGGGGTTTCGCTCGCGGACTCGCTCAACCCCCGGCTACTGACGGTCAGCCCGCCGGGCTGAAGAAGAGGATTTCAGCAGAGCAGACTTACGACTCACGTCGCACGTCTCACGCGAGCAGGGCCTTCACCACCTTGCCGTGGACGTCGGTGAGTCTGAAATCGCGTCCCTGGAAGCGGTAGGTCAGTCGCTCGTGGTCCATGCCGAGGATGTGCAGGATGGTGGCCTGGAGGTCGTGGATGTGGACGGGGTCTTTGGTGATGCGATAGCCGAGTTCGTCGGTGGCGCCGTGGACGTAGCCGCGCTTGACGCCGCCGCCGGCCATCCAGATGGAGAAGCAGTGGGGGTGGTGGTCGCGGCCGAGGAAGGTTGAGCCGTTGCGGGCCTCGTTCATCGCGGTGCGCCCGAACTCTCCGCTGAAGACGACGAGGGTGTCGTCGAGCAGGCCGCGCTGCTTGAGGTCCTTGATGAGTGCGGCGACGGGGCGGTCCATCTCCTTGCACTTGGCGGGGAGGTGGGTGATGAGGTCGTCGCTGGGTCCGGTGCCGTGGATGTCCCAGCCCCAGTCGAAGATCTGCACGAAGCGCACGCCGCGCTCGACGAGTCGGCGCGCCAGGAGGCAGTTGTTGGCGAGTGACTGCTTGCCGGGGGCGGTGCCGTACATCTCGTGGACCTCGGGCGGTTCCTTGGAGATGTCCATCACGTCGGGGACGGAGACCTGCATTCTGAACGCGAGCTCGTATTGGCTGATGCGTGTGAGCGTTTCGTCGTCGCCGAAGTACGCGGCTTGTTTCTCGTTGAGATCGCGGAGCGCGTCGAGGCTTCGACGCCGTCCGGCGCGGTCCATGCCGGGCGGATCGGAGACATAGAGCACGGGATCGCCGACGGTGCGGCATTGCACGCCCTGATAGACGCTGGGGAGCCAGCCGGAGCCGAAGGTGGCTTTGCCGCCGTCGGGTTGGCGGCCGCCGCTGACGAGGACGACGAATCCGGGGAGGTCGGAGTTGTCGGTGCCCAGGCCGTAGGTCGCCCACGCGCCCATCGAGGGGCGTTCGGGTCTTGGTGCGCCGGTGTAGAGGAAGAGCTGGGCGGGCGCGTGGTTGAACTGGTCGGTGAACATCGAGTTGACGAGCGTGACGTCATCGCTGATGGAGTGGAAGTGTGGGAGGAGCTCGGAGGTGGTGATGCCGGCCTGGCCGTGCGGCGCGAACTTGTAGGGCGAGCCGAGGATGGTTGGGTGCCCCTTGATGAAGGCGAAGCGTTCCATTTGCAGGAAGGAATCGGGGCAGGGCTGGCCATTGAGTTCGGCGAGCTTGGGCTTGTGGTCGAAGAGGTCCTGCTGCGGGGGCGAGCCGGCCATGTGGAGGTAGATGACGCGCTTGGCGCGGGGGACGAAGTGGGGGGCGCGCGGGGCCATGGGGTCGCTGGTCGCGCCCGAGAGCGCGGCGCTGGCAGCCCGTCCGTCCAGGAGCGAGAGGGCAAGCGCGCCCAGCCCGAATTTTCCGAGGAAATGGCGGCGGGTGGTGGCGTGCGACTTTTCGTGGAACAGATTCATCCGCTTGCTCGCTTTCGGTCTCTGCGTTCACGCCGGCCCGGTTGCGTCGCTTGCTTGCGCGATTGATGGCCGCGCCTAGTTCTTGGTCAGCGTTTCATCGAGGTTGAGGACGACATTGGCCACGACGGTCCATGCCGCGAGCTCCGGCGCGTTCATGCCTTCGGGCAGTGGCCCGAGAGGATCGGTCGCCATCTTGATCGCGTTGTCGTTGTTGGCTCTGTAGTGGGCGATCTCGCCTTCATAGAGCGAGAGCAGCCGCTCGGCCTCGCCATCGCGCTGGGCGCGACCGATGCAGAGCTTGATGATGTACGCGGCGCGGGACTTGGGGTCGCTGCCACCCTCGCGCACAGCGCGGCGGGCGACGCCCTGGGCCGCCTCGACGAAGACGGGATCGTTGAGCGTCGTGAGGGCCTGGAGCGGCGTGTTGGTGCGGATGCGGCGCGGGAGGCAACTCTCGCGGCTGCCGGCGTCGAAGGTCATCATCGATGGATACGGCGCGGTGCGGCGGAAGAAGGTGTAGAGGGCGCGGCGGAAGCGGTCTTCGCCCGCGCTGAGCACCCACGAGTCGCCGCTGTAGGGCATGGCCCAGATGCCGTCGGGCTGGCGCGGGAAGACCGACGGGCCGTAGAGCTTGCGGGAGAGGAGGCCGGCGGCGGAGAGCGCCGAATCGCGGAGCATCTCGGCGTCGAGGCGGAAGCGTGGGCCGCGCCAGAGGAGGCGGTTGCGCGCGTCGCGTTCCATACACTCGGCGCGGGCGCGGGAGGATTGTCGATAGGTCGCGCTCGTGACGATCGATTTGCAGAGTTGCTTCATGCTCCAGGCGTGGTCCATGAAGTCGACGGCGAGCGCGTCGAGCAGCGCCGGGTGGGTGGGCAAGGGGGCTTGGGAGCCGAAATCCTCGACCGTCTCGACGAGTCCCGTGCCGAAGAACTGTTCCCAGCATCGGTTGACCGCGACGCGCGCGGTGAGCGGGTTGCTCCGATCGACGAGCCAGCGGGCGAAGCCGAGGCGATTCCGCGGCTCGCCTTCGCGGAGATCGCCGTAGGCGGCGGGCACGCCGGGCTCGACGGGGTCGCCCTGTGTGAGGAAGCTGCCTTTGAGGTGGATCTTGGTGGTTCGGCGTTTCTCGGGCGGAAGATCGCGGAAGATCGGGAGGGAGGGGAGCTTGGCGCGCTGGGCGTCGGCCTCGGCGCGGGCGGCGTCGCGGGCTTTGGTGAGGCGATCGGCTTCGGCCTTGCCCGCGTCGGTCGTGTCGTTCTTGGCGACGTACGCCGCGAGTTCGGCCTCGCGATCGCGGAGCGAGGCGTCAAGCGCCGCGAGCTTGGCCTTGTCTTCCGCTGAACCAACCATGAACGTGGGGGATTCGTCGGGCTGATCGGCGTCCTGGGTCTGATTGAGAAACGCGTATAGGCCGAAATACTCGCGATGCGAGATGGGGTCGTACTTGTGCGAGTGGCACTGGGCGCAGCCGGCGGTGACGCCCATCCAGACCTGCATGGTCGTGTTGACGCGATCGACGACGGCGGCGGAGCGGAACTCCTCGTCGTCGGTGCCGCCCTCGTCGTTGTTCATCGTGTTGCGATGGAACGCGGTGGCGATGAGGTCGTCGTCGCTGGAGTTGTCGAGCAGATCGCCGGCGATCTGGGCGACGGTGAAGCGATCGAAGGGCATGTCGCTGTTGAAGGCGCGGATGACCCAGTCGCGATACGGCCAGATGGTGCGGCGATCGTCTTTTTCGTAGCCCTTGGTGTCGGCGAAGCGGGCCAGGTCGAGCCACAGGCGGGCCCAGCGCTCGCCGTAGGCGTCGCTGGCGAGCAGGCGATCGACGACGCGTTCGTAGGCGGCATCGCTGGTGTCGGCGAGGAAATCGTCGATCTCCTTGGGCGAGGGCGGCAGGCCGGTGAGATCGAGCGAAACGCGACGCAGGAGAGTTTCCTTGTCGGCCTCGGGCGAGGGCGAAAGCCCTTCCTTTTCAAGGCGGGCGAGCACGTGGGCATCGATGAAACTGCGGCACCACGCGGTGTTCTTCACGGCGGGCGATTCGCCCCGCACCGGCGGCACGAGCGACCAGTGCGGCTTGTACGCCGCTCCCTCTTCGATCCACTTCGACAATGTCGCGACCTCGGCGGGCGTGAGCGTCTTGTGCATCTCGGGCGGCGGCATGCGCACGTCGTCGTCCTTCGACGCCACTCGCTTGATGAGTTCACTCTCGCCCGGCTTGCCGGGAACGATCGCGCGATGGTTCTTCTTGGTCGGCGCGGTCGCGTGCTCGAGCGTGTCGAGGCGCAGGCCGCCCTCGGCCTTGGCTTCGTCCGGGCCGTGACACTTGAAGCAGTTGTTGGAGAGGATCGGGCGGATATCGGCGTTGAAGTCGACGGGGCCTGCGGCGGTGGGCGATGGCGATGCGGCGTTCGAAGAGGGTTCACTCGTGCGCGGCACGCCAACGCCGAGCATCAATCCTGCGCCGAGCACGAGCGTTGCGCCTGAGGCGGCGATCGAAGCGCCATGCCCTGGGCGGGTGCGCGGCTCTCGTTGAGCGAACATCGTCGTTTCGTTTGTCTGTTTGCGATCCATCACTGCACACCTTCAACGACGTCGACCTCGGGCCGAGCGGCCTTGAACTTCGCGATTCCCTCGGGCGTGACGCCCGTCTTCCACACGTACAGCTTGCGGAGCGACCTGCACCCCGCGAGTTTCGAGAGGCCCGCGTCGGTCGCCTTGGTCCCGACCAGGTTGAGCGAATGCAGTTTCGCACAAGTCGCGGCAAAGTCCAAGCCCGAATCGCCGACCGAGGTCCATTCGAGGCGGAGGCGTTCGAGTTCCGGCAGTCCCTTGAGCGAGTTGAGGCCGGTGTCGGTGATGGCGGTGCGCGAGAGATTGAGCCACGCGATGGCGGGGCGGAGGATATCGAGGAGCGCGAGGTCGGCGTCGCCGATGGGCGGGGCGATGACGGAGAGATCGACGCTGAGGCGCGCGTCGTCGGCGCCGAGATCGACGACCACACCGCGTTTGGCGCGGATGGCGGCGGCGGCGATCTTGGCGAATCGCTCTCGCGTCCGTTGAATGAGCAATACATCGCGCGGGTCTTTGGAGTCAATCGGAACCGGTTCTCCAAATGCCTCTTTTATCAGTTCGTCCATGCGGGCCGCGTCACCTTGGGCCTGCCGTTCCGAGAGTTTCGTCGAATCCTCTGGCCAGTACGCGCCCTCGGTGATCCATGTGCGGAGAGCCGCGACTTCGTCGGGGTTCAGCGGCTTGTCGCCGTCGGGCATGAAGTCGGGGTCGCTGGGTGGGAGCGTGACGCGGTGCAACAGGTCGCTCTCGTCGGGCTTGCCGGGGACGATGACATAGGTCGACGGATCGCGGAACGCGCCGGCGCGGCGGTCGAGGCGCAGGCCGCCCTTTTTCTTGAACGGCCCGTGGCACTCGACGCAGCGGGTCTCGAAGATCGGGCGGATGGCGTTCTCGAAGTCGATCGTGCCGGGCTTGGTCGCCATGCCGTCGGGCCAGGGCGGTGGTATGCCTTGTGTGCTCGTCCTATCGCTCGCAGCTTCGCTTTGCGGGAAGATGACGGACCAGAAGTAGTTTTCGCCGTGGACGAGCGAGCCTCCGAAGTGTCCGGCGACGCCGACGAGAGAGGCGGAGATGACGACGCCGGCGCGATACGCGCCGATCGGGCCGCGCCCGCCCGGGCGGAGGAGCGGCGCGATGACGAG
>JAEUJA010000174.1 GCA_016793195.1 Phycisphaerae bacterium
CGTGGCGACCGCGGGTCGTGGTCCACGCTCTACGACCTCTACGCCCCCGTCGTCCACGCCGCACTCCTCGTCAGCGTCGGCTCTCCCGACGCCGACGATCTCACGCAGGAGGTCTTCATCGCCGCGATGCGAAAGATCAACTCGCTCCGAGACGATGCGGCGTTCGGCGCGTGGCTTCTCTCGATCGCTCGAAGGCGCGCCGGCACGCTCTTCCGCGTCCGCTCGCTCTTCCGTAGGACCCTGCCGCGCCTCGCCGGAAGCAGACCCGACCGCGCCAGTGACCACGCCAACGCCCCCGCGATCCGCGAGTTTGCCATCACGCCTCTTCAACTCTTGGATGCCATCCGTTCACTCCCCGGGGCCTATCACGAGACCCTGGCGCTCCGCCTGATCGAACAGCTCCAAGGCCCCGAGATCGCGCGGCGCCTCGGGCTCACCCACGCCTCGGTCCGCGTCAATCTCAGCCGCGGCATGAAACTCCTCCGCGAGAAGCTCGCTCCTGATCGCCCGGAGCATTCGCCATGAACGACTCACCACGCCCGCCAGATCAAGGCCGTCCAGACCGGCCACGCGATTTCGGCGCGCACCGCCCGCCCGCGCCGGATCACTCGGCGTCTGGTCTGGCTCCATCTGAATTGGCCCCATCTGATCCGGCCCCATCCGATCTGGCTTTCGAGGAGTCGCTCGCGCGCATCGGCGCGTCGCTGCGTCATCGCGGCGCGCTCCCCGATCCTTCGCGCCCTTCCATCCGCGCCGTGCTCGCCCTGGCCGCCCTGGCGCTCGTGATCGGAGTTTCTGCGCTTATACTCCTGCGCTCCACCGGGCAGCCCTGGGATGTGCGGGCCCTCGCCGGCTCGCCGACCATCGACGGCCGGTCCGGCGCGTCGAAACTCCAAGAAGACCAGTGGCTCGCCACCGCCGCCAACGAGCGCGCCTCGCTCACCGTCCCCTCCATCGGAACCGTCACGATCGAGCCCGACTCACGCGTCCGCCTCGTTCGCTCGCGCGAAAAGCAGCAGCACATGGAGCTCGCCCGCGGCACGCTCCACGCCTTCATCACCGCCCCGCCGCGCCTCTTTGTCGTCGACACCCCCGCCGCCAAGGCCACCGACATGGGATGCGTCTACACGCTCCGCGTGGAGGATGATGGCGCGACGATGCTCCGCGTCGCCGTCGGCTGGGTCGAGCTGTCGGGCACGCAAGGCCTCACGCGAGTCTCGGCCGGGATCGAATGCCGGACCAGCGCCGGCGGGCGCGTCGGCCTCCCCCGCGCGATGGCCTCCACGATTTCCGAGCAAGCTCTCGCCGCGTTCGATCCAGCCGCCGCGGGCAGCGCCGAGCTCGACGCATTCCTCGCCTTGTGCGGGCACGTCGACGGCGTCACGCTCTGGCACGTCCTGCAGCGCGTGCCCGAATCCGGGCGTGCCGCGGTCCTCGATCGCCTCGCCGCCCTTCACCCCGCGCCCCCCGACGCCCCGCGCGAGAAGTCTTTGGCCCTCGACGCCGCGGCCCTGGAAGCGTGGTGGAACCAGGTGCGGTAGCAACAACGCGGTCGTGGTCAGGAGACAAAGCCGCGAAGGTCATCGCAGAAGAAGCGATCGATCGACCTGATCTGGCTCGCGAGCCATTCGTCCTGCCGCATGTTCGGGCGAAGGTCGCAGTAGTACACGCCGTCGAGTGGATTCAGCTTGATCGTGAATCCCTTGAAGTGTCCGGGGAGGAACGTCGCGCTGACGCCGAATTGATTCGGCCTGGGCGTCGGCTTGCGCTGCACGTCGTTCAGGAACACCGCCACATGCGGCACATTGGTCCCGGTGAGCTTCGAGTAGAGGAACTTGTCGACGAAGATCTTGTCGAGCCGATCTTTGCTCGATGTCTTGACGCTCCCGATCAATCGCACGACCTCGCCATGCTTGACGACCAGGTCGTGCTGGTAGCTCATGCGGAACTGCTCGACGCCCTCCGTGAGCACGGGCACGGACACGGTCCCGCTCTCGCACGGAACGCCGGCCCGGTTGACCAGGATTCGGATGAGCCGCTCGAACAGATCGCCGTTGAGTTTGCGGGCCGTGTTCGCCTTGCCAGATGGGAGCGCGTCGAGTGCCGCGCCGATGCACTGTTGCAGCGTGTAGATCGAACGCCGGATGCCGGCGCGATCCTTCTCGCTTAGTCGGGCGGGCTCGCGGCCCGGCGCGATCAGGCCTTCAAGCTTCGAGAGAAGCATCGAGTCTTCGGCGTGAAGGAACAGCTCCGAGTTGATCGGGCGCGTGATGTTGAAGTGGCCATCCCTCTTGAACTGGTAGAAGCCGTAGCACGGTTCGTTCCGAGCGACGATCCGCGCCTGCACGCCATCGCCCGCCAGGAAATCCAGGAACCGTCGCGCGAAATCGACATAGTCGTCAAGCGAGATGAATCGCGACTTGTCGGACGCCCGCTTCACCAGGTCGCCGAGCTTCAACGGATGCTCTCCCGGCGCGCGGCGGTAGCGCGATCGAATTCGATCCATTCACCCACAGACTTCCGTTGCACGTTCTCGATCCGCCCGACGGCCCAGCGGTTGTACTCGGGGTTGATGTCGCACCCCAGCCAGCGCCGCCCGAGTTGCTCCGCCACCACCAGCGTCGTGCCCGATCCGCTGAACGGATCAAGGACGACATCGCCGGCCCTCGACGCGCCCAGCACGAGACGGCGCAGCAACTCCTCGGGCTTCTGGGTCGGGTGCGGCGTCTTCTCCCCCATCCCGTTGCATGTGGTCGGAATCTCGATCACGTCGCGCGGCTTGGCGCCGAGCGGATTCGGCGTCCAATCCTCCCTCCCCTTGCCATTCCCGTATTGGCTGGATTCGGCCTGCGGGTGCGACGGGTACTTCAGCGTGTGATTCCCGTAGGGAATTCTCACCTCGTCGACGTTGAGCCTGAATCCGTCGGTCTTCCTGAAGTGCAAGATGCTCTCGTGAGACCGCCCCCAGTCGTTCCCGAGGTTCGCCTTGTTTCGGTAGTGCCAGACCAGCCACTTGCACCCCGCGAAGAGCCGCGACGCCGGGTGCTTCAGGTCTGCCAGTATCTCCGAGAAACCGCAGACATACAACGATCCAGTCGGCTTCAGCGCGCGCGCCGCCGGGCGAAGCCAGCGCAGCGACCACTCGATGTAGTGCTCCTGGCTCTCGAAGCTGTCCCACTCGGCCTTGTTGATGTTGTAGGGCGGGTCCGAGAAGATGAGGTCGACCGAATTCGCCTCGAGGCTCTCCAGCCACGCCGCGCTGTCGCCCAGGTACAGCGTCCCCCTGGGATGTGTGTAGTACGGGGCGGCCGCCGCGCCGCGGGCCGTCGGCTCAACGATCACACCGAGCCGCGGAGCGCCCGCGAGAAACAGAGATTCCGCCGGTGCCTTGGCGCGTTTGATCGGCATGGTCGCATCGTACCACACCCCCCTTCCACCGCACCGGGTTCCGCCCGATCGCTCCCAGTTCCCGCTACCATCGCCGCGTGGCCGACCTGCCCCCATCTCCCCGCACCGATCAGCACCCGGGCCTGGGTGTCTCGCCCGGCATCGTCATCGGTCGCGTCATGGTGCTCGACACCGAGCACGGGCGCGTGCCGCGCCGCCCCATCGCCGCCCACGCCGTCAAGAGCGAGCTCGAGCGTTTCGACCACGCGATCCGCGCCTCGATCGCCGATCTTCACGCCGTCTACGCCCAGGCCAAGAGCGAGATGGGCGAGGAGACCGCCGCGATCTTCCGGGTCCACGCCGTCATGCTGGCGGATAAGTCGCTGGTTGTTCCCATGCGGACGATGATCGAGAAGGAACTGGTGAGCGCCGAGTTCGCCGTCTCCCATCAGCTGGGCGTGCTGGCCGATCGGTTCCGCACCTCGCGCGATTCGGCCTTCAAGACCAAGGCCAACGACATCGAGGACCTCTCCGCCCGCGTCCTCCACCACCTGCTCGGCGCCCAGCAATCGCGCCTGATCGAGGCCGCCCCCGACACCATCATCTTCGCCCGCGACCTCACGCCCTCGCAGACCGCGGGCTTCGACCGCGCCCGCGTCATCGGCTTTGCCACCGACCTGGGCGGGCGCACCAGCCACACCGCCATCATCGCCCGCGCCCTGGGAATCCCCGCCGTCGTCGGGTGCCAGGACCTCACCGCCGCCGCCGCCGACGGCATGACCGCCATCCTCGACGGCGACCGCGGCGTCGTCATCCTCAACCCCACGCCCGAACAGCTCACCGACTACCGCCTCCAGATCGAGCAGACCCGAAACTTCCGCCTCTCCCTCACCGACCTCTGCAAGCTCCCCGCCATCACCGTCGACGGCACGCGCATCGAAATCCTCGGCAACATCGAGTTCGCCGCCGAAGTCAGCCAAGTCCTGAACGCCGGCGGCGAGGGCGTCGGCCTCTACCGCACCGAGTTCCTCTACCTCACCAGCACCACCGAACCAACCGAGGAAGACCATTACCAGGCCTACGCCCGCTGCGTCGCGTTGGCCGAGGGCCGCCCCCTCACCATCCGCACCGTCGACCTGGGCGCCGACAAATACACCCAGGCCCGCGTCGATGTCCCCGAGCGGAACCCCTTCCTGGGCAACCGCTCCATCCGCTACTGCCTGCGCAACCTCCCGATGTTCAAGCGCCAGCTCCGGGCCCTGCTCCGCGCGTCGGCCCTGGGCCCCATCAAGATCATGTTCCCGCTCATCACCTCGCTGGAGGAATACCGCCAAGCCAAGTACCACGTCCGCGACATCATGGAAGACCTGGGCGAGGAGGGTCTGGCCTTCGACCGCGACCTGCCGATGGGGATGATGGTCGAGGTCCCCTCGGCCGCGATCATGGCCGAGGCCTTCGCCCGCGAGGTCGATTTCTTCTCGATCGGGACCAACGACCTGGTGCAGTACACGCTGGCCGTTGATCGCACAAATGAGCGTGTGGCAAGCATTTACAGCCCGACCCACCCCGCCGTCCTGCGTTTGATCAAGGACGTCATCCGCAAGGCCAAACGAGCCGATATCCCCGTGTCGTGCTGCGGCGAGTCCGCGGGCGATCTTGAGTTTGCCCTCTTGCTCATCGGGTTTGGGTTGCGTACGCTGTCGGTGACCAGTTCATCGATCCCGCAGCTCAAGCGGCTGATCCGGAGCGTGAACATCAGCCAGTGCGAGAGGATCGCCAAGTCGGCGATCGCCCTCGATTCGGACGTGCAGGTTGCCGCATTCCTGCGGGAGCGTGCACGCAAGATCGTGCCGGAAGCATTCGACGGGCGTACCGACGAGTGAGCACCGGCGAAGGAACCGCGGCGAATCGCCGGGCCGTGCCCACGCTGATCAAACAGCTGGGTTTCGCGCCCGCCGCCGAATGGTCCGCCCCGTTTGCCGCCCCGAGCCCAGCGCGTCGCGCCGGGCACGCCGGGAGCGCCGGGAGCGAACCTCGGCGCACGTGATCCGCCGCACGCGGACGCTGTTCTTCTTCGTGATCCTTGTGACCACGCCCCGATACATCCGGGTTGCCCCGACCTCGCCGACGCGCCACGCACGCCGCCGGTCGATGTCGATCCGCTCCCGAACGCCGGTGCTCCACACCACGTAGAAGCTCGCGTCCTGCGCGGAAAAGAAAGACCGCGAGGAACGCCCCATGTCACACAACCAGATGATCATCAACTACGTCCCCGGCGACGAGTGCCGTGTCGCCATCGTCGAGGACGGGAAGCTCGAAGAGCTCCACGCCGAACGGTTCGCCAGCGCCTCGCGCGTCGGCAACATCTACGTCGGCAAGGTCACCAACGTCGAGGCCTCCATCCAGGCCGCCTTCATCGACTTCGGCGTCGGAGAGAACGGCTTCCTCCACTACTCCGACCTCCACCCCCGCTACTTCCCCGGCGAGGACGTCGAGGAAACCACCGAACGCGTCGGGCACAAGACCCCGCGCCGCGAACGACCGCCCATCCAGCACTGCCTCCGGCGCGGCCAGGAGATCACCGTCCAGGTCCTGAAGGAAGGCGTCGGCACCAAGGGCCCCACCCTCACCAGCTACCTCTCCATCCCCGGGCGCTACCTCGTCATGATGCCCCAGATGGACAAGGTCGGCGTCTCGCGCAAGGTCGAGGACGAAGAGCAGCGCGCCAAGATGCGCCAGATCCTCGACCAGCTCGACCTCCCCGAGGGTTTCGGCTTCATCCTCCGCACCGCGGGCATGGACCGCACCAAGCTCGAACTCAAGCGCGACCTGGCCTACCTCCAGCGCCTCTGGAAAGACATGGAGCGAAGGCGCGACTCGGGCAGCAAGCCCCGCCTCCTCTACTCCGAGAGCGACCTGCTCGTCCGCGCCCTCCGCGACCTCCTCACCGGCGAGACCAACGAGGTCGTCATCGACCACGAGGTCGCCCTCGAGCGCGCCAGCCGCTTCATGAAAATCGTCTCGCCCCGCTCCACCACCAAGCTCCTGCACTACCCCGGCAAGACCCCCATCTTCCATGCCTTCGGGGTCGAGCCGCAGATCGCCCTCATCCACGCGCGCGAGGTCCCGCTCCCCTCCGGCGGACGCCTGGTCATCGACCAGACCGAGGCCCTGGTCGCCATCGACGTCAACTCCGGCAAGTCCCGCGATTCACGCGACGCCGAGGAAAACGCCTACCGCACCAACCTCGAGGCCGTCGACGAAATCTGCCGACAGCTCCGCCTCCGCGACCTGGGCGGCATCGTCGTCAACGACCTCATCGACATGCGCTCCCTCGCCAAACGCCGCGAGATCGAGACCCGCTTCAAGGAACGTCTCAAGCGCGACAAGGCCCGCACCACCACCGCCAACATCTCCCCCTTCGGCATCCTCGAGATGACCCGCCAGCGCATGCGCGGCAGTCACGAATCCATCCACTTCGTCGACTGCCCCACCTGCCGCGGCCGCGGCCTGGTCCAGCGCCCCGATTCCGTCGCCTCCGACGCCCTGCGCGAGCTGGCCGCCGTCCTCGATGTCGACCGCGTCGCCAAGGTCGAGATCGCCGTCGCGCCCCGCGTCGCCGGCGAGCTCCTCTCCGCCAAACGCCAGCTCCTGGGGCGCATCGAGCGCTCCAGCGGCAAGCACGTCGACGTCCGCGTCAGCGAGTCCGTCCCCGTCGATCGCGTCTCCTTCTACGCCTACGACCCCGCCGGCGCCGACATCGAACTGGCCAACGTCCAGCACCACAAGAAGCCCAAGGACCTCAGGCCCTGGCAGTCCAGCGACACCGGCGAATGGGCCGACGAGGTCCCCAGCGCCGCCGACCAGGAGCCCGACGAGGCGATCGAGCTCGGCGAGCCCACCCACCCCATCGAGATGGACCTGCCCGAGGTCCCCGTCGAGGAGGGCGACGACCGCCCCGTGCTCCCCGCCCAGGGCGATGACCAGGACCGCGCCGGCGGCAAACGCCGTCGACGCCGCGGCGGACGCGGACGCTCCCGCGCCGGTGAGGGCGACTCCGCCCAGGACCGCGCGCCGGCCCGCGGCCAGGGACGCGGACGCGACCAACGCCAAGGAGACCAACGCCCCGGAGATCAGCGCAGCGGAGACCCGCGCGATCGCCGCAATCCCCCGCGCGAACAACAGCGCGACGCCGCCGCGCGCACGCCGCTCGACGCACCCCGCCCCCCGCGCCTCCCCCGCGCCGACGATGAGCCCCGCGTCATCGCGGGCGTCGCGCCCACGCGCGTCCGCCCCGTCCCGCAGGCCGGCGACTACGACGATGAACCGACGAACGCGCCCATCGGCGCCCCCGCGGGCGCGCCCGACACGCCCGTCGACGGATACTCCGACCACCAGCCACCCGCCGATCAATCCCCCGGAAATCAGCCTTCCGGCGATCAGGCCCGCGAAGATCAGGGCCGCGACGATCAAGCGACAGACGACCAGCCCGGCGAGGGCGGACGCCGACGCCGTCGGCGCCGTCGCGGCGGACGCGGCCGCAATCGCAACCGCCAGGGCGATCCAAACTCGCCCGCCGGGAACCCCATGGGCCACGCAAGCCCGGGCCAGCCCCGCGACAACGCCGACGCGGGCGATCCGATGAACGACCGCGACACATCTGGCACGCCCGAGCCCCGCGACGGCATCCGCGAGAACGCCGGCGATGACACGCGCGATGACACTCGCGACGACACGCGCGACGAGACGCACGACGGTGCCAACAGGGATTCCGACGCCGCCGATCAGGCCGCGCCCGCCGACGCCTCCATGCAACAAGGCGATGGCGGCCCGCGTCGTCGACGTCGCCGCCGTCGCGGCGGACGCGGTCGAGGCGGAGATGGCCACGCCGGAAACGATCGGCCCGCCACCGATTCCTCCGGCCAATCTCAGGCCCAACCGCAGGGCCAGCGCCCCCCGCGCGACCAACATCGTCAGGACGCCCATCGCGACGGCCATCGAGACGGGCACCGCAACCAGCCGCGCGAACCCCGCGCCCAGCAGCCTCGCCAATCGCCCCAGTCGCCGCCCCCGGCGCAAGCGCCGTCATTCCCCGCGCCCGAGCCCGCCGTGAAAAAACCCCGCGTGCTCTACGTCGCCAAACGCAAGCTCTCGCCGAGCGAACTCAACAAACGCCCAAAGCCCGAATGAGCCGAAGAGAAAAGTGGCGGAGTGGTCAAGTGGTCAAGTGGTCAAGTGGTTCGATGAGTTTTTCCTGTCGCACGCTCCCGTGATTTCTCTTCACCCCGTGACTCCGTGATTCTTTGGCCATTTGGCCATTTGGCGATTTGGCGATTTCCCCATGCCCCGCCGCCTCATCATCCTCGGCTCCACCGGCTCGATCGGCACCAGCACCCTCGACGTCGTCGCGCACCTCAACCACCTCCACTCGCAGGGCCAATACCCCGATCGCTTCGACGTCGTCGCCCTGGCCGCCGGGAATAACGCCTCGCTCCTGGCCGATCAAGCCGCCCGCTTCAAGTGCATCCACACCGCCTGCGCGCGCCCCGACTCAACCGCCACCTTCCGAGGGCCCACCGCCGCCCTCGACCTCGTCCGCGCCGTCGACTGCGATCTCGTCATGGCCGCCATCGTCGGCTCCGCGGGCCTCCCCGCCACCCTCGCCGCCGTCGAGCTCGGGCGCGATGTCGCCCTGGCCAACAAGGAAACGCTCGTCGCCGCCGGCACGCTGGTCATCCCCGCCGCCGTCCGCTCCGGCTCGCGTCTCCTCCCCGTCGACAGCGAGCACTCCGGCGTCTGGCAGGCCCTCATGGGCATCAAGCCCGCACCACTCGCCCCCCCGCTCAAAGCCCCCGCCACCGTCCGGCGCGTCACGCTCACCGCCTCGGGCGGCCCGTTCCGAACCTGGTCCCCCGACCAAGTCCGCCACGCCACCCGCGAACAAGCCCTCCGCCACCCCACCTGGTCCATGGGCACGAAAGTCACCATCGACTCCGCGTCGCTCATGAACAAAGCCCTCGAGCTCATCGAGGCCCACTGGCTCTTCGATCTGTCGCCCGAAACACTCGGCGCGATCATCCACCCGCAATCGATCGTCCACGCGATCGTGGAGCTCACCGACGCCAGCGTGCTGGCCCAGCTCGCCACCCCCGACATGCGCACGCCCATCCAGGCCGCCCTCACCTTCCCGCGCCGCAACGGCGGCCTCGCCCCTCGCCTCGACCTCGCCTCCCTCTCGCGCCTCGACTTCGAATCGCCCGACCCCGCGAAGTTCCCCGCGCTCTCGCTCGCCGACACCGTCATGCGCCGCGGCCAATCTTCCGGCGCGATCCTCAACGCCGCCAACGAAGAGGCCGTCGCCGCCTTCCTCGATCCATCCCGCAACCTCCCCTTCCACCGCATCGCCGAACTCGCCCGCGAAGCCCTCGACACCCTCCCGGTCGCCCCACTCCGCGACCTTGCCGACCTCGCCGAGGCCGAAGCGCAGGCCCGCGCCCTGGTCCGCCGCCGCGCCGCCGTCGCGCCCGTCGGTGTACGCTAGCTCCGCGTGTCCACCACCTCGCCCGCCTACCAATCCGCGTTCCGCCTGTATGAGCTGGGCCAGCTCACCCAGGCCGAAGTCTCGCTGCGCAGCGCCATCCAACGCTCGCCCAAGGACGCCGACCTGGCCGCCCTCATGGGCGCCGTGCTCCGCGACCTCGGCCAGGCCGACCGCGCCATCCACTTCTGCCAGCGCGCCGTCACGCTCGACCCCACGCGCTCGATCTACCTGACCAACCTCGGCGAGACTTTGCTCAGCTTCAACCTCCTCGACCGCGCCGAGCACGCGCTCCGCGACGCGATCCGCCTCAACCCCGCCGAGTATTCCGCGCGCATCTCACTGGCGATGGCCCTCATCAAGCGTCACGCCTCCTCCGAGGCCCTCGCGCTCCTCGAACAAGCCATCCCGCTCCGCCCCGACCTCTCCGAGGCGCTCACCAACGCCGCCCTCCTCCTCTGCGACATGGCCCGCGCCGCCGACGCCATCTCGCTCCTCCGCGCCCGCCGCGCCCAATCCCCCGGCGACGCGATGATCGACCGCACGCTCGCCGACGTGCTCAACTACGCCGACGCCGATCGCGCCGAGTCGTTCGACGCCCACGTCCGCTACGCCCGCGCCCTCGAAGCCTCCACGCTCGCCGACCGCGCCACCCTGGGACCGCCGCCGCCCGCGCGCGACCCCGAAAAAATCCTCACCCTCGCCTTCCTCTCCCCCGATTTCCGCGAGCACTCCGTCGCCTTCTTCATCGAGGGACTCTTCAGGCACCTCGATCGCTCCCGCGTCCGCGTCATCGCCCTCGACGCCGGCGGCAGCGCCGACACCACCACCACCCGCCTGAGCGCCCTCTGCGACCAGCACCTCGACGTCGCTTCCCTCTCCGACCTCGACCTCGCGCGCCTCGTCCGCGCGCGGCACGTCGACATCCTCATCGACCTTGCCGGCCTCACCCACAAAAACCGCCTCCGCGCCATGGCCCTCCGCGCCGCGCCCGTCCAATGCACCTACCTCGGCTATCCCAACACCACCGGCGTCTCCGTCATCGACGCCCGCATCGTCGACGCCATCACCGATCCAACGCCCGCCGACGCCACCACCACCAGCGCCGACGCCTTCTGCACCGAGCGCCTCATCCGCCTCGCGCCCCCCGGCGGCATGCACGCCTACACGCCGCCCGCCGATCTCCCGCCCGTCTCCCCGCTCCCCGAAGGCACGCCCGTCCTCGGCTCCTTCAACATGCTCTCCAAAGTCTCGCCGCGCACCCTCGACACCTGGTCCGCCGTGCTCCGCCGCGTCGAAAACGCCACGCTCGTCCTCAAGGCCAAGGCCCTCGCCGACGAATCCGTCCGCGCCTTCATCACTCACCAATTCCACTCTCGCGGCATCGACCCCGCCCGCCTCACGCTCCTGGGCCCCACCCCCACCATCGCCGAGCACCTCGCCATCTACCGGCGCCTCTGGCTCGCGCTCGACACCATGCCATACAACGGCGTGACCACCACCTGCGAATCGCTCGTCATGGGCGTCCCCGTCGTCACGCTGCTGGGCACGCGCCACGCCGAGCGCACCGCCGCCAGCATCCTCACCTCCGCCAATCACCCCGAATGGATCGCCCGCAGCGCGGACGAATACGCGGAAATCGCCGCCCGCCTCGTCGCCGACCGCGCCGCCCTTTCGCGCACCCGCACCGCACTCCGCGGTGACCTGCTCGCCTCTCCCCTCTGCGACACCGCGGCCCACGCTCGCCGCTTCGAATCCGCACTCCGCGCCCTCTGGCGCCACGCGTGCAAAGCGGGCGGCTCGTGAATCCCCGCCGCCTCCCCATCGCCCCCGCCTTCCTCCTCCTTCTCACCCTCGCCTTCGTCGTCTATCCGCTCGCCCGCTCGCTCCTCCTCGGCCTCGCCGGCCTCACCCGCGATCCCGGCCCCCACGCCTCCTCACTCCCCACCATCATCGACCCCGCCACTCTCGCACGCACCATCGCCATTTCCCTCTTCGTCGGCCTGGCCTCCTCGCTCCTGGCCTGGCCCGTCGCTTTCTTCTGCCGCGCTCGCCCCCTCCTCCACTGGTCCCTCATCCCGCTCGCCATGCCCCCCTACCTCGCCTTCGCCGGGTGGGGACTCCTCCGCGCCCCCGGCACCACGCTCGGCTCCCTCATCGAATCACTCGTCCAACGCGGCCTCACCTCCCTCCCCTTCATCGTCGGCCAGTCCCTCGCCATCCTCGCCATCATCCTCTGGTCCACCCCCATCGCCCTCCTCGTCCTCGCCCCCGCCGCCCGCCGCATCGACGACGCCACCCTCGACCTCCTCACCCTCGAAACGACCTCGCGTCTCTCTCGCGCCCGCTCACTCGCCCGCATCACCCTCCGACCCTTCGCCCTCGGGGCGCTCATCGTCGCGCTGCTCACGCTCGGCTCGAATCTCCCCCTCCACCTCGCCCAAATCCGCACCTACGCCATCAACATCTGGCAGGCCCTCGACCTCGCCGGGCCCGACCAGTCCTGGCGCGTCTGGGGCGCGGCCGCCCCACTCCTCCTCATCGCCACCCTCGCCGGCTGGCTTCTCTCCACTCGCCTCTTCACGACCGACACGCCGCCGCCCCAGGTCTCGCCCCGCCCCGCGCCCCTCGGGCGCGCCATCGCCATCGCGCTCCTCATCCTCGCCGTCCTCGCGCCGCTCGTCCTCTTCCTCACGAGCATCCAGCGCGCCTCCTCGATCGCGACGTTCTTCCGCTCCGCGTCCGACGCCTTCGCCACCAGCGCCGCGCTCTCGCTCGTCGTCGCGCTCGCCGCCGCGTGCATCACGCTCGTCGTCTGGCGCGCCATCGCCTCCGATTCCCCCGCCGCCCGCGCGCTCGCCTCGCTCTCCACGCGCCTGCTCCTCATCGCCTCGCTCACGCCCGGCGTGCTCATCGGCTCGTCCCTCGCCCAGTCCTGGGGCCGACTTTCCACCAGCGCCACCACCGACATGGCGCTGCTCGCCATCGCCCACCTCGCCCGCTTCGCCGGCCTCTCCGCCGCCCTTGGCGCCCTCATCGCCCGCGCCGAGCCGCGCGACGCCCGCGCCATGCGAATCCTCGACGGCGCCGACCACGGCCGAGGCTGGCTCGCCGCCGCCCTCCGCCCCGAACTCGGCTGGCTCATCGCTTCCGCGGCCCTCGCCGCCGCCCTCTCGCTCCACGAGATCGAGGCCGCCGTCATCCTCATGCCCCCCGGCGACCTGCTCCCCCGCCGCGTGCTCGCGCTCCTCCACTACGCCCGCGACGAGGAACTCTGCATCGCCAGCGCCGCCATCACCCTGGCCGCCCTCGCGCTGGCCGCCCTCGCTTCCCTCGCCGCCCGCCGCCGAACTTAGCCCGCCGCCCCCGTGCCACGGACACGTCTTCGTGTCCGAGTCTTGCCATTGGTGGCACGCTCTTCAGAGAGGTGCTCCCGGTACGCCGGCTTTCCGAGCCGACATCGGCTCCGCCTCCTCACCCGTCGGTCAGCCGAAACCGAAAATCACTCGGCAGGCCCCGCCCACGAAATACCCGGAGACCAAGACCGGGTAGAGGATCAACACCCACAGGCCGACCACTTTGATGATGCGTTCGTGTGATTCTGCGTTTGCCGTCGATGATTCAACAAGACCATAAGACACGATCGGGATCGCCAGGAACACCGCCGGAATCGCGATGCACCCGAGCACGCTGTTCGGGAGGCCGAACTCCGACACCTCGAAGCCACCGATCGCCGCGGAGACGCCGAAAACGACCACGCCGAAGATCACGAGTTGCTTCAGGCTCGATGAAAACAACTTCTCGTTCATCGCCGCACGTTCCCGCCGAGGGGTGCTCGGTCGCCGCCGAAATCCCATCACCCATACCAGCCCGACAGGCCTGTCGAAGCCGCATTCACCTCGGCACCATCAATCGCGCGGCTCGGCATCCGCCCACTCTCCGTCAATATACCCCGGACCACTTGCCGACCTCGCCTCCCCCTCTTCTCCGCGTCCCTCCGCACTCCTCTGATTCCTCTGAGTTCCGCCTTCTCTTCCATTCCCCTTCGCGCCCTTCGAGTTCCCTCTGCTCTTCCACGACTCCCCATTCCTGACTCCAGCTTTCCCGGTTAGTCCCCGCTTATCACCGCGTCTGTGCGCACCAATGTGTCCGTCTTTTTTGCCTCTTCTCGGATTCTCGAAAAAAAACCTCTGGCGATTTCGCCCCCTCGCGCAACCCCCTTTCCGGCCTCGTCTTATTTGGCCATTTGGCCATTTGGTATTTGGCCATTTCGCCCGCGCATCACCGCGACTTTGCGCACCAACCTGTCCGTCCGACCCCTGGGTAGATGAACCCGCGCGCACCCATCCCGGAATCTGCATCCCTCCCCGCCCAAAACAAGTACCATCCTGCCGGAGGGCGAACCCCGCCCTCCGCGCGGGGGTACACCTTCGACCGACACGACATGCGCCGAGCGTCACTCCCCATCCTCCTCCTCACTTTCCCCACCCTGGGCGCCCTCCCCGGCTGCTTCAAGCGCACCTCAGACGCCGTCCGACCACTCACCCCCGACCGCGTCATCGGCGAGCCCGGCCTCTCCCCCGGCCAGTTCTCCTACCCCCGCTGCATCGCCTCCGACGGCCAGGCCCTCTGGGTCATCGACAAGGCCGCACGCGTCCAAAGACTCGACCCATCCACCGGCCAGGTCCTCGCCCACTTCAAGATGCCCGATTCCGAGAACGGCAAACCCACCGGCATCACCATCGCCCCCGGCGAGAATGGCGAGCAACTCCTCTACATCCCAGACACCCACTACTACCGCGTCATGATCTACAAGCCCCCCACCACCCTCGGCCAGCCCGTCGAGCCCATCAGCCAATTCGGCTCCTACGGCACAGGCCCCGGCCAATTCCTCTTCCTCACCGATGTCGCCGTCCTCATGAACGACGACAACACCAAGGTCCTACGCCTCTTCGTCTCCGAATACGGCGGGAACGACCGCATCAGCATCTTCGAGCCCACCGCGCCCAACCAATACGCCTTCGTCCGCTCCTTCGGAACCTTCGGCCCAAGCGCCTCGCCCGACAAAGTCGAGTTCTCGCGCCCGCAATCCATGGAGATCGACGCCAAACGCAAACGCCTCATCGTCGCCGACTCGTGCAACCACCGTATCGGCGTCTTTGACCTCGATGGCAACCTCGTCCGCTGGATCGGCTCGCCCGATTCCACCGGCCCAGGCCCCACCCAGTTCTGCTACCCGTACGGCCTGTGCCTCCTCCCCGACGCCACCGCCGTCGTCGCCGAGTTCGGAAACCACCGCCTCCACCACATCAACCCCGACACCGGCCAATCGCTCGGCGTCTACGGCGTCGCGGGCCGCGACAAGGGACAGCTCAACTCCCCCTGGGGCGTCGCCTTCCTCGACAACCACCTCTACATACTCGACTCCGGGAATCACCGTATTCTGGGCCAGAAGCTCGGCGAGCTTCTCTCGAGCGCCGCGCCCGCGAGGACCGCGCCGCGCCTGGCCCTCGGGCTCAACACCGTTCCGCCGGAGGTGCCGTGACCGACGCGCTGGCGAACATCCCAACGACCCTCGCGGCCCTTCAGGTCGGCCCGATCCAGTTCGACACGCCCGTCTGGCTGGTGCTGATCCCGATCCTCTGGGCCGCCGCCGTGTGGATGGGGCGTCGTTCGCTGGCTGGCCTGGGCAATGTCACGCGCTGGATCGCGCTGGCGGTGCGCTTGATCGTGATCGCGCTGCTGGCCGGCGCCGCCGCCGAGCCCCAGTGGCGCAACGAGGCCAAGGACGTCGCGCTCACCGTGGTGCTCGACTCCAGCCAGTCGGTCCCGCTCCAGTCGCAGCAGGCGATCGAGCAATACATCGAGGCCGCCAAGGCCGGCAACAAGAATGAAGGCGATCGCCTCGGCATCGTCACCGTCGGCAAGGACGCCTTCGTCCAGTCGCTCCCCACGCCGAGCGTGTCGACCGTGGAGCGCCAGCACGTGGGCGTGCTCGACGGCACCAACCTCGCCTCGGGCGTGCGCCTGGCCATGTCCGTCGCGCCTCCCAACGCCGCCAACCGCCTCCTGATCGCCAGCGACGGCCAGGAAAACGTGGGCTCGGTGCTCGCCGCCGCCGAGGCCGCCAAGGCCGCCGGGATCCCCATCGACGTCCTCCTCTACAAGTACAAGATCGAGGGCGAGGTGATGATCGATCGCCTCATCACCCCCGCCACCGCCCGCATGGGCGAGAACATCCCGCTCCGCGTGGTGATGAGCGCCACCAAGCCCGCGCGCGGCTGGCTCAACATCACGCTCAACGGCGAGCCCGTCGACCTCGACCCCGACTCGGAAAAACTCGGCGTCCCCGTCGAGCTCCGCGCGGGCGTCCCAAACGTCTTCACCGTCCCCGTCCCCGCCCGCAACGCCGAGGCCCACGAATTCAAGGCCACCTTCGAGCCCGAGGTCGTCGGCGGACGCCTCGTCGGCGACGCCATCGCCGAGAACAACAGCCAGATGGCCGTCACCTTCGTCAGCGGCGAGGGACGCGTGCTCATCGTCAGCGACTCGCCCACCGAAAGCCAGCAGGTGGTCGACGCCCTCACGCAGTCCAAGATCGCCTCGCGCCGCATCTCGCCCGAGCAGTTCCCCGGCTCGCTCCGCGAGATCGCCAGCTACGACGCCGTCGTCATGCTCAACCAGGCCTCCTACGCCTACTCCCAGGCCCAGCAGGAGGCGATGCGACAGTACGTCCACGATTCCGGCGGCGGGCTGGTGATGGTCGGCGGACCAAACGCCTTCGGCGCCGGCGGCTGGATCGGCTCGCCCGTCGAGGACGCCCTCCCCATCAAGCTCGATCCGCCGCAGAAACGCCAGATGCCGCGCGGCGCGCTGGCGCTCGTCATCCACTCCGTTGAGATCCCCGAGGGTGTGTACCTCGGCAAGAAGGTCTGCGAGGCCGCCGTCAACGCCCTGTCTCGCCTCGACTACATCGGCATCCTCGAATCGCCCGGCCTGCCGACGTGGTCGCATCCCATGTCGGTCGTGGGCGATGGATCGGCCGTCAAACGCTCGATCCAGAACATGAACTTCGGCGACATGCCCGACTTCGCGCCATCGCTGGAGATGACCCTCAAGGGACTCCTCTCCGTCGACGCCGGACAGCGCCACGCCATCATCATCTCCGACGGCGATCCGCAGGCCCCCAGCAACGCTCTCCTCCAGAAATTCGTCGACGCCCGCATCGCCATCTCCACCATCGGCGTCGCCTGCCACGGCGCCAGCGACCAGAACACCCTCAAGGGCATCGCCGAAAAAACCAACGGCAAGTTCTACAACGTCGCCCACGACCAGCTCGCCACCCTCCCCCAGATCTTCATCAAGGAAGCGCAGACCGTGAAGCGCAGCCTCATCTGGGAAGGACCGCCCTTCGCGCCCACCATCACCGGCGTGGCCGAAACCATGCGCGGCATCGCCGGAGTGCCCCCCATCAAGGGCTACGTCGTCACCGCCGATCGCGAAGGACTCGCCCTCGTCACCATGCGCGGCAAGGAGAACGACCCCGTCGCCGCCCAGTGGCAATACGGCCTGGGTCGCACCGTCGCCTTCATGTCCGACGCCACCACCCGCTGGTCCCCCGACTGGGTCGCGTGGTCCGGCTTCCGCGCCTTCTGGGAACAGCACGTCCGCTGGGCCATGCGCCCCAGCGGCAACGCCAACGTCCGCGTCGTCACCCAGACCGAGGGCGACGAGACCATCGTCACCGCCTACGCCACCGACGCCTCCAACGAACGCCTCAACTTCGCCAACTTCCAGGCGCGCCTGGCGCAGCCGGACGGGACGGCCAAGGACGCCGAGTTCCGCCAGGTCGGCCCGGGGCGCTACGAGGCCCGCGTGCGCACCGACCAGTCGGGCTTTTATGTGCTGAGCGCCAACTACCGCGCGCCCGGCGCCGCCGAGGGCCAGACGATCGAGGGGAACATCCAGGCCGCCATCACCAGGCCGTTCGCCGATGAGTACCGCACGCTGGAGGACAACGAGCCCCTGATGCGGCAGGTGGCCGCGCTGACGGGCGGGCGCGTGATCGAGGGGAACGACCCGGTGCGCGACGATCTCTGGTCGCGCGAGCGATTGAAGATGCCGGTGGCGCTGCGTCCGATCTGGCTGGCGCTGGCGCTCAGCGCGATCGGGCTGTTCGTGATGGACGTGGGCGTCCGCCGCGTGCGCATCGACCCGGCGCTGATCGCGGCGGCGATCCGCAAGGCGTTCCGCGCGTCGGAGAAGGTGGCGGGCGAGCAGGTGGACGCGCTCAAGGCCGCCCGCAAGCAGGCGCAGGTGAAGATCGCCAAGCGCGCCACGGGCGGGGACGAGGTCAAGAGCGTGAAGTTCGAGGCGAGCAAGGAGCAGATGTCCAGGCCGCCCTCGATCCTGAGCGATGCGCCCGCGCCGATCGTGACCAAGAGCGAGAAGCCGGCGGGCTCGAAGGACGCACCTATGAACAAGCAGGACGCCGAAGGCATGTCCCGCCTGCTCAAAGCAAAGAAACGTGCACAAGAGGACATGAAGGAAGAGTGAGAATTGAACTCAAGCCGCGAGTGCGGCCGGGAGATTAGTCATGGCAACAGCTGAGTCAACGCAGTCCACCCCCGCCGAAGTGAAGGCCCAGTGCGATCACTTTCGCGCCACGTTCCAGAAGCTCAAGGGCGAGATCAACAAGGTGATCGTGGGGCACGGCGAGGTGATCGAGGCCGTGCTCATCGCGCTCTTCGCCGGCGGCAACGTGCTGCTGGAGGGCGTGCCGGGCCTGGGCAAGACGCTGCTCGTGCGCACGCTGGCGCAGGCGCTCACGCTCCCGTTCAGCCGCATCCAGTTCACGCCCGACCTGATGCCCGCCGACGTGATCGGCACCAACGTGGTCATGGAAGACCCCGCGACGGGGCGGCGGAAATTTGAGTTCCAGCGCGGGCCGATCTTCGCCCAGGTCGTGCTCGCCGACGAGATCAACCGCGCCACGCCCAAGACGCAGTCGGCCCTGCTGGAAGCGATGCAGGAGCGGAGCGTGACGGTCGCGGGCAACTCGTACAAGCTCGAGAAGCCGTTCCTGGTGCTGGCGACGCAGAACCCCATCGAGCAGGAAGGCACCTACCCGCTCCCCGAGGCCCAGCTCGACCGCTTCATCTTCAAGGTCGTCGTCGGTTATTCGCAGATGGATGATCTGATGACGATCCTCGACCGCACCACCGGCGCGGACAACCCCGAGGCGGCCAAGGTGCTCGACGGCCCGACGATCTTGAAGATGCAGGACCTGGTCCGCAACGTCGTCGTCGCGCCGCACGTGAAGGAGTACGTCGCGCGCCTCGTGCTCGCCACGCACCCGGGCACGGCGACCGCGGCGGGCGGATCGAGCGGGCCGACCAACAAGTACATCCGGTGCGGCGCCTCGCCGCGCGGCGCGCAGGCGCTGTTGCTCGGCGCCAAGGTCAAGGCGCTGATCGACGGGCGCTTCCACGCCAGCTACGCGGATGTCCGCGCCATGGCGGCGTTGTCGCTGCGGCATAGGTTGCTCGTCAACTTCGAGGCCGAGGCCGACAAGGTGGATACGGACCAGCTCGTAAAGGGCATCCTGGACCTGACGCCGACGGAAGGGGCGAAGGGCTAGCCGCACTTCAATGCACGCCGAAAAACAGAACTCAGAGGAACCAGAGGGAATCAGAGGAACGCAGAGGTGGAAAACCTGGTCCGAACCGGAAGAGGCACGGCCGGCGTGCGATCTCGGAACAGTCTTGATCGGTGCGAGGGCAGAACATGAAAGGCTTGGACCCAAAGACTTGGAATGGGCGCGTGCCTCCGAATGTCCCGGAAGCTTGGAACAAACTTACCGAGAGCGTGATCGGTTGCGCCATGGAGGTTCACTCGGTCCTCGGACCCGGACTGCTCGAGCGCCTCTATGAGGATGCCATGTGCTTTGAACTCCGCGATCGCCAGATCGAGTTCCAGCGGCAGATGCCGGTGGTGCTGAAGTACAAATCGATCGAACTCTCCGGCCAACGGCTCGACCTCGTCGTCGGAGGCTTGGTTGTTGTCGAACTGAAATCCGTCGATGCGGTGCCCGATGTGGCCCTGGCGCAACTGGCGAGTTATCTGCGATCGGCCGACATGCCCCTCGGGCTGCTCTTGAACTTCAACGTGGCGCACATGCGCGACGGGGTCTATCGACGGATTCATCCAACCTCGGTCCTCAACCGCGTACGCAATGCATCTTCTCCAACGCCTTTCCCTCTGAGTTCCTCTGGTTCCCTCTGATTCCTCTGAGTTCGCTTTGGTGAGACGTTCATGAAACACAGGCCATTCCAATTCTTCACCCGTGCGGCCGCGATCGCGGCGCTGGCGCTGCTCGGCGCGTGCCAGACGTTCAGCGTCGACATGAGCGAGCGCGAGATGTTGCGCATCGCCAGGGAGGAGTTCCCGCTGGGGAGCGATCGCGCGTTCGTGGAGGAGCACGCGCGGGGCCTGGGGCTCTCGCCGCGCCATCCCGACGTGCCGCTGGTCGGCGAGGACGCCTCGCGCGTGATGTTCGCCGACATCGAGAGCAAGTCGCTCCGCCCGTTCTCCGAGGTTGATTACCGCGGCTATCTGAAGTTCACGTTCGACGCCGACGATCGCCTCGAGGGCATCCGCGCCAAGCGCACCATCATCTCGCCATAACCATGCTCCGAACACCCACCATCACGCGCCCCAAGGCCCTCGAGGACCTGCTCGGGTCCGACCTGATCTCCCGGATCGGCGGCCTGGACATCGCCAGCAAGAAGGTCTTTGCCGGCAAGCTCAAGGGCGAGCGCCGCAGCAAGAAACGCGGGCAGTCGGTCGAGTTCGCCGACCATCGCCAGTATGTTTCGGGCGACGACATCCGCCACATCGATTGGAACATCTTCGGGCGGCTCGATCGGCTCTTCCTCAAGATGTTCCTCGAAGAGGAGGACCTGTCGCTGCACGTGGTGATCGACGCGTCGAGTTCGTCGGACTGCGGCGAGCCCAGCAAGTTCCTGTTCATGCAGAAGGCCGCCATGGCGCTGGGGTATGTCGGCCTGGTGAACCTCAACCGCGTGGCGGCGACGTCGATGGGCGGCACGACGGTGGCGGCGGAGAGCGCCGGCGCGATCGAGGTCGAGCCCGGCGAAGTGCGCCAAGTGCGCGACCTGCGCGGCAGGCGGCGCACGCACGACCTGGCGCGGTTCATCTGTTCGCTGGCGCCCGCGGGGCCGATCACGTTCCGCGACGCCGCGGAACGCATCGCGCTGACGCGCCGCGGCAAGGGCGTGATGGTCGTCTTCTCCGATTTCTTCTTCAAGGACGGCTACGAGGCGGGGCTGCGCATGCTGGTGGGGCACGGCTATGACGTGTTCTGCGTGCAGGTGCTCTCGCCGCAGGAGGTCGAGCCGCCGATCACCGGCGACCTGCGCTTGAAGGACGTGGAGGACGGCGACCTGGCGGAGGTGACGATCTCCGCGCCGCTGCTCAAGCGGTACAAGGCGAACCTGGCGGCGTATTGCGAGGAGCTGCGGACATTCTGCGCCCGGCGCGACATGACGCTGATCACGGTGAAGAGTGATACGCCGATCGAATCGCTGCTCTTGGATTATCTGAGAAAGAGGGGCGTGGTTCGGTGACGAGTTCGTCGCGCCATCTTCGCCGACACCTGCCGCGGGCGCTGCTGTGCGCGGGGCTGGGCCTGTGCGCGACGGTGTCGGTGTCGTGGGCGTGCGCGCTGTGGTCGCCGCATCCGAACATGGACCCTTTCACTATGGGAAACGTCCCGCTGGGCGAACCGAATATTCAAGTCAGAGAGGGGTCGAGCTTTGGGCGCACGTATCGCCTCGCCATGACCCAGCGGGTGCAGGTGCTCGTGCGTCTTGTCAATGATGGCAGCAGCATCCATGTGCCCGAAGATGACGTGGATACCGCCAAGGCATTCCTTCTGAAGCAGGCAGAGTCTTCGGGCGGGCGCCGGGTGGACAACCCGGAGTTTGAGGTCGATCGCGGCGCGGGGCAACTCTCTATGGACGTGGTTTATGCGGAGGTTCGTTCCGGCTGGCCCCTGAGAGCCCTGATTGAGCGCAGTCTCGGCAAGGGTGCGGACGCCAAGCTGATTGGCTCCGATCCGCCCGCTTCGCTTGATGCACTGACCTCGCCGGGGAAGCTCAGGTCATGGGGTGCTGATTACAGAACGATGCCAATCTTCCCGATCTGGTCCGGCCTGCTCGTCAATACGGCATTGTATGCGTCGCTTGTATGGCTCGCGACGTTTGGGCTTGGCATTGCACGGCGCGCGAAGCGCACACGGCGCGGGCGCTGCGCCGAGTGCGGCTATGAACTCGCGGGATTGACCAAGTGCCCGGAGTGCGGGACTGAAGCCGTGAAACCTGACTTCGCATCCCCTGTCTCGCTGTCTCGCTGCTTCGCTTTCTCGCTCGGACGCGATCACGCTGTCTCGCTCCGTCGCGATCACGCTGTCTCGCTCGTCGGGCCAAGGAGCACCCCATGACCTGGCTCACTCCGCTCGTCGCCGGGATCGCCGCGGCCATCGCCGTGCCGTCGCTGGTGATTCTGTATTTCCTGAAGCTGCGCCGTCGCGACATGGAGATCTCGACGACGCTCCTGTGGAAGAAGGCGATCCAGGACATCCAGGCCAACGCGCCGTTCCAGAAGCTGCGCCGCAACATCCTGCTGATCCTGCAGCTCATCGCGCTCCTGGCCGCGATCGCCGCGGTCGGGCAGCCGCAGCTCGCCGGCGACACGACCAAGGGCGATCGGCACATCATCATGATCGATCGCTCGGCGAGCATGAACGCGATCGACGGCGATCCGGCGAAGAAGACGAATCCGGCGACGCGCCTGGAGATCGCCAAGAAGCAGGCCGAAGAACTGGTCGACACGCTGCGCGAGCCGGGCGTGTTCCAGAAGGAATCGGCGGACCAGGCGATGGTGATCGCGTTTGACTCGACGGCGGAGGTCCGCCAGCAGTTCACCAGCGACAAGTCGCTGCTCAAGGCCGCGATCAGGTCGATCGCGGCGACGGACGGGCCGACGCGGTTGACGGAGGCGATGCGGCTGGCGACGGCGCACAGCAAGCCGGTGGTGGTGGAGAATCGAGGGCTGGTGAGCGGGCCGGGCTCGGTGATTCATCTGTTCGGCGACGGCAAGATGCCCGACGCGATGGAGACGCAGCCGGGCGCCAGCGACACGTTCATGTTCCATCGCGTGGGCGCGCCCGAGAGCGGGAACGTGGCGATCGCGAACGTGCGGGCGGAGCGCGCGTTCGACAATCCGAGCCAGCTCTCGATCTTTGTGGGGCTGCAATCGACGATGCGGGCGGCCCGGTCGGTGGATGTCGAGCTGACGATCGACGGCGCGGTGGCGGGCGTGAAGGCGGTGACGATGCCGCCGGCGACGAGCGTGATGCCCGAGACGAGCAACACGGACAAGGGGGCTGGCACGGGGGCTGGCACGGGGGCGGATGGCGGCGCCGCGGAAGGCGCGGAGGGCGAGGCGAAGCCGCCGACGCCGGTGTTCACGCCCTCGACGGGCGGCGTGGTGTTCCCGATGGAGCGTGTGGAGGGCGCGCTGGTGAGCGTGCGTCTGCGCGGGCTCGATGATGACAACGCGGGGAACCGGGCGCTGACGCCGACGGCGGATGTTCTGCCGACGGACGACGCGGCGTACCTGGTCGTGCCGCCGGCCAAGCGGCTGGCGGT
>JAEUJA010000206.1 GCA_016793195.1 Phycisphaerae bacterium
CCAGGGGCGGTCGGACCAGGAGATTCGTGGGGAGATTGAGGGGTTTGTCGCCGGCGCGGCCGAGCAGATGATTCTTCCCCCTCTATGGGAGGTACAGAGTGGGAAGAATCGTTGGACGCCCGTTCCCGCCTCCCAGCTCCAGGCCGGGGACCAGGTTGAGTGGATCTGGGAGCCCTATTTGGCGCGCGGCTGCACGACCCTGCTCACCGGCGGCTGGAAGTCCGGCAAGACGACGCTGGTTTCCGATCTGGTCCGCGATCTGACGCTGGGTGGCCCGCTCAGCGAATCGACGAAGGGCGTCAAGGTTCTCATCGTGTCCGAAGAAGGCCCCCTTCTTTGGAAGCGGCGCGTGACCCAGCGCGGGCTGTCCGATCTGGTGATGTTCATCTGTCGCCCGTTCACACGTCGCGCGCAGCAGGGAGAGTGGGAGGAGTTCCTCGAGAGCGTCCGTGATGACGCGGTTCGTCTTGCAATTGACCTGGTGATCGTGGACACGCTGAGCACGCTCTGGCCGCCCGACGACGAGAACGACGCGGCCAAGGTGCAGCGCGCCCTGATGCCTCTGACCGACCTGTTGGAGGCCGGCATCGCCCTCCTCTTGATCAACCACCCCAAGAAGGGAGAGTCGGACGACGGCATGTCGAGCCGCGGGTCGGGGGCGCTGCCGAGCTGGGTCGACTGCATCGTGGAGTTCAAGCGAGCATCTCCGCACGACATCCGAAATCCGCAGCGCGTGCTCAAAGCCCTTTCCCGTTTCGACGAAACCCCCAAGGAGATGCTCCTCGATCGTGGGGAGAGCGGATACAGGTGGGTGGGGGAGATCGCGAGCAACTCGACCCCCGAGCGCCTGGAGGTTATTCAGCGCCTCCTCGAGACATCGGGCAAGGGATTGACGGCCGAGGAGGTGGAGTCCCGTTGGCCGGGAGCTGGCAAGCCCTCCGGCAAGTCCATCGCGAAGCTGATGTCCGACGGTGCCAAGAAGGGGCACTGGGAGTTGGCTTCGAAGGGAGCGCGCGGAAGGCCCGCGTGCTACCGACATCGCGCCTCGGATGATTCTTCCCACTCTGACCCTCTTAAGGGAGGGAAGAATCATTCTGACGCCCCCGGCGGGGAGGTGGCGTCGTGATGGACCTCACCGACACCTCGGCGCGGAGCATCCTCGACCTGGCGGCGGCGGTCGAGCGCGACGAGCGCCGCATCAAGCTCGCGCTGCTGTCCCTGGCCCGCGCCGGGGAGGGCCCGCTGGTTCTCGAAAATCCGAGGGACGCGGTCCGCACGATCGCCGAGACCGCCGAGAAGCGGCACGTCAGCCAGACGCCCGTCGGCGGGCTTGCTCGCCCGCGGCGGCGCGAAGTGCGTGCGGATCGGGCGGGAGATGCCCGTTATTGCGGGCCCGATCGAGGTGCCCGCGACCAAAGAAGGTGCCCGATGAGCACCCGCGACGTCCGAGGTTCGGAAGGGGGTGCCGCGTGAGCATTGCCTCTCACCGCGAGGACCCGATGGCCGATGTGACGCTCCTGAGCGTCAGGCAGGTCGCTGACCTGCTGGGCGTGCATGCCCGGAGCGTCTGGCGCTTGTCCCAAACTGGAGATCTCCCCGCGCCCATCCGCCTGAGTGAACGCGTCGTGCGCTGGCGCCTCTCCGACCTCCGCGATCACCTCGACCGCAAGGCGGCGGGCGCGAATGGGGTGGGCCGATGAGCGTGACGCCGGACATCTGTCCCACCGATTGCCCGGCGTCTCAAACTGGCCCACACCTGAGCGCCCATCGCCCCACGGCCCAACAGCCGGGGGGCAACTTGACCCGTGCCAGCTGCGAGCCCTGACTGTGACCCCCCGACCCCGGCCGTCCGTCGAGGGTGGGGAGGTTGGAGACCTTGCCCGATGGGCACCGTGTTCCGAAAAGCCTGGACCGCGCCTCTTCCGCCTGGTGCGGAGATCGTCGAGCAGCGCGGCCAGCACATCGCCCGCTACCGCATCCGCAGCGGCAAACTCCGCACCGCCGAGGTATTCACCGCCGCCGATGGCCGCGTCCGCATTCGCGGCACGACCAAGGCGTACATCGCCAAGTTCCGCGACGCCGCCGGATACTGGGTCGAGCGCCCGACCGGCTGCTCCGACGAGACCGCCGCGCGGGCCATGCTGGCCCAACTGGAACGCCGCACGGAGTTGGTCCGGGCGGGCGTGCTCACGCCCGAGGAGGATGCCGCGTCCAAGCACGGTGCCGAGTCGGTCGACACCAATCTCGACGCGTGGCGCGACCACCTGCGGCTCAAAGGGAGCACCGAGCACTGGTACACGCAGGCCCGCCGCCGGGTGGCCCGCGTCGCCACCGACCGGGGCGTGAAGCGTCTCCGCGACTTCACCGCAGCAACGGTCGAGCGCTGGCTCACCGACCAAACGGACCAGAACATGTCGGCGGGCACGCGGAACGGCTACCGGCAGGCGTGCGTGACGTTCATCAACTGGTGCGTACGCGCCGGGCGGCTCACGCACAACCCGCTGCTGGCCGTCGCGGTCGCCGACCAGCGGGCCGACACCCGGCGGCGGCGTCGAGCGATGACCGAGGAGGAACTGGCTCGGCTGCTCGACGCGGCGCAGCGCCGCCCGCTGGCCGACGCGCTGACGGTGCGCCGCGGCGAGGCGAAGGGGCAGGCCCAGGCGAAACTGTCGCCCGCGACGCGCGAGAACCTGCTGCGCATCGGCCGCGAGCGGGCCTTGATCTACAAGACCCTCGTGCTCACCGGCCTGCGGAAGGGCGAACTGGCCAGCATCACCGTCGGCCAGATCGACCTCGAGGGTCGCGTGCCGTACCTGATGCTGCACGCCCGCGACGAGAAGAACCGCCGCGGGTCGGAGATCCCGCTGCGGGCCGACCTCGCCGAGGACATCCGGTCGTGGCTCGCCGACCGGCTGACGGGAGCGCAGCAGGCGGCACGGGACGCGGAGGAGCCGATCCCGGCGGCGCTCGCAAACGACGAACCGCTCTTCGACGTGCCAGGCGGGCTGATCCGCATCTTCGACCGCGACCTGGTCTTCGCTGGGCTGGCCCGTGTCGAGAACCGAGGCGGCAAGGAAGTCGTCATCAAGACCGACGACCGTGGCCGCACCATCGACGTTCATGCGCTGCGGCACACCTTCGGCACGCACCTCTCGAAGGCGGGCGTCCCGCTGCGAACCGCGCAGGCCGCGATGCGGCACAGCGACCCGAGCCTTACCGCAAACGTCTACACCGACCCCAAACTCCTCGACGTGGCCGGGGCGGTAGCGAGCCTCCCGGATTTGCCGCTGGGCAAGGTCGAACGCACGGCCGCCGCGATCGCCGCCCGCTGATCGGCAGCACGATCCCGCCACGCCTTGCACAACCGCTTGCACTTGCGCTTGCACACGCGCTTGCACAAGCGAGCGTCCACCCGTGTCATTCCATGTCATCATCCAGCCTTCGGCCCCGATTCCGCCGCCCGCGCCGGCATCGCCAAACCTCGCGGATTCTGCGGGGTTTGTCAACGAAAAGCCGCCGGTGTCATCGTGTGACATCGGCGGCAGACAAAGCGGGCGAGGAGGATCGAACTCCCGACATTCAGCTTGGGAAGCTGACGTTCTACCGCTGAACTACGCCCGCGGCACGCACCAGTATATCCACCCTCGTCCGCCCACGGACAACGTCTCCCCGCCACCGCTTTGATCGCCCAACGTGGGGCCGGCGTGCCCCGTCCGTGCTCGCCTGCGTGTGGGCCCGCGAGTCCGGCACATGGAATTGGCTTGAAATCCGGGCGCCTTGGGTAGCCCCGCGCTCCGCGTGGGGTTCCATGTACTTCCGATCCTCCACCCTGCGGTGACCGGGATTCTCACCCAATCTGTATCACCACTCCGACACCGCGTCATCGGCATCCGGCCGCCTCGGCGGGATCGCGTCGGCCCGATCGTCATCGTCACGAATCCACCCCGCCGCGTGGCCAAACACAGCTTTGGTATTCTCCGACACGCCGAGAATCGATATCGGCGCCCCCACGCATCGCCGCCCAAGCTCGCCCGCACACGCCGGCCCGCGACGCATACGGAGTTGTCCATGAACGAAGGCCCCCCGCACGACCCGGCCGTTCCCGCTCCCAGTGCGGCCTCAGCATCCGCCGCGCCAAGCCCACCCTCGCTGCCGCCAGCGCCCGCGCCGCCGACTCCCGCGCCGGTCGCCGATGTCTTCCTGGCCTATGCCGTCGCCATGTTCGCGGGAATCGTGGCGATCGTCGCCGTCATCGTCGCGGTCGTCCTCGTGCGCATGGCGCAGGGCCACGCGCCGGAGAGCATCCAGCAATGGCTCACCACAAGCCCCGCCGTGGCCCTTGTGCTCACCAACACCCCGTTCCAACTCGCGTGCTTCAGCGTGGCGCTGCTCTGGCGCTGGCACCGCGGCAAGACGCCCGCGCGACGCCACCTGGCCATCGTCTCTCCCGGGCTCTCGCCGGCTCAGTGGCTTGTCGTGCTCGTGGCGGGCGGCGTTCCGTTCGCCCTCAGCCTCGTCGCCGCCAGCGTGCTTCCGAGTCTTATGTCGACCTCGGGGCTGACCGACGCATGGTCGACCATGCCCGTCGCCTCCGCCGCCGTGTGGATTCTCTACATCGGCCTCTTCCCCGGCGTCTGCGAGGAGATGCTGTTCCGCGGCCTGATCTTCCGACGCTTCATGCGCCGCTGGGGTGTCGTGGCCTCGCTCGCCGCCAGCTCCACGCTCTTTGCGATCGCGCACGTCGATCCGCCCGCCATGGCGCTGGCGTTTACGCTCGGCGTCTGGCTCGGATACCTGACGTGGCGGACCGGATCGATCCTTCCTTCCATAGCGACCCACATCGCCGTCAATTCGCTCTGGAATCTCGGGCAGATCGTGTTGCGCCAGGCGGGTCTGTCGGAGCAGACAAACTGGATTATCGCCGGCGTGATCGGCGTCGCGAGCCTGGTGTGCTTTGTCGCGGCCATCAAGCTGCTGTCGTCGAGGCCCGCGCCCGCGATCGACGGCCAATACATGGCCCCGCTTGGCGGCACCAGCGCGGACGCCACTGCCGGCTGAACACGCGCCGATACGAACGAGCAATGCGAACTCACTCGGCGCCGCGGCGCGCACGCCTCGCCGCGCTCAGTGCCTCACGCCGCACCCCGCGCACACCCCGCCGCTCGCCGCCGCCTTCCGCATGATCGCCTCCACCGCCAGCGGCGTGCCCGACCCGCGTTGCAGCTCCTCAAAGAAGTACTTCGGCCCGGGGCGAGCCACCGGCGCGACCTGCGCCAGCGTCGCGGCCTCATACAGCCGCCCGTTCAGCATCACCATCGAAATGCTCTCGGTGTCGCGGATGTTCCGGGACGGGTCCTTGGAAAACACCAAGAGGTCCGCGAGCTTCCCCGGCGTGATCGAGCCGATGTCGTTGTCGAGCCCCACATACCACGCGCCGTCGATCGTCGCCGCCCGCAGCGCTTCCATCGGCGACATCCCGCCCTGCGCCAGCGACCAGAGCTCCCAATGCGGCCCGAGGCCCGCCAACTGCCCGTGCGCGCCCAACGTCGGCCCGCCGCCCTTGCCGCTCGATCGGATCACGCCGCCCTGCTTGGCGTCGAGGATGTCCTTGGCGACGCGCGCCTCCATTACGTGGTTCCACTCCTGATCCGGCGCGTCGGTGCGCCGGCGCGAGCGCGGATCAACCACATAGCGCGGCACGAAGTTCATCAGGTGCGAGCTCTCCCACGCGTTGGTCTTGGCGTACCAGTAGTTCTCGCCGCCCATCCCGCCGTACGCCACCAGCAGCGTCGGCGTGTAGCCCGTCTGGCTCGAACCCCACATCGTCTCGGCGTCGCGATAGATCGCCTCGACGGGCAGCGTGTGCTCGACCGACGTGTGCCCGTCGGCGACCATCGTCATGTTGTGCTGATACAGCGCGCCGCCCTCGGGCACGACCATCATCCCCACGCGCCGCGCCGCCTCCAGCACCATCTGACGTTGGTCGCGCCGCGGCTGGTTGTAGCTCTTCACGCTGAACGCGCCCACCGCCTTCAATCGCTTCAAGTGAAAGATCGCGTCGTCCAGCGTCTCGATCTCCGCCTTGTACGCGCCCGTCGCGCCGTACAAAATCGTTCCCGTCGAGAAGATCCGCGGCGTCGTAATCAGCCCCGCTCGCGCCATCTCGCTGGCCGAGAACACCGACTCGGTCCCGTTGCTCGGGTCGTGGATCGTCGTCACGCCGAACGCCAGGTTCGCCTGGGCACTCCAATTGTTCTGCGGCGTGATCCCGTTCTCGCCCTGGGCGCCGTGCGCGTGCACATCGATAAAGCCCGGCGTCACCACGCCGCCCTTGCCGTCGATCACCGACGCGCCAGCGGGGATCGCGACATCCTTCTCGTTGCCCACGCTCTTGATGCGGTTGCCCTCGACCACGATTACGCCGCGCTCGATCACCTTGCTCCCGCGCGCGCTCGCGTCGAACGCGCCCGCGGGATTGTCCATCGTGAGGATCTTCACGTTCTTGATCGCGATCACGCTCGCGCCGCCGTCGCCCTTGATCGGCACGTCGTGCTTGGCCGACATCTTGATCGTCGCGGTTGTCACCGGCGCGGGCTTCTCCTCCGCCGCGCTGGCAAACTTCGATTGCGCCATCGCCTCCGCGACGCGCACCGTCGACAGCTCGGGCCCGATCGTCCAATGCACCGCGCCGCTGTCGCCCGACCAGTGCAGATAGTTGCCCGCGCCGCTGCTGACCTTGACCAGCGGGATGCCCGCGCCGCCAGGGCCGACGCTGATCGCCTTGCCCGCATCGACAAACGGCGCGACATACACGCGGTACCGTTCCACGAACGCGATCCACTCGCCGTCCGGGCTCACAACCATCTCGGTCGCCCAGTCGCTCTTGTAGTGCGTGCGCTCGACGTCCTTGGGCGTGACGCCGCCGACCGGCACCGACACCAGCGACACGCCGTCGGACTCGCCCGAGCCCTCGCGGGCCGTGAGGAACACGCGATCACTCGCACTGCCGAACTGCGGCGAACTCCCGCGACGCGAGATCAACTTCGGCGGCACCTTCAGGCCGAGGTTTCCGCTCGCGTTGGCCACAGGCACCGCGTACACGCCCGGATCGCGTCCCCACAGCGGGCTGGTCAGGTATCCGCCGCCCCCCTTCTCGAACACGATCGTCGCGCCGTCGGGGCTGAAGACGGGATTGGAGTAGTGCCCGGGCTCGGTGGTGATGATGTCGGGCCCCGGGACGTTGTCTCCAACGATGCACACGCTGGCCAATCGCTCGTCGTTCCACGAGACATACGCGATGCTCCGCCCGTCGCGCGACCAGCTCGGGTTGTACTCAAACTCATCCGTCGCGTTGGTCAGCCGCTTCGGCTCGCCGACCGCCTTGCCGTCAAAGCCCGCGACATAGAGATGTCCCAACGCCTGGAACACCACGCGATCGCCCTTGGGTGACACCGTCGCGTTCTGGATCATCTTGACGTCGAACGTGGCGGGCGCGACCTCGATCGGGAACCGGATCGCCTCCGCCACCTTCCGCGTGTTCTTCACGCGGAACGGGATCACCGAGTCCTTGCCCGTTGCCATGTCGACGCGACGAATCTTGCCCTTGGACCACAGCACCATCGACCCACCGTCCGGCATCCACGCCATCGCCGGGTACACGCCGTGCACGGCCCACGTTTCCTGGTTGTCCCGCTCCAAGGGCGAATACACCGCCCGCGTCTTCCCGCTCGCAAGGTCCATCACGAACAGCGTCGTTTCGTAGCGAACGCGCCGCACAAACGCCACGCTCTTCCCGTCCGGCGATGGCACGGGACGGCACGCGCCGCCGGGACCCGCGATCAATCGCTCCGTCACCTGCGTCTTCATGTCCAGGCGATCGACCGCGTAAATCCCCGGGTTGCTGTCCTTGTCATACTCAAAGCCACCGCCCGCTGAGGCGTCGAGGCTGTAGTAGAGATACCGACCGTCCGCCGAAACCGCCGGCTCGCCCGTGTCCTTCTGCTCGCTCTGCTTGGCCGTCAACTGCACGCCGTCGGCCTTGCCGGAAACGTGGTACATCCACATCTCGCCCGCGCCCAGGCTTCGACGGCTCGTGAAGTGCTTGCGCGCCACGACATACTGCGAGTCGGGCGTCCACACCGGCTGCGTGACAAGCCGGAAACTCTCCTTGGTGATCTGGCGCAGGCCCGTGCCGTCGGGCCTCACGATCCAGATGTTGTCGCCGCCCTTGCCGTTCTCGCCCGTGCGATCAGAGACAAACGCGATCCACTGCCCGTCGGGGCTGAACCGCGGCTGCATGTCCCACTGCAAGCCCTCGGCGATGCACTTGACCTGCGAGCCGTCGGCAGAGCCCTCGATCGGCATCGTGTAGAGATCGCCGAGCAGATCGAACACGATCGATTTGGCGTCGGGCGAGACGTCGACCGACATCCACGTCCCCTCATCGGTGTCGAGCGCGACGTCTTTCCAGCCCCAGCCGCCGCGCGAGCCATCGGTCGGCGGGTTGGCAACATCCCACTTGCCGTCCGAGCCATCATTCTTCTTCTCGGGCTCCGGGGCCTTGTCTGCCGGCGCGGCGGGCGTTGCGTCCTGGGCCAAACACACGTTGAACGAACACGAGAAACCAACGGTGATTCCAGCCGCAAGCCCGGCGAGGGCGAAAACTCGGTGCATGGAAAGCTCCTGTCGCAAGGACACCATTATTGATGGGAACTCGCCCCGGCGTGCAGGCTTCCGCGCGATTCGCCATAATGCCGGGCTCCGGGCCGCGGATTGCCCGCAGCCGGACCAGTCGGGGAGTCCGCCCATGCCAATGAACCTGCTCCGTCACCCGCTCGCGTGCGCCGCCTGGCTGCTGGTGCTGCTTTGTACCGTGCTGCCCATGACCGGTTGCGGCTCGCCCGGCTCGCTCCGCGTTTCGGACCTGCGGGCCGAGTATCGCACCGAGCCGTTGGGGCTCGGCACCACCTCGCCGAGATTGTCGTGGGAACTGAAGGCGACGTCGTCCGGCGCGAGGAACCTCTCGCAGGCGGCGTATCAGGTCCTGGCCGCCACGTCGCCCCAGCTGCTGGCGCCGGGCAAGGCCGACTTGTGGGACACGGGACGGGTTGAATCCCGCGCGACCAATCAGATCGAGTACGCCGGCAAGTCGCTGGCCTCGCGCTCGCTGGTCCACTGGCGCGTCCGCGTGTGGGATCAGGCAAACGCCGAATGCGGCTGGAGCACGCCCGCGTCGTTCTCGATCGGCCTCCTCGATCAATCCGAGTGGAAGGCCGAGTGGATCGGGCTGGACGACGGGCCCAAGCCGCCACTGACCCAGGACGTGCGCGACGAATTGCGCGCGATGCCGTGGATCAGGCTTGCCGGGCCGCCGGCCCGAGCGGAGCGGGACGCCACGTTCCGTTCCGAGTTCGAGGTTCGTGCCGATTCCGTGGTCTCCTCCGCGTTCTTTGCGGGCACCGCCGACATGATCGCGGATGTCTCGATCAACGCGCGTGCGGTTGGTCAACTGACGCGATGGAACCTGCTCACGCCGATCGACGCGGGCGCGGCGCTCGCCAAGGGCACCAACACGATCGCGATCCGGGTCGTGAATCACGACGGGTTCAATCCCGCGGTGACCGGGCAGCTGTACATCACCTACGCGGATGGACAGGTGCAGCGCGTGCCCTTCAACGGTCTGTTCAAGCTGTTCGAGGGGCTCGCGCCCACCGCGGCCGACCGCGTCGGCTTTGATGCCACGGCGTGGACGGCGGTCGAAGTGGTGAAGGGCCAGCCGTGGGGCGGCAACCGAAATACCGAGCACTACTTCTCGCCCGCGCCGTATCTCCGCACGACCTTCGCCACGCCGCCAGGAAAAGCGATCGCCCGCGCGACGCTGTACTCAACCGCGCTGGGCGTCTACTGGGCCGAGATCAACGGCCAGCGCGTGTCGAACGATCTCTTCACGCCCGGCTGGACCGACTACAACCACCGCGTCTATCACCAGACCTATGACGTGACGGGCATGCTCAGCCGCGGCGAGAACTGCCTCGGCGCGGTGCTGGGCGACGGCTGGTACGCGGGACTCATGGGCTACACGGGCCAGCGGCACTACTACGGCCAGGCCGCGCGATTCCGAGCGCAGCTGGAAATCACCTATACAGATGGAACTAGCGAGGTCATCACGACCGGGCCGTCCTGGCGGGCGGCATTCGGCCCGATCCGCGCCACCGACAACTACATGGGCTCGATCTACGACTCGCGCCTGGAGATTCCCGGTTGGTCGACCTCGGACTTTGACGCGTCGAAGTGGAGCGCGCCGGCGGTGGGGGTGATGTCCAGGGCCGCTCGCCGCGCCGCGGACGTGACGGCGAAGATTGCGTCCAAGATCGAGAACGGCCGGTTGTCGCTGGCGATCAACCCGCAGAATCTCGGCGACCCGGCGTACCAGGTCGTCAAGACGCTCGACGTCGAGTACACGATCGGAGGCCAGAAGAAGTCGATCACGCTGCGCGAGGGCGAGACGCTGTCGCTCCCGCGCGCCGGCGAGATCGGCGACCTGTCGATCGTCCGCGCGATCTTCGGCGAACCCGAGAAGCCCGTGCCCGCGTTCGTCATCGAGCCGCAGCCCGCCGAGCCGGTGCGTCACTTCGAGTCGCTCCCGGCGATCTCGGTGAGCGAGCCCCGCCCGGGCCGCTTTGTGTTCGATCTCGGTCAGAACATGGTCGGTTGGACGCGCCTCAATGTCAGCGGCAAGGCGGGCCAGACGCTCACGGTGCGTCACGCCGAGTTCCTCAACCCCGACGGCACGCTGTACACGTCAAACCTCCGCGGCGCGACCGCGACTGATTTCTTCACGCTCAAGGGCGGGCGCGAGACGATCGAGCCGCCGTTCACGTTCCACGGCTTCCGGTACGTCGAGATCACGGGGCTCGATTCCAGGCCCTCGGCGTCGATGGTGACGGGCATCGTGGCGCACAGCGACATGCCGCGGACCGGCGAGTTTGCGACGTCCGATCCGCTCGTGAACCAACTCTTCCACAACATCATCTGGGGGCAGAAAGGCAACTACTTCGAAGTGCCGACGGACTGTCCGCAGCGGGATGAGCGATTGGGCTGGACGGGCGACGCGCAGTTCTTCATCAAGGCCGCGTCGTACAACTTCGACATCGCGTCGTTCATGTCGCGCTGGCTTAAGACGCTGGCGCACGACGCGCAGTTCGAGGACGGCACCTTTGCGCACGTCGCGCCGAAGGTCAACGAGCGCGGCGGCTCGACCGCGTGGGGCGACGCGGCGATCGTGTGTACGAACTGGATGTACCACGCCTATGGCGACACGCGGATCATCCGCGAGAACTACGGGCCCATGAAGCGGTACATGACGTGGCTGGATTCCAAGACCACCAATGGGATCGCGAAGGTGGGGGGCTTCGGCGACTGGGTGAACCTCGGCGATCCGACGTCGCAGGACCTGATCGACACGGCGTACCGCGCCGAATTGCTCCGCATGATGAGCGAAATGGCGCGGGTGATCGGCAAGAGCGATGACTCGCACGCGTTTGATGCGGCCCGGGATGAGACCGTGAAGGCGTTTCAGGCCCGGTTCCTGGCGGAGGACGGCTCGCTGCGCGAGAGCGGGCAGACGGGCTATGCGCTGGCGTTCACGATGGGCCTGATCCCGCACGAGCGGTGGGCGGACTCAGCCAAACACTACACCCGCGCGATCGAGAAGAAGAACTTCCACCTTGCGACGGGGTTCATCGGCACGCCGCGGCTCTTGACGGGCCTGCACAACGCGGGACGCGATGACGTGGCGCATCGGTTGTTGTTCAACGACGACTACCCGTCGTGGCTGTACCAGGTGAAGCTGGGCGCAACGACGATGTGGGAGCGTTGGGACGGCTGGACGCCGGAACGCGGCTTCCAGGACGTGGGCATGAACTCGTTCAATCACTACGCGTTCGGCGCGGTGGGCGATTACTTGTTCGGCGATATCGCGGGAATCAGGCCGCTGGAGCCGGGGTTTGCGAAGGTCCGGATCGCGCCGGTGGTCGTGCCGCGGATTGGTCACGGCGGGAAGGCGTTCGATCAGGTCAGCGCGAAGTATCGTTCGATCGCGGGGACGATCGAGTCGTCGTGGAGATGGGTTGACGGGCGGCTAGTTCTGAGGGTTGTTGTGCCGCCGAACGTGGTGGCGGACGTCGCCCTGCCCATCGCTGACTCATCGAAGGTCCGCATGGACGGGCGCGAGATCGAGAGCACGATGCCTGCGCATGGGAAAATCACGGTTCGGATCGGCTCTGGCGAGTATGAATTCGAGATTCAGACAGGCGGATGAGGTGAGCCCGGCGAGAGATCGTGCCCCAGTGCCCCTTCACGCCAGACTCAGGTGGCGATCAACCCGCCCGCCACGAACCCGCAGTTACCGGCACCATATCCGGCGGATCGCCTATCGCGCCGACACCTGCGCCGCCACCCACGCGAAGGAGCCTTTGCTCGCCGCGCCTGGCGCAAACGTCCAGTGGAACCCATCGCGCGACGCCACGAACCCCGCGTCCGCCCCCTGCGTCACCTGCGACAAATCAAGCGTGGCGATCGGGCCGCCGTCTTCGCGTGCAAAGCTCACCGAGCCGATCGCCGCCGCGCCC
>JAEUJA010000314.1 GCA_016793195.1 Phycisphaerae bacterium
GCGTGCCTCGCCGCGTGCCGAGCCGCTCCCATCCTCACCCGGCGCCTCCAGCGCCCCGGCCGCGATCAACTGCTGCAACGTCGCGAGCAACTCATCCACCGGGCGGTTCCGCACCGGGAACGACTTCACCGGCGTCGGCGCACGCTCCGCGGCGTCAAGCCGGGCCATCAGCGCCTCGATCTTCTCGTGCTGCGATGCCGTCGCCGTCACGATCAAGCCGCCCGTCAGTTCATCCACCACGACGCGGAAACGATCGTCCCTATCCGCCCCCGCCCCCGCCCCCGGGCCACCTCCCGTTACCACCGCCTCAACCAGCTTCGACACGTCCCGCGGCGCAAAGAACCGCGGCGTGTACGTCTGCGTTGTCGTCGCCTCGCGTTTGTCGATCGCCGTAATCAGCGATCGCCACGACTCCTCCGCCTCCGGCGGGCACACGAGCAGGATCGACCGCCCGTCCGGCCCGGCCACCAGATCACCCGCCAGCTTCCTTCCGCTCTGGCTCTTGGGGCCCGTGAGCGACTGCAAGGTCGCGATCGCGCTCCCGGCGCTGATGTTGGTAAGCGGCACCTCGCGCAGCACCGTCGTGTCCGGCACGTCGAGCCGCTCGAGCATCGCCAGCGCCTCGTCGACCCGCGGCCCAAGGTCGCTGATGATGAGATAGCTCGACTCGCCCAAGGCTGCCACGCTCCCACCGGCCTTCGACAGCGCGCCCTTGATCGCCTCGACGAGCGCCTTGGGCGTCTGGTGCCTGGCCTTGACCACCTGCGTGACAAACGCCGCGCCGCCCGAGTCGCCCGCGTCCTTGCTCACCCGCGCCAGCCCCGCCGCGGCCTCCATCTTCACCACGCTGATCACCGGGCTCCCCGGCGTCCGCACCGTCGTAAACCCGCGCGACGCCAGCACGAACGACAGGAACTCCGGCACGTCCTTGCGAGCCAGCCCCCCCGGCACGCGCAGCGTCACGCTCTGCTCAAGCTCCTGCGGGTTGTAGCTGTACGCCACGCCCGAGACTTCCCCCGCCAGGTCCACCAAGCGCGATAGCTTCATCGTGTCGGGCAATGACAAGTCGGGAGGCTGGGAGGCGGGTTGGAACGCGAGTGAGGCGGAGGCAAGCGACGGCCGCGCGCACGCCGTGAAAAGCAAAACCGCCAGCGCAACCAGCAGCGTTCGGAGCGGCCGTGCGCACGTTCCTCGCGATCGGCGCACGCCACGACGCGAAGCGGTGTTCGATGGCGTGGTGAGTGTGGGAGCGGTCATTCGCCCACGCTACCCGACCGTGCGAGCCCCACAACCGCAAACCCCTCACGAGCGGCCAACTTTCGCGCAACGCACCACCCAGATAGGGGGTGAATGATGAAACTTGCGGTGAGCATCTCCTCACCGACCTCCGTATGGCAGGAGCGATCGAGTGCATCCAAGGCCGCAAGGAGGTTGACCTTGCTCAGGCCGTGCACTCGGCATCGGGAGGCTGCGTGGCAACGCGGCGGCGAAGCGAGTGATGAGCGTCGAATCGTCGCGCACGAGGGCGTCGGCCTCGGTCGAGATCACATGGCCACTCGCCGATGGCGAGTCGAGCGCGAGGCCGCGCAGCGTCAGCGCCGCCCACGCCGCCCGGGACGGGGCCGGAGACAGGGGCGAGGGGAATCTGGCGTGCCTCAAAAACGACAAACCCCCGCCGGAGCGGGGGTTCGTTGTCGAGTGGAGGCGACGAGACTCGAACTCGTGACCTCATCCATGCCATGGATGCGCTCTACCAAAACTGAGCTACGCCCCCGATTTGTCGCGCCCCGTCGGGCCGCCGAACACATCGGCCCTTTCCGAGGCAGGCGTGATCGTAGATGATCGATCCGGGCGGTCAAGGCGGCGGCGAACATGCCCTGTTCGGCCTTGGGCCGGGGAACGTGGCAGCAGCGGGGGTTATCCGGGCGAGGGGAATCTCGCACGGTCCGCCGGCCAGGGGTGTGATCGCGTCGTGGAGACCAGCGCGGCGAGCGGGTTTGTGCGGCCTGTGCCGCCTCGCGCGAGGGTGGGGGACGCGCCGTGCGGGCCGCCCGTGACGCGCGGGCCGGACTTCCCGGCTCTGACGCGCACGCCGCCCACGCCGCGAACGCCGCCTGGCCCGCGCGTGCCGAACGTGCCACGCCTGTCGCTCGCAGCGGTTGACGCGCCTGGCGCGCCCGTGCGGCGCCCCAATCGTGTTACTCCGCGCACCCCCGCCACGCGGCATGGCGATCGCACTCCTGTTCGTCGATACGACGCTCACACCCGTCGCGATCGTGTCGCGCCGAGCGGAGGACCGCATGACCGCCCTCACCAGCCACGACCTCGGGCACGACCACCGCGCCGGCGCGATCGAGGCGTGGGCGGTTGAGCTCGACGCTCGCCTGGTCCACACCTGGCCGGCCGGGCGCAAGGCGCTCATGCCCGTCGAACTCGCCGACGCCCACGGGCGCGTCGAGCTCGAACGCGATCTGGGCTCGGTCATCATCGACCCGGCGCACGCCGGCGCGATCGACGCCGTGCTCGACCTGCTCCGCGAACGCTACCCGCGCGTCCGCTGGCTGATCTTCCGCAAGACGATCGCCGCCGCGCACGCAAGCGTCGACATCGCCGCCTGACGAAGCGACACGGCTAACGAAGCGTTCAAGCGGCCCCACAAACGTGCCGCGTGCTCACGCGGCCACGCGCCGCGCCCGCCTTCCTTCCTACCCTCACCCCGTGCCCGATTCGGACCCCCTCCGCCCCCTCCGACTACTTGTCATCGCCCCCTCGTGGGTCGGCGACGCCGTCATGGCCACGCCCACCTTCCGCCTCCTCCGCCACACGCTCAGGGGCTCGTTCATCGGCGCGCTGGTCCGCCCCGGCATCGACCAGCTTCTCGCCGGGCTCGACGTCTTTGACGAGGTCCACGTCGCCGCTCCGGGCGGCGTGATGGGGCCCAAGCACGCCGCCGCCAAGGTCCGCCATCGCCGCTACGACACCGCGCTCCTCCTCACCAACTCTTTCTCCTCCGCCCTCATCACACGTCTGGCAGGCATACGACATCGCATCGGCTATGAACGCGACGCGCGCGGGCTGCTCCTGACCCACAAGCTCGGCGCCCCCAAGCGCGCCGACGGCTCGTGGGCCCCCGTCGCCGCCGTCCGCTACTACGACACCCTCGCCCAAGCCTTCCTCGCCCCCGACGCCGACGACTCGCCTCGCTTCATGGAACTCGCCTCCACCCCCGAGCAGTCCGCGGCCAGTGCCGACGTCCTTTCCCGCGCCGGCATCACCAGCGACACCCGATTCGCGATTCTCAACCCCGGCGGCAACGACGCGGCCAAACGCTGGCCGCCCGATCGCTTCATCGAAGCGGGAAAACACCTCGCCCAGCGTCACGCCCTCCGTGTGCTCGTCAACGGCTCGCCGGGCGAGCGCGATCTCGTCGGCTCGATCGCGCAAGCCTGCGGCGGTGTTTCGCTCACCGACCTTGGCATCACGCTCGGCTCGCTCAAGGGTGTCGTCGCGCGAGCGTGCGTGATGCTCACCAACGACACCGGACCGCGCCACATCGCCGCCGCGCTGGGAGTGCCGCTCGTCTCGCTCTTCGGCCCGACCGACCACCGCTGGACCGTCATCCCGACCAGGCCCGGCGCGCCCGAGGAGCTGCTCCGGGCCGACCCGACGCTCCCCGAGAGCGAGCTGGCCAACGACCACCCCGAGCGCTGCCGCGTCGATCGCATCGCAACCGCCGACGTCGTCGCGGCCCTGGACCGCGTGCTCACCAACGCACACTAGGAGCTTCACGCCACTCCGCCGCTCCGCCACTGCGATACTTCTTCTCTTCATTTGCCATTTGGCCATTTGCTATTTGCTATTTGGCCATGTGTCCCTCACCCTGCCTGCGCGTCGGCCATCAGCGTCGCGAACGTCCCCATCACGCCCGCCGAGTCCGGCGCCGCGTCGACGGGCGGCGTGCGCCGCGTGTAGGTCCCGCCGGCCGACAGCTCCCACGCGTGGCGTCCGTCCTCGAGCGAAACCTCGAGAATCCGCAGCAGCCTCCGGCGCGCCGCCCCGTCCTCCACCGGGCACGCCGCCTCCACCCGCGTGTTCAGGTTGCGGTGCATCCAGTCGGCGCTCCCGATGTACCAGTCGCCGTCCAGCACGTCCTCCTGGCCCGCGGCAAAGTGGAAGATGCGCGAGTGCTCGAGGAACCGCCCGATCACCGAGATCACCCGGATGTTCTCGCTCAGGCCCTTCACGCCCGGCCGCAGGCAGCAGAACCCTCGCACGATCAGCGTGACCTTCACCCCCGCCCGCGATGCCTCGTACAAGCGCTCCGTGATGTCAAGGTCCTCGAGGCTGTTGAACTTGGCGATGATCCGCGCCGGCAGGCCCCGCGCGGCGTTCGCCGTCTCGCGCCCGATCAACTCCGCGAACCGCTGACGCATGTTGAACGGCGCGACCAGAAGCTTGTGGAACGCCTGCGGCGTGGACAACCCCGTCAGGTAGTTGAACAGGTTCACCAGGTCGCCCGTGATCTCCTGGTCCGCGGTGAGCAGGCCCACGTCCGTATAGAGCTGCGCCGTCTTGGGGTGATAATTGCCCGTGCCGATGTGGGCATAGCAGCGCAGGCCCTGGCGTTCCTTGCGGACGACCAGCGAGGTCTTGCTGTGGGTCTTGAGGCCCATCACGCCGTAGGCCACGTGAACGCCCGCCTTTTCCAGCTGGCGCGCGAAGCGCACGTTGCGGTCCTCGTCAAAGCGCGCGCGGAGCTCAACCAGGCACGCCACCTGCTTGCCCGCCTCCGCCGCGCGGATCATCGACTGGATGAACGGCGAGTCCGGGCTGGTTCGATACAGCGTCTGCTTGATCGCAACCACGTCCGGGTCCGCCGCCGCCGTTGCGATAAACCGCTCCACGCTGTCGCGGAAGCTCTCGTACGGGTGATGCACCAGCACGTCCTGCTTGCGCAGCGCCGCAAACATCCCGGCGCTCCCCGACGCCGGGTCCGTCACCAGCCGCGACGGCGTCACACCCCGCCACGCCTTCTCCTTCAGGTCGGGCCGGTCAAGGTCCGCGATCTCCAGCAGCGCGGCGTAATCCATCGGCCCGGGTCGCTCGTAGGCGTCCTGCTGGTCGAGGTTCAGCTTGTCCAGCAGCTGACGCAGGAGCACCGGCGACGGATCGGGCTCGATCTCCAGGCGCACCGCCTTGGCGAACTTCCGCTGCTTCAGCTCGGCCTCGACCGACGTGAGCAGGTTGTCGCCCTCGACCAGCGCGCCCGGGTCCCCCCGCTGGATCCCCGCCGATCGCGTCACGCGAAAATGAATCTGCTCGTGGATCGTCGTTCCCGGGAACAGCTCGCCAAGGTGCGACCGGATCGTGTCGGTGAGCGCGACCAGACGCACGTCCTTCGAGCCCGTGTGCGACGGGAGCGTGATGAACTTCTTCAGCGTCGGCGGGATCTTCACCCGTGCGAACTGCGCCTCGTCCTCGACCGCGATGCCCCCGAGCGCCGCCGCGTGCGCCGGATGACGCGGCGCCGTCGCCAGGAGCGCCAGGTTCTCCGACAGGTTTGAGATGAACGGGAATCGATGGCCCGGATCGACCGCCAGCGGCGTGAGCGCCGGGAAGATGTTCGCCCGGAACGCCTCCGACAGCCACGCCTTGTCCTTGCCGGTCAGGTCCTGATTCCGCAGCACGTGAATCCCGGCCTTGGCCAGCGCCGGCACCAGTTCCTGCGAGTAAACCCGGTGCTGCTCGCCCTGCAGCGACACCACCGCCGCGCGAACGTCCGCCAGCAGCTCCCGCGCCGTGTGCCCGCTCGGGAGCGCCTGATCGCCCCCGGCGTGCAGCTGCCGGCGCAAGAGCCCCACGCGCTTCATGAAAAACTCGTCGAGGTTGCTCGTGAAAATCCCCAGGAACTTCACCCGCTCCAAGAGCGGCACGCGCGAATCCGCCGCCTGCGCCAGCACCCGCCGGTTGAACTCAAGCCACGACAGGTCGCGGCTGAAGAACTTGGCGTCGCCCGCGTCCAGGCCCGCCACTTCCGCCTCGCCCGACAATTTCAGTTTCGTCCGCTTCGAGCCGCTCATGCACGCCCCGGCCTCTCCGCGCGGTAGATCGCCTCGCACCCGGGCGCCTCGGTCACGCCCACCGCCGACACCCACGCCCGGGGCGCCGCCCCGCCGCCGGCCAGCGCCGCCCCCAGCCGACGGGCCAGCTCCGCGTGGATATGCCGCGCGATGTGCTCCGCCGTTGGGCCGCCCTCTCGGAACGCCGCGTGCTCCTGCAGATTGCAATCGGAAAGATCGTCCAGAATCTCGCCCAGCGATCGCTGCACGACGTGAAAATCACACACGAAGCCGTCGGCGTCGAGCTCGCCCGCGCTCACGCACGCGCGAACCCGGAAGTTGTGCCCGTGGATGGGCTCGCGCACCCCGCCGATCAACAGCGCGTGGGCCGCACAGAACTCTCCCTGGACCGACAACTCGTACATCCCGGAAGGATAGGGGAGTTTCCCGCCCCAGCGCCTACCCCGGCGACTGTTCCAACGCCCACCCCCGCCGCCCGCGACGATCCATGCCGTGCCGCGAGCCGTTTACAACTCGACGTCGCCCGGCTCGTCCTCGCCGGCGCCCGCGCCCGCGAACTCGGACACGAGATAGAACCGCCCGATCCGCGCCTCGAAGCGCTCGCCCAGGTGATCCAGCATCTCGTACGAGCCCTCCATCGTTCCCCAGGCGTGCTCGAGCGGGCAGTAGCTTGAATACTCGAAGAACGCGCCCGGCGCCAGCTCTGGCTGCTGCCCGACCACCCCGTCGCCCTTCACCTCGCGCCGCGTCCCGTCGCCGTCGACGATGATCCACCGGCGAGACAGGAGCTTCACGCGCACGTCGCCCTCGTTGGAAATTCGGATGCGGTATCCGAAGACGAACCTGCTCTCGCCAGGGCGAGAATGGTCCGGCAGATACGCGGGGTGGACGCGCACTCGCACGCTCCGGGTCACGCATTCAGAGCCGTGCTTTGCGTTCATGCGTGCCAACCCCCGTCGTCGGGCCGTCAACGTTGTGCCGGGTCATCCCGGCCCGCTTCGCAATGATATCCGAGAGCCCAGGTCGCGTGGCTATTCGCAGGACCCCGCCCCCAGCTCCTTGTCATCCACCCGCTTGATCGAGGCCCCCATCGCACAAAGGCGGTCCTCAAGACGCTCATATCCACGGTCCAGGTGATACACGCGGTTCACAACGGTCGTGCCCTCGGCCGCCATCCCCGCCAGCACCAGGCACGCCGACGCACGCAAGTCGCTCGCCATCACCGGCGCCCCGACGAGATTGCGGACACCCGACACCACCACCGTCGGCCCCTGCCGGAACAGCCGCGCCCCCATCCGCGAAAGCTCCGCCACATGCAGGAACCGTTCGGGGAAGATGCGTTCCGTAATCACCGAGTTCCCGTCCGCCAGCGTCAGCAGCGCCATCAACTGAGCTTGCAAGTCGGTCGGGAACCCCGGGTACGGCTGCGTCGTCACCTCCACCGGCTTCAGCACCCGACCGCACGTCACCCGCACATTCGTCCGCCACGGGTCCGACTTGGTGTCCAGCGGCCTGACATCAACCCCGATCGCGCTCAGCCGATCCGTCACCGCCAGCAACGCATCCAAAGGGCAGTTCTCGACCACGATATCGCCATTGGTCACCCCCGCCGCCATGATCAGCGTCCCCGCCTCGATCCGGTCCGCGATCACCGTGTGCTCCGCCCCGCCCAGGTGCTCCACGCCCTCGATCGTGATCCGTGGCGAGCCCGCCCCGCTGATCTTGGCCCCCATCGAAGTCAGCAGCTTCGCCAGGTCGACGATCTCAGGCTCGCACGCCGCGCACTCGATGATCGTCGTCCCCTTGGCCAGGGTCGCCGCCGACAGCACGTTGGCGGTGCCCAGCACGGTCGAGCCCATCGGCCCGCCCAGGAAGATGGTCGCCCCGCGCAGCCCGCCGCGCGGCGCCTTGGCCGTGATGTCGCCCCCCGACATCGTGATTTCCGCGCCCAGCGCCGCCAGCCCCCGAAGGTGCAGGTCCACCGGACGATCGCCGATCGCGCACCCGCCCGGCATCGAGACGCGGGCCAGGCCGCGCTTCGCCACCAGCGGCCCCAGCACGCAGATGCTGGCCCGCATCGTCCGCACCACCTCGTACCGCGCGTGGCTGCTCCCTCCCTCGCCGGTGTGCAGCTTGACCGTCGACGCCTCTTGACCCTCGTTGACGCGATGACACCCAAGCTCGGACAGCAGACGCAGCATGTTGCGGATGTCGGCCAGGTCCGGCACGTCCCGCAGCGTCACCGGCTCGTCGGTGAGCAGCGCCGCCGCCGTCAGCGGCAACGCCGAGTTCTTCGACCCGTTCACCCGCACGCGCCCCGTCAGACGCCGCCCGCCCTCGATCACGAACGTATCCACGCCGCCCCTCCTTGGTTTCCGCCCCCGCCCGCAAGCCCGCCGTCGGCACCCGGGAATCGTGACAAACAATCCATCTCAATGCACACCGGGGGCGTCCGTCGCCACCGGCGCGCAGGTCCGATCATACATCGGCCGGTACCCGACCCGGGCCTTGAATCCCCGCGATCGCCGTTCCACACCATCTATTCCGCACGCGCCAACCCCCGCGCCGCCTTCCGCGAGCGGATTGGTTGACGCCCCACGCCCCGTTTCTCAGCGTTGATGTGTTGGGGCCGACCCGGCGACCCGGGGCGTGTGCCGGACGGCGGCGGACCCAACGACGCATGGGAGGTATCGAATGATGATGACGAACGCGAACCGGATGAACCTGAGGCTGGCCGCCGTCGCCGGAGCGGCCCTGGCCCTCGCCTCGCCCGCGATGGCCCAGTCCACCAACAACAGCGACCAATATTCCAACCTGCCCTCCACCATCACCCTCACCGGCATCGTCCGCGACTTCCTCGAACGCGGCGTCACCAACGGCCACCCCGACTTCGAGCTCAACCCCTCCGGCGGCTTCGGCCACTTCCAGAGCATCGTCAAGGACGAGCTCGACGCCGAGGGCAAGCCCGTCTTCAACAGCATGGGCTACAAGACCAACACCAACTGGAAGGACGCCTCGGGACGAAACGTCATGAAGCCCCGCTCCTACATGAACGCCCTGCGCGGCGACACCAACGGCTCGCTCGCCACCACCACCGGCGGGCAGCTCACCAGCGGCGACCGCCTCAACCAGTGGTTCCGCGATGTCCCCGGCGTCAACATGTCCAAGAACCTGGACATCACGCTGGTCCGCCAGGCCAACTCCAACGTCTACACCTTCAACGACAAGACCGACGCCACCTTCAAGTCCCTGGGCGGCTTCTTCCCCATCAACGGCCAGCTCTACGGCAACTCCAAGAACGAAACCAAGAACTTCCACTTCTCGTTCGAGCTCGTCACCGAGTTCGTCTACAAGAAAGGCTCCGGCCAGGTCTTCACCTTCACCGGCGACGACGACGTCTGGGTCTACGTCGACAACAAGCTCGTCATCGACATCGGCGGCATCCACTCCGCCGTCAGCCAGACCATCGAGTTGGACCGCCTGAACTGGCTGCAGGACGGCGGGACGTACAAGCTCAACTTCTTCTTCGCCGAACGCCACCGCACCCAGTCCAACTGCCGCATCGACACCACGATGCAGCTGCAGAACGTCGACCCGCCCGCCACCACCGCGATCTTCGACTGATCGCCGACACCAACCGGACCGCCGCCGGTCCGTGTCCCTAGCTCCGTGACTGCCGCGACCCGTCCACCCCGCCCCGGGGGTGACGGGTCGGCGGTTTTTTTGCTGAATCTTCGCGAATCCCCCGGACCCGGGGGCTGGCGGTGCAACCGCGGGCCGGGTACGATTGAATAATTCAGCAGGAGTTCAAACGTATGCCCGCCGCTCGCTCTCGCGCCCCACGCCCCAAACCCAGCCCCAAACCCAGCCCCAAGGCCGGCGCTCGATCTGGTTCCAGGCCCCGATCCGCCGCGGACACGGGCTGGATTCGATCCGCGGCCCAGGTCCGGGCCTTGGCCTCACCCGCCCGCCAGGAGATCATCGACGCCCTCGAGGCCGCCGGCCCCTGCTCGGTCTCCGCCCTGGCCGCCCTCACCGGACGCGCCCCCGACGGATTGTACTTTCACCTTCGTCGCCTCGAGTCCTGCGGCCTGGTCGCCGAGAGTGGTCGCGCTCAACGCGGCCGCCACGCCTGGGCCATGTACGACGTCGCCGAGCGCCCTGTCCGCCTCGACTACGACGCCCTCCCCGCCGACGCCGTCGTCTCCGTTATCGCCGCCGCCATGCGCCTGGGTATGCGCGACTTCAAGCACGCCGTCCGCAACGGCGTCGCCTCGGTCCGCGGCCCGGACCGCGACCTTTGGGGCGCCCGCATCAAGGGTTGGATCACGCCCCGAAACATCCGCCGCATCAACCAGCTCCTCAACGAACTCCGCGGCCTCATGCACAACCGCGGGCCGGCCAAAGGAACCAAGGCGATGAGTGTGAGCTTCATCATGGCCCCCGCCGACCTCCCTGAGCGCGTCGCCAAGGCCGTCGCCCAATCCTCGCACGCCGTCAAGCCGTCGCGATTGCCGCGTCAAGCGAGGAAATAGCACTCGCCGCCCACCATCCGCGCCCAATGCATCGGGAAGCCGCCGCCGCGAAAAGAGAACGCCGCGAAGATGAGGAGTCCGCTTCATGCTCCAGTTCCAATCCCCGTACGCTCGTCCCGCCACCGCCCGAAGGGCCATCGTGATCGCCGCCTCATGCTGCGGCCTGTCGGCGACGGCTCTCGCCGCAGAACTCGAGTTCGCGGCCCTGCACGCGCCGGTCCGGGTGATCGCGCAGCCGCCCACCGCCGACGAAGTCGTCGCCAAAGTCCGCGCCGCGCTGGGCATCGAACTTCTCTCGGGCACCAAGGCCGTCAAGCTCCTCGCCAAGGGCTCCTACCTCGGCGCTCCCCCCGAAGCCACGCTCGTCCTCGACGCCACCGGCCGCTTCGCGCGCTCGGTCAAGGGCCCGATCGACATGGCCTGGACCTTTGACGCCAAAGACGTCTGGACCCGCGACCTGGGCGGCGAGGTCTATCGCGCCATCGCCGGCGATTGGCGCGACGCCATCTTCAATGCCTACGCCCTCTCCGGCTTCTTCTTCTCGCCCTCCGCTCATCGCAAGTACGCGCTCGCCCCCTCCGCGGACGCAGAGCCTCCCACCCTCCTGATCTCCTCAGACTCCACCCCCGAGCCCATCCGTGTCGAGGTCGATCCCTCGACCTGGCTCCCGCGCGCCTACCGCGTCGTCGAGGGCGGCAGCCCCCGCGACATCCAGATCACCGAGTGGCGCGAGCAATC
>JAEUJA010000325.1 GCA_016793195.1 Phycisphaerae bacterium
GGGGACCGGCGGGCCGACCACGTCGCGGCGCTGGATGTCGAGGCGGACCCGGGCGCTCTGGACCTCGAACCGAAGGGTGGGCGGGAGGTCGCCGAAGACCGCGTCCTTGGCCGCGATGCCGCGCTCAAGCTCCTCGAAAGAAAGGGGCACCGTGGCGGAGACTTTCAGGTCGCCGCGCCGGACGCGCTCGATCAGGTCGCTGGGCCCGGTCACGGTGACATCGGTAAGAAAGCGATCGGCCTCGTTGATGGCGATGTCCCACTTGCCGAGCTCGACGGCGGCGAGCTTCACGAAGACGGGCACCGACGCGAGCTTGTGGCTGGCGGTGTTGTTGCGGAGCGTGAGCGTGACGCTGCACGTCGCGGGATCAAAGCGCGTCGAGTGCGCCCCCACCACCGCGGCCGGGAGCTCGACGGGCAGCGACGCGATCGACTCCTTCCGCCCCGGCGCGAACTTGGCGAGGGCCTCGGGAGGGATGCGAACCCGGGCCGGCGTGTCGCCGGTCAGGCGCGCGGCGAACTCGGCGGGCAGCCGCAGCTTCACCGACGAGGGGGCAACCTCCGCGGGACCGTCGATGTCCACGCCCGGCGCGTCGAGCACGACCGCGAGCGTCCTCTCCTCGAGCTGGTCGACGCGGACCGTCACGCCGGGCGGATCGGCCCGCGCGATCGTGATGCCCGCGCCGGAAAGCTCCGCCACGTCCGACAGCGCCTGCTCAAGGTCGATCGTGAACTCGCCCGACTGCGTGGGCACCCCCGACATGCCCGGGCGCAGACGCACCGCCCGCCGAAGGATCGACTCGGCCTCGGTCACCGCCGACGCCGTCCCCTGCACCACGATGTCGACGCGATCACGCCATCCCGCGTCGGACACGGCGATCACACGCTCGCCCGCGGCGTCGCCCTCGAACACCACGTCGGCCTTCAGGCTCCGACGCGTCAGGCTCTCGCCCTCGGCGAAGACCCAGATGAGCGCGGCCACGAACGTCACCAGAATAAAGGTCCTGAGATGACGGAACATCGCCCCTCCCGGTCGTCCCTACGCCACCCGATCATCCCGCGCGCCGGGCTCGCGACCCCCAGGCGCCCCGTCATCCCCCCGCGGTTCCTCGCGCGACGGCTCCTGCAACGACTCGGCGGTCTCCGACGAAAACTCGCCCGCGGGCGCCCGGAGCGGCCTCTCCCGCAGCGAGACCTCCAGGCGGCGCGTCAGCTCCTCCGTCAGTTCCTCGGAAGAGAGCGGCGCGGAAAGCTTGCCGCGCTCGGCGACGCGGATCGCACCCGTCTCCTCGCTCACCACCACCACCAGCGCGTCGCATTCCTTGGTCAATCCCACCGCGGCCCGGTGACGCGAGCCCAGCTTGGCGTCGGGCATGTCGGTCGGCTCGGCCAGGGGGAACTGCACGTTGGCGCTGTGCACGCGCCGCCCGCGCACCACCACGCCGAGGTCGTGCAGCGCCCCGCCGGGGAAAAAAATGCTCTGGAGCAGACGCGACGAAACCTCGGCGTTGAGGACCGTACCCCCCTCAACCGCGTCGTCGAGCCCCACCTGCCGCTCGATCGCCACCAGCGCGCCGAATCGCGCCTTGGCCAGGTACGCGCACGCCTCGACGATCTCGTCCACGACGAAGTCGATGTCCGAACGCGTGCCCTTGAAGAACGGCGTCTCGCCCAGGCGGACCAGGGCCCGGCGCAGCTCCGGCTGGAAGATCACGATCAGGCCCACCGCGACCAGCGCCAGAAAGCGGTCATACAGCAGGCTCAGGCGCTGGAA
>JAEUJA010000012.1 GCA_016793195.1 Phycisphaerae bacterium
CCAGCGACACCGCGATCGCCGGCACCCAGGCCGAGCGCCAAGTGACGCCGACCGATCCCACTCCGACCGATCCCGCCTCGACCAACACGGCCGAGACCAGCACGAACAATCCCACCCCGGTGAACAACGACAGCACCGCGAATCAGGCTCAGGATACCGCCGCGAGCACGACTCCCGCGAGCACCGACTCGACCTCCGCCACGACCACCGAAACCAACGCGGCCTCGCACAACGCGAACACGACCAACACGACCAACACGACCGACTCCGCCGGCTCGACCGCCACCCAAACCAGCAGCGCGGACACTACCTCCTCGGGCAACGTGACACCGACCACTTCGACCCAGACTCCGACCCAGATCACGCCGGCCGATTCCTCGCCGACAAGCACCGACTCAACGGCCAACCCCGCCAACCCCACGAACGACACCTCCGACACTTCCGCCGCCAACCCCACCAATCAGGCTTCAGGCACCTCCGAATCGGCCTCGACCAACTCCAATTCCGACTCGACCACCAATAACACGAACACGACCGACGCCGCCGCCCAGCCCAACTCCGGCTTTGAAGCCAGCGAAGCGACGGGCAACGCCGGCGTCGTGCACGGCGAGAAGTCAAACATCGAGCTCCTGACCAACGCCATCCAGTCGCAGGCCGGCGCGGATCAGTCCACCGCCGCCGAAAACGCCGAGAACTCGCCGGAGTCAGCGAACTCGTCGTCCCAGAACGCCGACAACAACTCCGCGGCCGGCTCGTCGTCGGACGCCCAGTCGCAAACCCAATCGCAAACCCAGCCGCAAGCCCAGTCCCAGTCCGCGTCTGGCAAGTCCAAGAGCAAGTCCGCCAAGGACGCGAGCGTCAAGGAAGTGAAGCCCGGCAAGTCCGCCGCGACGAGCAAGACCAACGCCGCCGCCACCAAGACCGCCAAGGCCAACACCAAGGACAGCAAGGCCGCCAAGGCCAAGGCCGCCCAGGCAGCCAAGAAGAAGAAGTCCAGTTGGGGCATCTTCGACTTCCTCCGCCCCGAGAGCGACGACGAAAAGAAGGAAAGCACCGTCACCAAGGGGCAGGACGACACCGGCCCGCCCTCGGACCCGAACTAACGCCCGCGGCACGCACACGCGGGTGATGGGAGAACAGCCATGACCCACAGCCCCCGCGCGTCACGCCACGATTCCAAGCCGCTCCGCAACAAGCAGGTGTGTGGGGGCCTCGACACGCTCACGCGGGTCGGGGCCTTTCTCGTTGTGCTGGGCGCGGGGCTCGCCGTGGGCGGGTGCGGCACGGGCACCGGCGGCGGCTACACCACCGAGCACATCTCCGCCGCCAAAGAGAAGATGAACATCATGAAGAGCGCTACCGAGTGGGAGATGGCCCACCAGGCGTTCCTCGCCGGCGAACTCGACAAGGCCCTCAAGGGCGTCGACCGCTCGCTGGCCATCAACGATAACGTCCCCAAGAGCCACGTCCTCAAAGGGCGCATCCTGATGGAACGCGCCGAGCTCGAAGGCTCGATCGATTCCTTCAACAAGGCCGCCACCCTCGACCCCACCCTCGTCGATGCGCCCTACTACCTCGGCATCGCCTACGAGCGGATCAACCGGCGCGAGCAGTCGCTGGCGGCGTACCAGAAGGCCGCCGAACTCGAGCCCTCCGGCGCGCAGTACGCCATCGCCGCGTCCGAAATCCTCATCGACCTCGGACGCGCCGACGAGGCCGAAGCGTTCCTGACCGAGCGCGGCGGGAGTTTCGAGAACAACGCCGGCGTCCGTCAGACCCTCGGGCACATCGCCATGATGCGCTCCGACAGCGCCAAGGCCGTCGCGCTCTTCAACGAGGCGCGCCTGCTCGCGCCCGACGACCACGCCATCCTCGAAGACCTGGCCCGGGCCCAGGTCGCCTCGTCCCAGTTCGCCGACGCCGAGAGCAACCTCGCCCGCCTGCTCCGCTCGCCCGACCACAAGGAGCGTCGCGACCTGCAGCACCTCCGCGCCCGCTGCCTGGTCGAGGTCGACCGCAAGCTCGACGCACGCGAAGCGCTGCTCGCGCTCACCCAGGGCTCGGCCGGCGCCGCCGACACCGAGGCCTGGGTCCAGCTCGGAAACCTCAGCTATGTGCTCAAGGACGCCACCCGGACCCGCCAGTGCGCCGCCCGCGTCATCGCGCTGGCCCCCGAGCGCTTCGACGGCTATCTCCTCCGCGGCCTGCAGCAGCGCCGCGACGCCAAGTTCACCGACGCCCTCAACAGCTTCGACAAGGCGCTCGCCCTGGGCGCCAAGTCCGACGTCATGGTCCTCAAGGGCCTGGTGCTCAAGGACCTCAACCGCGTTGACGAGGCCCGCGCGGCGTTCGCCCAGGCGCTCCTGACCAACCCCGGCGACCCCGCCGCCGCCGCCATGCTCACCCGGGTCGACAGTCAGGACTAAGCGAGTCCACGCGCCGTATTCGCTTACGTCTTGCCGCGCACCTCATGTCGCGCCATCGCCGCGCCCACGCGCGCCCCACGCGCGCCCGCGCTCACTCCTCGACCACCCCATAGGTCTCGCCGGGCTTGGCGGGCTCGACATACGGCCCCTTGGGCCTCATCCCCGGCGAACGCGCGGGCTCGGGCGCGATCGGCGCATCCTTCAGCGACCTCGGCGTCGCGCTCACCGGCGCATTGGCCATCTGCCGATCCACGATCGCCTCGTACCGCTTCGCCTTCTTGGTCGCCACCCGGATGTCGCGCTCAAGCCCCGTGATCGAGTTCCGCACCGCCCAGAACGCCATGCTGCACTGGCTGAACAGGCACGTCACGAACATCAGCGAACACCCGATCAACGTCACGATCGCCAGCACGAACATCATCTGGAGCAGGAAAAGAAGCGGGCCCGGCACGCCCGGGATCGACACGACGAGCGGCGAAAACACCACGGTCGGAATCCCGAACGCCAGCCCCCACGCTGCCACCCGCAGCCGGTTCCCAAGCCCCGTGTCCCCGGCCCAGTCGGCCAGGTCCGAGAGCTGCACGCACAACGCCACCAGCCCCAGCGACGCGACCAGCACGCACAGCCCCGCCAGGCCGTAGAGCGCGATCGTTCCCCCGGGCATCGCGCCCAGCCCGCCGACCGTGGCGGTGGGGGAGGCCATCGCCGCCGCCATCGCCGCCTGGTGCACGAACATGCCCGTCGCGCCCAGCGCGAATGCCGCCGGCCATAGCGCCTGCGTCACGCGGTTGGCCAGCCGCGTGCGCCTCCATTCCTCGACCATCTCCGCGTGCGGCCGCACCGACGAGCGCCGCGCCTGCGTGACCACAAACACCCCCGCCCACCACGTCCCGGCCAGCAGCACCCCGAGCACCATCCACCACGCCTGCGCGTTGGCCTTCGCGGCCCACGCGCTCACGATCATCCCCACGCCGCCCACCATCATCAGAAAATACCCCGCCGCCATGCCCTTCAGGTACGCCACCGGCGCGTTGGTCATGAAGTCGTCGCGCGTCGCGCTGGACTTGGGCGGCACGATAATCGTCCCGCATTCCGGGCACTTGCCCCCCACGCGCACCCCGACCAGGCTGTACCCGCACTTGAGGCAGGTCCAGTCGGGGGGGGCAAGGTCGCCGGACTTGCTGCGGGCCATGCGGTGGCGGGCCTCCAATGTCGCGCCCGCGTTCTCATGTCGGGCGCGTGACGATCTTGCCGAGAACGCGGGGCTCCGCTCAGTGTACCGACGGACGCGCGAAGGGTGGCACGACCTCGGGCCTCCAAATCCGTCCGGTTCCACCCGAATCACGAGGCCCGCGGCGCTCCAAACCCGCCGCCCGCCCGCATGTACACCCTGACCTGCTGGGAAAGTTCCAACATCGCGCCGACCAGCAAGCCCACACTGACGACCGCAAACAG
>JAEUJA010000014.1 GCA_016793195.1 Phycisphaerae bacterium
GCCACTCGACGACAACTTCTACTTCATCGACATGGTCTACCAGCACTGGCGTCTCACGCAGGATCGCTCCTTCCTCCGCGCGCCGATCCAGACCGCGTCCGGCGAGATGCCGCTCATCGACCTCTGCGATCGCGTCTTCCGTGCCATCCGAACCTCACCCGTGGCTGACCTCGTTATCACCAGTGAAATCGACAACGCCAAGGATTGGGGCTTCTGCGACGCCGTGACCAAGTCCGGCTCGCTCCTCTTCCCGTCCATTCTCCGTTCCATCGCCGCGCATCACCTCTCCAAACTTTTCACCGCAATCGGCGACGATGAGCGTGCCAAGCTGAGCCATCTTCAAAGTGCGTCGACCTCCTTCGGCATTGCCATGACTTTTCTCGCGGCGCCTCATCGCAGCGACAACTCCGCCGCCTCCGAAGCCTGGCTTCACTCCGCCACCGAAGTCGGCAACCAGCCCGACGTCTGGGGCAGCGCCTTCGCGGTCGCCTCTCGCATCATCCAAGCCGAAGCCGCCGCCCGCGTCTCCCGCGCCCTCGTCCGCGCTTACCGCGAAAAAAACGCTGTCCGCGACGGCCTGGTCCGTCACATCCTCACCACCGACACCAAGAACAACGCCGGCTGGGAAAAGTCCATCTCCCCCGTCGGCGAATACCAGAACGGCGGCTACTGGTCCACGCCCAGCGGCTGGTACATCGCCGCCATGCATCTCACCGACCCCGCCGCCGCGCGCGACATGGCCCGCGATCTCGTCCGCACGCTGCGCTCATGGACCCGCGACGACGGCACGACCCGCGCCTGGGAATGGTCCAACCCCGACACGGGCCGCCAAGCCAACGACCTCTACGCCGCCAGCGTCGCGCTCCCGTGGATCACGCTCAAGAACGCCAACCTCCTCGGCCTGCTCCGCGACAACTAATGCGTGGGTCCTTGCTCGCGCCACCCATGTCGCCCTCGACATCGGTGCTCCTGCCAAGCCCTGCCTTGCGTCCTTGACCACGTTTCTCAAATCTCACCCAGCGCGCGATCCCACAACGCGGCCGACCCGCCTACCCCTTCACCTCGACCACCCTCTTTTCGCCCGAGCCCGCCAGCGACGACCGCTCGTGCGTCGCCGCCTGACGCCCGTCGTCGGTGATCGTGTACACCAGCCCGATCGTCTTCTCCGCCACGCCGCTCAGCAGGCGATCGACCAATTCCACGCCCTGCATCAGCGTGTGGTCGGTGTTGGCCACCTCGTACTTCCACATCCCGAAGCGTCCGCGGCTGTAGATGCCGCGTGACTCCAGCCACGGGATCACCTGCGCCAGGATCGCGTCGCGATCGACCGTCGGCGTGGGATAGCTGTAGTCCGCGAAATACGTCCACGTGCTCACGATGTCGTCGCGCTCGCCGGGCTCCAAAAGCCCCGAACTCTCCAGCCCCCGGATCGTCTCCTCGACGATCCGCGACCCATCCACCGGCTTGAACTCGCTCGAGCTCGTCTCGCACAGCAGCGAGTAATACCGCCCGTTGCGACGCCCGCTCGCGTCCGTCGTGTACGCCTCGGGCGTCATGTACGGCGAGTAGTTGCTGAGATACGTCACGCGATAGAACGGCGAATCGGAATCAGGGAAGTACATCCACGACTTGGTCGACGGGCACGGACGCTTGATCCCAAGGCCCACCATGTACCCCGACGAATGACGCAGGCGGCAGGCGGCGTCGCGGATCGTCGCGGGCACTTCGCCGCGCAGCACATCGCGGCACAAAACATCGAGCGGCATGGCGGTGATGAGCGTGTCGTACCGCTCCGTCCCGCCGTCGGCGAATGTCACGACCTTTGCGTCCACGTCGATGGACGTGACGCCCCGCTGGAGCGTGAAGTGCCCGGCCAGCGGGCGCGCGAAGCGGTGGTAGAACTCGCCCGTGCCGCCTCGCAGCGGGAACTTGAACCGGTTGTTGGGCCCCCACCCGAAATCATCCAACCCCAGCACCACGTTCTTCAGCGCCCGGTCCACGTCGATCACCGCCACCCGCTCCCCGATCCACTGCTTGTTCATCATCTCCGGCGGGTGGGCCCACACCTTGAAGTTGTACGGCCTCATGAAGTGCTTGGCGATCCCCTCGCCGAACACCGCGTCGATGAACTCGCCGAAGTTGGCCGCCTCGGAATGATGCTTGATCGCGCCACGCCCCGACTGGGCCCCCGATTGGGCCCGAACCAGCCCGCTCAAGCACTCATAGCACGCCTGCGCCGGCAGGTGCCGGATGTTGTTCTGGAACGGGTACGGCACCCATCGCCCCATCATCCGCACCCAGCTCTCGCGGTCGTTGAGCGTGTAGTCCTCGCCCATCAGCGCGTCGAAGCAGTCGTCGTAATACTTGTAATGGCTGAACATCACGTGCCCGCCGATGTCCCACGTGAAGCCCACCGGATCGACCACGCTGTGCGCCAGCCCGCCCAGGTACGGATGCCGGTCGTACATGTGAAAGTTCGAATAGCCGAGCTGCCTGAGGCGATAGGCGGCACCCAGGCCCGTGGGCCCGGCCCCGATGATGAGGATGCGCGGCGGCGAAGAACTCGGCCCGGACGGTGGCGTGGACGATGGCGTGGTCATTCGCGTGGATCATTGGCCCGGGCCCGCCGCGGGGCCAAACCACACACTCCTGTGCCCAGTGGCCGCGACGCCGTGAATCGTGATCCGCCCGCACGCCCTTTTCCTCGACGACGCGCGCCCCATCCCCGATCTTCGGGGCACCTGATGGGGGTGCCTCGTGACAAACGCTCCAGAAAGCGGCGGAATTTCCCGGGACCGGATCACGCGCCTCCAGCGCGCCTGCGCCGCCGCCGATCGGCTCGCCGAGGTCCCGCTCGTCCCCTCCGATCGATGGTGCGAGCGCGTGTGCGACGCGCTGTCGTCGGGAATTCCCGGGGCCGCGGCCCTGGCCCTCACCGGGCTCATCGACGCCACGGGGCGCGTGGACGAGATCGAACTCGCCGGCGCCCGCGCCGCCGACACCGCCGGCCCGCCCCACGACCTCGGCGCCCGGCTGCGCGCCGTGCGCTCGCTGGGCGTCCGCGTCGACGGACGCTGGCCGCGCGTCGTCCCGCTCACGGCGCCCACCTCCCCGGGCGTCTCGCTGGCCGGGCTGACGCAGGGACTCGCCACCGCGGGCCCGTGGCGCCGCACCGGACCTGCTCCCGCCTCCTCGCGCACCGGGGCCGTGGCCATCTGGAACGTCGGGAAACGGCAGATCGCCCTGGCGCTCCACGCCGAAGAGCCCGGCGAGGCCGCCGAACTGCTCTGGGTGCTCATGCCCGCCATCGCGCGCCGGGCGGCGATGTCGCTGGGCCCGGGTCTGCTGCGAAGGCGACAGATGCTGACCGCGCTTGAGGAACGCGTGATGCAGCTCCTGGCCGCCGGCCTGGGCGTGCCCGAGATCGCGGCCGGGCTTTCCCGCAGCCGTCACACCATCCACGATCACGTGAAATCGCTCCACCGAAAGATGTCGATCAATTCACGCGCCGAACTGGTGGCGCGGGCCCTGGGACGAATGCCGATCTTCCTGCACGACGACCAATCGCCTCACGGGCACGCCGCCGGCGAGCGGGACTCCGGGCGAAATGGCGAGCGGGACGACGATGATCAGGGCGAGCCCGCGCCGGCGTCCACGGCGTCGGTCGTCGACTGATCCGCCGGTGCGGATTCGGTCGGCGAAGATTCGCCGGAAATCGGCCCGGCCAGCCGCTGCGCGATCGACGCCGCCAAGCGCGCCGCCAGCGCCCGATCCTCTTCCACCGCCACGTCATACGCCGGCCACATCCCGCGCTGCGCCAGCGCCGGGTCCTGCGTGAGCGACGCGCTCCGCACGCTCTTGGCCGGCACACGGATGCCCGGGCGATACCGCCGATCGACCACCACCGTCACGCGCCCCAAAGACGCCTCCGCGCTCCCCGGCTCACGCTCGAACACCACGCGAACCGTCCGACGCTGGTCCGCCGCCAGGTCTTCCCACTCCTGGCCGAGCGTGCTCTGCTCGCCATCCCACGGCGTCGCCAATCCCGCCGACGACTTGGGGAACGTGACGATCACCCCCGCCTCCGCGTCCACCCGATCGATCGAAAAATACTCGTCGCGCAGCGACTCGCGCGCCGCGTCAAACGCCCGCGCATACCCCCCCGGCGCCACCGCGAACGTCGATGGCCCGCCCGTCGACGCGCAGCCCCCTACGCCCGCCAATGCCCATGCCAACGCCAGCACCAACACACTCACGCGCGCGATCACGTTCATCGCCGCCAGTGTATCGGCGGGCGACGCCGGGCGTTGACGCGCCTCGAACCGCCCGCTCTCGCCGGCAACCCAGCCCATCCCGGCCCATCCCGCCCTCGCTTCCATACACATCCCGGACCAATGCCCGCCCCACAACCCGCCCCCCAGAACCCACCCGTAGAATCTTCGTACAGAATCCAGGATTCGGCCCCGGTCAGACGGAGGTGGGCGATGACGGCACGCATGTTCCTCGGCGCAACCCTGTTCGCAACCGCGATGCTCTGGGCCCCCCCCGCGCTGGCCCAGCAGAAAACCCCCGACCGACCCGTGCCCCCGTCCCTCCAGAAGCCGGCCCAGGACCGCCAGCGCGACGCAAAGAAACTCGAGGACCCCAAGGCCATCCTCGCGCGGGCCGCCGACGCCATCAAGAAGGCCAACGTCCTCCGCTACCGCGCCCAGGTCGGCGGCGAGGGCGTCACCACCGCCGCCAAGACCGCCGTCTCCTTCGCCAGGGCCGACGCCGGCGGCTGGAAAATCAGCGTCGTCGGCGACCTTCTCGCCAAGGGCCCCGACGCCTCCACCAAGCCCCTCCGCACCATCGAGGTCGGGTTCGACGCCATCACCGCCCGCTCGATCCGCCAGAACGAAAAGGTCGTCGCCGAGTTCGATATCCGCAAGCCCGAGGACCTCAGGCTCTTCTTCAACAACCACGACGCCGGCGCGTCCGTCGTGTGGGAAGCGATCGAGGACGAGCCCTTCGCGTCGATGCTCGCGTCGCCCACGCTGAAGACGATTGGCACCGACAACGTCGAGGGCGCGACCTGCGATGTCGTGCAGTACGAGGCCGCGGGCGCCGACGGCGCGACACAGATCGTCGAGATCGCGATTTCGATCGACGACCGCCTGCCCCGCCGCGTTTCGCGCGCTTCCAAACCCGCCAAGCCCGACGAGAAGCCGACCTCCCGCGTCACGACCATGACCGAGGTCGTCCCCAACGACGGCGTGCTGGGCGCGTTCGTGCTGAGCACGCCCGACGGCTTCATGGTCAAGTCCGAAACGCCCCGCAAGCCCAAGCCCGAAGCGCCCAAGCGCGAGCAGGGCCCCAAGCAGCCCGTCGCCGAACGCGGCCTGCTCGCCAAGGGAAGCGACGCCCCCGCGTGGACGCTGAAAGACAGCGACGCCAAGGAAGTGTCGCTCTCGGACTACAAGGGCAAGGTCGTCGTGCTCGACTTCTGGGGGAGCTGGTGCCCCCCCTGCCGCGCCGCCATGCCGGGGATTCAGAAGCTCCACGAAAGGTACAAGGACAAGGGCGTCGCGGTCGTGGGCATGAACTTCGAGCGCAACGCCGCCGCCAACCCCGCCAAGTTCATGAAGGACAACGGCTACACCTACGCCCTGGTCCTCAAGGCCGAGACCATCGCCGAGAAGTACAAGGTCAGCGGCTGGCCGACGTTCTACATCCTCGACACGCAGGGCAAGGTGCTGTGGAGCGCCGTGGGCCACGACCCGGCCCACGAAGAACAGATGGAGCAAGTGATCGAGGAGGCGCTGAAGTAAGGCTCTTCCTCTGAAGGAGAGCCCTTCCGGTTTTCCGAGGGCCTCAGGCCGAAGGCCTGTTCGTCAGTAGGCGGGGGTGGAGCGAGGAGTCTTCGACGAGCAACACCCCCGACAAAGCCCACGGGCTTCGCGCAGCCCGAAGGGCTGCTCGTGGCGCGGAGGCGCCGCGGATTCCATGGCGCCGGATTTCCCGGTTGATCCCGAATGAGGCCGCCCGATTCCGCCTCCTCCCGTCAATCACTTCGAGCCCTTCGAGTTCCTTGCCTTTCTCCGCGCCCTCCGCGCCCTCTGCGTTGAAGTGTCTTTCTTCGCGGCGTTGAAGGGTTTTTCTTCTCACCCCCGCCGCCGCGCCACCACCACGCGATCAAGCCCCTCGTGGTCGCGGAGAATCCGCGCATCCTCCAGAAGCTCGTGCCCCTGCGCCAGCCCAAGCACATCCTTCGCGTGTGCGTGCGCCACCTCGATCAAGAGCAGCCCGCCCGCCCGCACGTGCGACGGCCCGTCCCGGACGATCGGTCGAATCAAATCCATCCCGTCCGCCCCGCCCCGCAGCGCTGAATGCGGCTCGTGGTCCTTCACATTGGGCTCCACCGCCTCCCACTCGTGGTCCGGGATGTACGGCGGATTGCTCACCAGGTAGTGCAACGCCGATCGCTGCGCCGCCGGCGGATACTCATCCAACGGCGCCAGCAAATCACCCTCGAGCAGGTCAAGCCGTTCCGATACGCCGTGCTGCTTGGCGTTCTCCTGCGCCACCTCCAGCGCCTCGCGCGAAAGGTCCGTCGCCACCGCCCGCGCGCCCGTCAGGTGCTTGAGGAGCGACACCGCCACACACCCCGAGCCCGTGCACACGTCCGCGACGAGCGCCCCCTCGCCCTTGGGCCCGCCGAATCCCGGCTGCGTCCGTGCGTGCTGGAGCACGTGCTCCACGATCGTCTCCGTGGACGGCCGCGGGATCAGCACGCGCCGATCAACCCGGAACTGCAGCCCGAAAAACCACGCGTGCCCCACCAGGTACTGCACCGGCTCGTGCTTCAGCGCGCGACCGACCAGCCCCCGCAGCGACTCGCGCTCCAAGGGGCTCGCCGGCCGGTCCGCGTCCGTGTACAGCTTCAGCCGATCGCACGAGAGCACGTGCGACACCAGCATCTCCGCCAAAAGCCGCGGCGAATCCAGCCCCTTCTTCGTGAACGCCTCGCCCATCCACGCGAGCAATCGTCGCGTGGTCCACGGGCCCTCGGCGGCGGTCACTCGGCTGGTCACAACACAAGTGTAGGAGAATCACGCGCGATCGTGGAATCTCAAGGGCGCACGGAGACAATGCCCCGCCGTCACTTGGCCACGCCGCCCCTTCGCCAGTCCCGCGTCCGGCCTCGGCTGCTCTTTCTTACGACGGATTCGGCTCAATTGGAGCATCTTCCCATTGCCCATTCCCTATTGCCCATTGCCCATTCATCGTCGTGCTATGGCACGCCACGCTCGACCCAAAGTGATTCCGCGCTATCGCAGCCCACCCACGATCGCCGGGTCGTTCAGCAGTTCCTCGGCTTTGGCCTTGAAGAGCGTCGGGCCCGCGAGCTTGGCGAATCCCACCGGGTCCAGGCCGTTGCCCTTCACCTCATTCGCCCCCAGCACGCGCGAGCGTCCCAGCACCTCGCCGCCGGCGCCCAGCACCTGCGCGTCAAGGTCAAAGAACAGCTTGCTGGAGTCGTAGCTGTCGAGTTTCCAATCGACGATCCGCACCAGCAGCGAGCGCCCGCCGCTGGCCAGCAGCCGCCCCCGCACCGCGTCGGGCGCGTCGTGGTTGCTGGTCA
>JAEUJA010000031.1 GCA_016793195.1 Phycisphaerae bacterium
TCGTGCATGTGCGCCAGCCCCAGGGCGGCCTGGTGAAAAATGTCCGTCGCGTGCACAAACGTCTTGGGCGGATGCGTGTCCAGGCTCTTGCCGTCCAGGAACTCCATCACCAAAAAGACGTCCGTCACCTGGATCAGACGCCTGGTCTTCTTGGCCATCCGCTCGATGTGCCGCACGTTCTTGTGATCGAGCTTGGACCCGACCTTGTATTCCTGCTCGGCCTGGTCGAGGAACCTCGCGTCCTTGTCCTCCTCGCGCCGCTCCACGTGCTTGAGCGCCCACACCTGCTTGGTCTTCTGGTCTTGGACGAGGTATACCACCGACGCCGCACCCCGCCCGAGGAGGTCCAGCACCCGGTAGCCTTCGACAGTCTCGCCCTTGTTGAACTCCGCCACGCGCCCCCGACCTTTAGCGATGGACGCCGCAGCGCCCCAACCCTTCGACACACACGCCCCGGCGTACCCGCCGGAGCCTTCCCTTTCGACGCCCACCCCCGTCCGGTTCTCCACGCCACCCGACTCGACGGATTCCCCCCCGGCCATTCGGTCGCCGGGGTGGTCCGGCACTCGTCACTCCCAAACACACACCCGGCCCGCCGCCCCAGCCCGGAAACCGCCCGGGCGGACAACACAAGAACGTGCCGACAGCCCTCGGGCTTGCGGCGGCGTGGACAGTTTATAGGCAAAGCCCCGCCGGGGTGTCGACCACGACGCCAGGATCAGTCCCAGGAACCCCATTACCGGCCCCGGAAATCCTCCCTCACCCCCCAAGCCACGGCCTTTCCTCTCGCGTCCACCCCCAAAGCCCGGGCGAAAAAAAACCCCGACCAATCGCCGGGGTCTGATCCAAAAGACTTTGACGGGCCCCCTACCGGGCGGTCGTCAGTTGCTCGCGGAACCACGCCTGCGGGAACATCTCGCCCGGGCTCGTCGTCGCCGCCACGTCCCGGTGCAAAACCACCCGGTCCGCGGGGATATTCAGCTCGCGGCACAGCGAATTCACCAAGCCCACCAGGCGCGTCATCTGCTCGGGCGTGAACGCCTTGCGGTCCCCGTCCCCGATCACGCAGATGCCGATCGTGTTGACGTTGTACCACTCGCCGTTCTTCCCGGCCGCGTGGGCGCCCGGCTTCTGCTGCATCCAGCGGTATCCGACGTGGACCTCGCCGTCGCCGATCCCGTTGCCGTTGCCGAGCACGAAGTGGTACCCGAGGCCCTTGAGCCCGCGCGACTGCGCGTCGCTATCAAGCGACGCCGGCGTCCCCACGACCGAGCCCGAATGATGAATCACGATCCCCTGCCAACGCCCCGGCGCGATCGGCGCCTTGGTCGAGAAAATCCCCTCGTACGACCTCGGCCCGGCCGACGCCACCAGGGCCGGCAGCGCCCACCCGCCCGACGATGGGCCCTTGGCCCCGTCCAGCGCCCACAGCAATCCGCCCACCACCGTCATCGCGCCCAAGAGCGCGCTCCACACCACGCGGGTGCGACGCGCCACGGTCGAGCGAGCTTGCTTGGACTTGCGCTTCATCGGGCCAGTTCCCCCGGCGTCCTGCCGCACGGCCAAAGGGCTCCACGCCCCGCACCGCGTCCCGCAAGCATACCGAGCTTTCTCATCGTCAGATAGATCGAACGGCGCTCAAACTGCGCTCCGTCTGAAACGAAGAATTGTACGTTTTTTTCGCGCGCTTCCTCAACGCCTCTCAAGCAGCCGCGATCGCAGGTTCGGCTGCTTCCGCCCGAACTCGTCCTCGATGAACGACGCCGAGCGCTGGTCTCGGATCGCGTCATATCGGTCGTATTGCGATCGCTCTTCATCGGGTGTCAGCAACGGGTCGTAGCACCCGCCCACCACACCCACAACAAGTAGCGCCCCGAGCAACGCCGACACGCGCCCCGCCCGTCCGACAACCCACGATGTGGTCTTTCCGATTTGCACGAAAGCAGTGTACCGGCCCGGATCAACCGAGGCCGGTCCACTGCCGAAGAGAGGAGGATCGATGAAGAGCAAAGGCTGTGCTCACAGATACTTACGCACCGACTCCCGCCCGGGTTCTGGGTCCTGGCCCGTCCCGATAACTTTTTTCGCGTGGATTTCCAGCCGCCCCTGGTCGTCGACCCCGACCTCGCCCCGGGCCCGCAATTGGCGCACGCCCTCGTACACCGCCGCGCACACCGCCGTCGCGAGGTTCAGCGATCGCTCGTTTCGCACCATCGGGAACGACACGCACCGATCGGGGAATCGCTCGAGAATCTCACGCGGCAGGCCCGCGGTCTCGCGCCCGAACAGCAGGTGGTCGCCGCGCCCAAGCTCCGCGTCGTACACCGTCCGCGCCGACGTGGTCGTGAACACCCACACCCGCGCGCCGCCCGCGCTCCCGAGATACGCCCCGAAATCCGCGTGCTCGCGCACGTCGAGCCTGGGCCAGTAGTCCAGCCCCGCGCGGCGGCACGCCTTCTCCGAAAGCTCGAACCCCAGCGGATGAATCAGGTGCAACGCGCACGCGCACGCCACGCACGTCCGCCCGATGTTCCCCGTGTTGTTGGGGATCTCGGGCTGGTGGAGCGCGACATGAAACAGCGGCAAAGGCCGCGGTGAATCGGCGTTCACTTCTTCTCGCTCAGATACTTCTCGTCCGCCGCCCGGCGCGCCTTCACCCCGGGGTCGGCCCGGATCACGCCCTCGATCGCGGCCCGGAACGCCGGCGCCGAAGGCGGGCCCTCCCACCGCACCACGCCCTCGGAGCTCGCCACCGCGACCCACGGGATCGAGATCTCGCTGCTGGACGAGTCCCCGCTGAAATCACGCCCGCTGATGTTCCCGGTGTACAGCGTGATCGCGTGCTCCAGGCTCATGCTCTTGGCGAACTTCCGCGCCTGCTCGATCAGCTTCGCCGGGTCGACGTTCTGGTTCTCGTCGCTCGAATCGCGGTCGCGCACGTCCGCCATCGCCCCGATCACCGCCACGTCGCGCCCGTACCGCTTCTGCTCCTGGTCCATCTCGCGCAGCAGCGTCTCGTAGCTCGACCGGACCTTCGGGCTCCACACATACAGGATGATCGCCCGCCCCTTCACAACCGCGTCCTTGGGAAAGCTCGACCCCGGCGCGGGGAGCGTCAGCGTCTTGGGACCCTCGTTCTCGCCCGACGATTCCCTGCTGGCCTTCTCGGGCTTGGGCCACGGCGCGTTCGTGTACGCCTCCGGCGTCGGGTCGGCGAACGTCTGCTCCGGGATGTTCCGCGTGTCCACGTTGCTCCGGATCGCGTCGGTGCGCCGCGCCTCGCGGTCGGCCTTGTCCTTGGCGGCCGCGATCGCCCCCTTGATCCCCGCCGCCTGCTCGCTCGTCTCGCCCAGCAGCTGCTTCACCGCCGCGTCCACCGATTCGGTCGCGATGTCCGCGAACCGCATCTGCCCGGCCCGGTCGATCAGATAGAAATCCGGGTCCTGGTCCGAGTTGATCGCGTCACGGAACTTCCCGTCCTTGTCGTGCCCGATGAAGAGGCTGACGCCCTCCTTGGGCGCGTTCTTCTTGGCCTTGTCCCATTCCTTGGCGTGGTGGGCCGCGATCACGACCAGCCCCTCGCCCGACTTGCCCGCCGCCAGCCGCTCGGCGACCGCAAAGCCGCGCGACGCCGAGGGGTACCAGTCGGAATAGGTGCAGATCAGCACGACCTTGCCCGAGAGGTCGCCCGAGGCCGGGGCCTTGCCGCCGACCCAGTCCGAGACGTGCGTGAGCGCGTCGCTCGACCACGCCGAAAGTTCCGCGGCGTCCAGCGCCTTGCGCCGATCGCCGGTGCCCTCCCGCACGATGCTGGGGCTGACCACCTGCGCCCACGCGCCGACCGCAAGCCCCGCGATCCCGAACACCACCGCCGCGCGATTCATCCGATTCACAGCCAGTCCTTTGGGCCCATGGCCCCGCAAGCCGCGCCGAACCACCGCGCGGACCTCACCAAGGGTATCGCGCCCGCGCCGAACGATGCGACACAATTCCACGCCGCGTGCGTAGGCGTCGCGCCGCGACAAGCCCCACCCCGGTCTTACGAATCCCGCCCGGGCAAGTTCCCTTCCGGCGCGCCGCTTGTGACACGGAACTCACGTTTTTTCAGGGGTCTGGCCGGGTCGCCCGCCGCGATCGTCCAGGCGGGCACGTCCGCGTCCACCATGCTCCTCGCCCCGATCACCGCCCCAGCACCGATCGTCACCCCCGGCAGCACCAGCGAGTCCGTGGCGATCCACGCGTCGGACCCGATCGTGATCGGCCGGTGCACCGGCGACGCTCCGGACCGCGTGTGGTCGCGGGCCTCGGTCAAGAGGCTGGTCCGCTGGCTCACCACCGCCCGGTCGCCGATCGTGATCGGACACCGCGCCAGGATCAGCGCGTAATCGCCCACCAGCACAAACTCCCCGCACCGAAGGTTCCACGGGCGATCCAGCGCCACCGTCGGCCGCAAGTTCGTGGTCCCCGGCACCGTCGCCCCGAACGCGCGCAGAATCCGCCGGCGATACCCGTACCAGTTGTGGTACGACATGCTGAAGAGACGACGACCCAAGAGCTTCCACAGAAAGCTCTTCACGCGCGGATCAGACTGGCTAGTGACGTCGGGGTTCATGGGTCAGCGCGCAAACACGGCGGTGCTCAGCCGCCCGCGTTGAGCTGCTCCTCGCTCACGCTCCCGATCGGCGGACGCAGGTCCGTCACCGCCCGCGCCGGGTTCCCCTGAATCACCGTCGAATCCGGGAAGCTCTTGTATACGCTCGAGCGCGGCCAGACGCGGCAGTCCGCCCCCAGACTCACCCCCGGCGCTAAATAACTATCAATCCCGATGAACGTTCGCGACCCGATCGTGATCGGCGGCGTGAGCAGCGGGAACCGCGGATCGGTGAAGTCGTGCGTCCCCGCGCACAGGTGCGCGTGATAGTCGATCACCACGCCGTCGCCCAGCGTGACCACACCCAGGTTGTACAGAAGCACGCGGTGCCCGATGTCGCAGTCATCCCCCGCCACCAGGTTCCACGGGATCGTCACCTCCGCCGTGCTCGCAAAGCGGCAGTTCTTTCCCACCCGCGCCCCAAACAACCGGAGCAGCGGCACGCGAAGCGACGCGAAGTATTTCCACAACGGCTTGGCCAGCGCCATCCAGATCGCCCGCGCGATGTTCTGACGCGTCGTCCACGCCGAATGCCGGATCGGCGCCTCCGCCGGTGCGACCAGACCGCCGCCGCCGTCTCCCGCCGCGTTCGAGCTTTGATCGGATGCTTCCACACGCGCTCCACGAATGGCCTCATCCTATCGGGAGTGAACAAGCCCCGGCATCACGCCCCCGTCCGGTGAAAATCACGGGCTCGGTCGCGAGGGTTGCAGAGCCCCCCCACGCGGCCCCGATACACTCGGAATCCCATGATCGCTTCCCACCCACCAACGAACAAAGACCATACAACGGACCGCACGAAAGTGCCATCGCACGCCGCGTCGCCATCGCCAGTGTCGGAGCCCGCGACGGCTCCCACGCCCGCGCCGGCTCCCGCCCCAACGCTCGCCCCCGACGCCCCGGTCGTCATCCTCAACCAGTACTACGTCCCCGACGTCGCCTCCACCGGGCACCTGCTCCACGAACTCGCCCGCGAACTGGTCACCCAGGGGTGCACGGTTGAGGCCGTCGCCGCCTGGCCTTCCTACGGCCCGCCCGACACCTGGCAACCCTGCCCCCTCCGCGAGGTCCGCGACGGCGTGCAGGTCCAACGGATGAAGACCACCCGCTTCAGCAAGGACCGCCTGCTGGGTCGCGTCGTCAATTTCACCACCTTCATCGTCCCTCTGGCCCTCCGCAAGCTCTTCAACTCAAGACGCGATCGCGTGTATCTCTACACCACCAACCCGCCCTTCCTGGGGGTCATCGGCGCGCTCGTGTCGCTCGTCCGTCGCCACACCTATGTGCAGCTCCTGCACGACGCCTACCCCGACCTGGCGGTGTGGGTCGGCACGATCCGCAAGAGCGGGTTCGCCGAGCGATTGTGGCACTGGATGAACAAGATGATGTACTCGCGCGCCGCCGAGACCATCGTGCTCTGCGAGGCCGCCAAGGAACTTGTCTGCCGCAACTACGCCATCGACCCCGCGCGCGTCCACGTCATCTCCAACTGGGCCGACGGCGACCTCATCGTCCCCAAGGACAAGCGCACCACCAACTTCTCTCGAACGCACGGGCTCGTCGAGCCCTTCACCGTGCTCTACTCCGGCAACCTCGGGCTCTACTACGAGTTCGAGACGCTCATCGGCGCCGCCGAACGCCTCAAGGACGAGAACGTCAAGTTTGTCTTCGTCGGCTCGGGCGGGCGCAAGGCCTGGATCGCCGAGCAGATCCAGAAGCGCAAGCTCACCAACGCGATCCTCCTTCCCTACCAGCCCACGCCCGAGGTCCCCGACTCCCTCCCCTCGTGCGACACCTCCGTCGTCTCCATCGCCAGGGGCATCGAGGGCATCAGCTATCCCAGCAAGCTCTACACCTCGCTGGCGGTCGGCAAGTCCGTGCTGGCGCTCTCCGAGCCCAAGAGCGAGCTCCGCGAGCTGGTGGAGAAGCACAAGCTGGGTCGCTGGGTCAACATCGGGGACGTCGACGCCTGCGTCGCCACCATCCGCGACATGATGGCGCACCCCGAAGAGGTCGCCGCCGAAGGCCGTCGCGCCCGCGAACTGTTCGACCGCGAGTTCACCCGCCCGCTCGCCGCCAAGAAATACGCCCACGTGCTCGCGCTGGCCGCCCAGCGCGCCGGCCTGCCGGTCAGGAGCGTCCCGTGAGCGACGCGCCCACCAACGCCACCTCCAGCCCAAAGCTCCGCGTGCTCCTGGTCACCGAGGACGACCCGCTCTACGTCATCCGCTTCTTCGAGGTCTTTTTCAACGAATACCCGCGCGACCAGTTCGAGGTGCTGGGCATCACCATCGACGCCGCCTTCCACGAATCCAAGCTCAAAACCGCCAAACGCATGTGGGGATTCTTCGGGCCCATCGACTTCTGGCGCCTGCTCTTCCGCTTTGCGATGGTGAAACTCTCGCGCGTGTCGATCGGCACCCTGGCCGAAAAGGCCGGTGTCCCGCTCATCCCCGCGACCAGCGTCAACGACCCGGGCTACATCGAGCGCGTCCGCGCCATGAAGCCCGACGTGATCGTCTCCGTCGCCGCCCCCGAGATCTTCAAGAAAGCCATCCTCGCCTCGGCTCGCCTCGGCTGCGTCAACATCCACTCCGGGCGGCTCCCCAAGTACCGCGGCATGATGCCCAACTTCTGGCAGCTCCTCGAGGGCGAACAATTCGCCACCGTCACCGTCCACGAGATGGCCGAGAAGCTCGACGCCGGCGCCGTCCTCGACACCCTGGAGTTCCCGCTCCGCGACCACGACTCGCTCGACCGCGTCATCACCGAAACCAAGCGCGAGGGCGCCCGCCTGATGATCCGCGTCCTGAAGAGCCTCGCCGCGGGCAC
>JAEUJA010000074.1 GCA_016793195.1 Phycisphaerae bacterium
CTGGGTGCAGGTGTTGCCGCGGACCAGCGACATGTTGAGGACGATGATGCCGTCGGCGCCGTTCTCGCTGGAGACGCAGTCGAGGATGGTGGTGCCCTGCTGGCCGTTGATGCCGTCGCCGGTGTTGGCGACGGCGGTGCAGCCCTGGATGAGCGATTCGCCGAACGCGATCATGCCGTCTCCGTTGCCGCGGGCGGTGCAGTTGGTGATGGTGCAGCCGTTGGCGGCGTAGATGCCGTAGTTGGTGTTGGTGAGCGCGGAGGAGTTGGCGATGGTTCCGCCGTTGACGATGGAGATGCCGTACTGGGTGTTGTTTCGGGCGACGCACCCGATGACGGTGAGGGCGCCAGAGATGCCGGACTCGCCGTTGTAGCTGGCGTGGCAGTCGGAGGCCAGGCCGGCGTCGCCCAGGCGGATGCCGTAGGCCACGTTGCCGGTGGAGTGGACCCCCTCGACGCGCGCGACCTTGGTGGTGCCCGAGAACAGGTCGATCCCGTCGTCGCCCCAGTTTCGGACCGAGCCGTTGCGGATGGTGATGTTGCGGAGGCTCGAGGCCACGGTGGCGATGCCGTCCAAAGAGCCCGTGACGCCGACCACGTCGAAGCCGTTTAGGTCGATGGTGACGCCGGACACGGCGATCTCGATGCCGTGCTTGCCCGTCACGCCGGTGAGGTTCGCGGTGAGGTAGTACGACCCCGGCTGCGCGATTCGGTAGACGCTGCTGGCGTCGCCCGGCGTGTTGGTGGCGTTGATGGCGATCCGGGGCTCGACTTCCGACAAGGTCTTGTACGTCGACGCCACCGAGCCCGCGGGGGGATCGAGCGGACCCGCGAGGGCGAGGATCGCCGCCGCACCCAGGCCGGAAACCGCCGCCGCGCCCAGAACCCATCCGTTCGAGAGAATTCGTGCCATCGATCGACCTCCGGTTTGGGCGGCTGTCCGCCGTCCTCCGATGGGATGGCGTGGAAACGTCGGGGGGTGGCCAGAGAATTCCGGGGTTCGCGTCAGCGCCAAGGCAGAACGGGCGGACCCGATCAGGGCCCGCCCGTGGCGACGGAGCGTGAGCGTCGCGGATGTGCGGTGTGTCGCGGGCCGGCGTGGCGGGCCGGCGTGGCGGGCCGGCGCGGTTCCGGGCTTTAGCAGCCCATCTCGAACTCGGACGCGAAGGTGTCGTAATCGTCGCCGTTCACGAACCCGTCTTCGTTGAAGTCGGCGAAGGCGTCGCCGGCCTCGAAGCCCGAGGCGAAGGCGTCGTAGTCGTCGCCGTTGACGAAGCCGTCGCTGTTGACGTCCGGTGGGCAGTTGAAGACCTGGAGCACGGTGTCGTCGGTGAAGAAGGAGATGAGGCGGTGTCCCCAGGGGAGGTTGAGGTTTGAGAACCAGCCGTTCAGCGGGCCGCTGATGGTCATGACCGCGACCCGCGAGCCGCGCGGCATCTGGAAGCCGTTGAGCATCTCGACGGTGATGGTGCCGTCGAGCGTGGCGGCGCCGTCGACGAAGACATGATCGGCGCTGGAGAGGCTCTTGACCTGGCAGAAGTATTCCGCCTGGGAGTGGGCGGTGTCGTTGATGATGAACTGGACGGTGGGGTCGAAGGTGAGCGAGCCGATGGGGTCCGCGTCATTGGCGAGCATGCTGGGGCTGATCAAGCCGCCGGTCATGGTGAAGGTCGGGAAGTTGAGCTCGCCGGTGCCGATGATCGAGCGGCCGAGGCTGAGCGTGAGGGGCTGGGCGCAGTTGATGAACCCGGCGTCGAGGGTGTTGGTGGTGGCGAGCGTGACGCCGTTGCTGTCGACGAGGGTGATGACGTCGCCGACATTGGCGGTGATGCTGCTCCCGCTGTTGAAGACGACGCCGTCGGTGGCGTTGGCGCCGAGGGTCATGTTGGCGCCCGAGTACAGCCCGGCGCCGCTGTTGAAGGTGACGCGGGCGTTGATGGTGCCGTTGCCGACCCAGCCGCTGTCGCCGGCGAGGTCTGGGTTGTGGTTGAAGGTGTAGCGTGTGCCGTCGATCATGCCCGAGTCATTGCTCAGGCGTCCGTTGATGGTGATGCCGGCGCCGGTGGCGGTGATGACCGAGCCGCCGGACTCGAAGAAGACCTCGCCGGTGATGGTGCCCGTGCCGTCGAGCGTGCCGCTCTGCCCGGGCGTGAAAATCTCGAACCCGTTGGGCGCCACGATCTCGCCGCCGTTGATGGTGATGTCGTCGAGCACGGCTCGATCGGCGTCCCGGAACGTGAGCGAGTTGGCGCCGACCGTGATGACGGTGCCGTCGTCGGCCAGGAAGCCCGAGGTGGAGGCGGGGTCGCCGACGGTCAGGTCGCCGTTGACCAGCTCGAGCGAGCCGCCGGTCAGGATGTGCGTGCGTGCGTTGACGGTGGAAGCGCCGGGAACATCCATCGGACCCCGGAGCACCGCGCCCGAGGTTACTGTCAGGTCCCCGGCGTCCAGCAGGCCCCCGTCCTCCATCTCGATCACGCCCTGATTGGTGAACGTCGCCAGCGGGGCGTTGATCACCGCGGACTGCGCCACGTCAACCTTTCCGATGGGATACACCTTGCACGCGCCCGCGCCGGGTATGGTCAGCACGGCCTGGTGGTTCACGGCCAGGAGCCCGTCGCCGCCGGCGGCGCTGTCGCTCCCGCCGATGTAGATCTCGGTGAACTGGGCCGTGGTGCCCGGGTTCTCAAAGAGCACATCGGCCACGGAGGTTGCGTCGCGTGCGATCCAGAGCTCGACCCCGCTGATCGAACCACCCAACTCCGCTTCGAGACGGCCATCGCCCGCCAAACCGACGATCAGAGGCGAGCCGGTGTTGACAAGCGTCGAGCCGACGCCGTTCACGATCATCCCGGCGAAGTCGTCGCTCCCGAGGCCCATCAGCAGGTTTCCGTTGACGACCAGGTCCGAGCCGGTGCGCACGTCGAAGTCGACGCGGTTGGCGCCGGCGCCGGTGCCGAGGCGGAGGCCCGCGCCGCCCACCGAGGGGAGCGTTCCGGTCGCGCCGTTTTTCATGGTGATGACGGGGTTGTCGGGCGAGCCGTTGATATCGAGCGTGCTCCCGGTGCTGTGGGTGAGCACGCCGCCGTTGATGTTGAGGAAGCCGCCGTCGAGGTCGAGCGTGGCGCCGACGCCGAAGTTGAGCGAGCCGGTGTTGATGAGGGAGTTGGCCCCCATGTGCAGGGTGGCCGAGCCGCCGGCGGGATCTCCCGCGACGAACAGGGTGCCGCCGACGTTGACCAGTCCGTCGGCGTTGACGTTGAAGGTCGCGACGCCCGCCGCCGACGAGCTGGTGTTCCGCCCCAGGAGGAGGTCGCCGGCGACCGAGAGTTCGGCGTCGGTGGGGATGAGCCCGCCCTGTCCCTGCACGGTCAGGCTGCTGACCGACGCGCTCCCGTTGCTCACGACCAGGTCGCCGGCAAAGTCCGCCAGCGCGCCGTTGGTGATGCTGACCGTGGTGTCGCCGCCGGCCCCGAATTTGGACTCGCCCGTGCCCAGCACCAGCAGTCGCGAGCTCGTGACGGGGAGCGAGTTGGTCGCGCCGCTGAGGGTGATGGTGGACGTGCCGGACGCGTTGTTGCCGCCCACGAACTGGTCGGCGACCTGCACCAGCCCGCCGCCGGTGAGATTGAGGGTCCCGGGCCCGTGGCTCCCGACGGTGAGGTCCGCGCCGGCGCCGGTGATGATGAGTTCGGCGTCGTCGTCGTTGACGTTGAGGGTGCCGGTGCTCCCGGTGGCGTTGCCGACGATCCCCGCCCCGGTGCTGTTCAGCGTGCCGGTCGTCAGCGTGAGCGTGGCCGTGTCGCCGCTCACGTCGCCCACTTTCAGCCCGCCGGTCCCGATGGTGTGCGGGGCGGAGAGCGAGTAGGTGACCACGCCTTTCTTGAGCGTGTGGGTGTTGCTGGCGATCACGCTGGAGTTCCAGGTCACCGTGTAGGTGTTCGCCATGTTCCAGACCAGCAGGCTGGCCGCGGTCGGAACCTGGGCGGGGTTCCAGTTGGCCGACGTCGCGGCGTTCCCGCCCGCGGCGTTGTTCCAGTTGAGCGTCTGCCCGTGGGCCGACGACGCCGCCAGCCCGCAGGCCAATCCGGCGATGCCGACCAGACGGGCGATCCGGGAATTCGAGCGGGCAACGGGGCGGCGGGCGTGCATGGCAAGGCTCCTGGAAGCGGGGTGCGTGGGTGCGTCCGGGGCTTCATGCGGACCAGCCCGAGCGGGCGGGCCATCGATCGCCAGATTTTTCGCTATTCCTGGGCCGGGGCCGGGCCGGCGGTCCCGGGCGAGTCCGCCGCCTTCAGCCGCTCGCGGAGCGCGGCCGCCTCCTCCGTTCGGCCCGCGGCCTCAAGCTCCGCCGCTCGCAGGGCCATCGCCTCGAACAGAATCCGAGAGCCCGGGCCCACTCGTTCAATCGAGCGGATCACCTCCGCCAGGACCTCGCTCGCCTCGTCGTGCTTTCCCTGGCCCGACAAGGCCGCGGCCAGCGCGATCACCACGACCGGCGCGGCGGTGTGCCCGGCGCCGGCGAGGGCCATGGCTTCGCGGATCACCCGCTCGGCGTCCGCGAATCGCTCGAGCTTCAGGTACGCGGTGCCCAGGTCCGACAGCGCCACGGACTGCATGATCCGGTTCGATTGGGCCCGGTAGCTGACCAGCGCTTCTTCCTGGTAGGCGGCGGATTCCTCGTAGCGAGAGAGCTCAAAGCACGCGGTCCCCGCCAGCCCCAGCAGCATGGCGAACGGCGCATCGCCGGTTCTCTTTTCGGCGCGGAGGGCCGCGATGATGGGCGTGACGACGTCGAGGGAGGCCTGGTGCCCGCCCTGCGCGCTGAGCGCCGCGGCCAGTCGGGTCGCGGCGGTGGTCACGCCCGGGTGGTGGGGCGGGAAGACTCGTTCACGGATCGAGAGGGCGGCGCGACAGTCACGCTCCGCCGGGGCGAACTGCTTGTCGCGCCGGCGCAGGTCCCCGCGCGCCAGGTAGAGCGACGCGGCGTCCAGTTCTCCCGCCGGGCCCCGGGCCGTCGCCCGCGCCAGCGCGTCCTCCAGCAGCGCATAGGCCTCGGCGGTCTCCGCCGGCTTGGCGTCCGTCAGTCGGCGCGAGAGCATCTCCGAGAGGAGCAGGGTGCACCGCAGCGCCGAAGGATCGCCCGTGTCCTCAAGCGTTCCCCGCGCCTCGCGCAGCAGCGCGGTGGCCTCGTCGAACTTCCAGTCCAGGCTCAGCGCGTCCGCCAGCGCCACCTTCGCCCGCGCGATCTCCACGGAGCCCGCCGGGAGCAGGCGCGTGTACAGGGCCAGCGCCGCGCGGCTCAGGGACACCCCCTCGGCCTGCCTCCGCGCCCCGCGCGCCACCGCCGCCCGGGCCCCCAGCGCCCGCGCGTACGACAAACTCTCTTTGCCCGCGCTCGACTCCGCCAGCGCCAGGGCCCGGTCCGCCTGGGCTCCCGCGGCCTCGAACTTCGCCAGCGACAGGTAGGTGCGGCAGAGCGTGATATGCCCGCGCAGCGCCACCTCCGGCTCGTCGCGCAGCTCCAATTCCAGCAGCGCCGCCGCGTCGTCCACCACCTCGCGCACCGTCAGGTCCCGCCCGCGCGCCACCGAGGGATCGGCCGACGACAGCACGGACGAGAGAAAGTCGGACGTCCGCTGGGCGGTGCGTGACTCGATCTCGGCCTCGATCGCGCGCCGCTCGGCCAGCTTGGTGGCCTCGCGCGCCCGAACCAGCCCCACGCTGGTCCCGATCACCCCCGCGATCAGCAGGACGAACGCCGCCGCCACGCCCCCCACCAGCGCGGTGTGGCGATGCACGAACTTGCGGAGCTTGTACGCCGTCGTCGCGGGGCTGGCGCTGATCGGAAGGTCCGCGAGGTATCGGCGCAGGTCGGCGCCCAGCTCGGCCGCGGACGCGTACCGGCGCTCCGGGTCCTTCTCCATCGCCTTGGCGACGATCGTCTCCACGTCGCCGCGCAGGGCCCGATCGATCGCGCCCAGCGCCCCGGGCTCCTCCTCCTCGATGAGGCGAGCCGCCTCGGCGATCGAGCGTCCCTTGACCGCGAAGGGCAGGCGTCCGCCCAGCAGCTCGTACAGAATCACGCCCAGGGCATAGACGTCCGCCCGCGTGTCGACGCGGTCCGTGTCGCCCCGCACCTGCTCGGGGCTCATGTACGCCAGCGTCCCGATCACCTGTCCCGGATCGGTGCGCATGGTCGCCAGCGCGCCGTCGGGCTCGACCAATCGCGCTACCCCGAAGTCGAGGACCTTTGGCTGCACGCCCGGCAGAACGCCCGTGCCCGTCGCGCCGGTCTCTCCCGAGTGGTCCTCCACGAGGATGTTCGCGGGCTTGAGGTCGCGGTGGATCACGCCCTTCTGGTGCGCGTGGTGGGCGGCGTCGCACACCATCGCCAGCAGCAGTATCTTCTCGCGCGTCCCGAGCCCCGAGGCGAACGCCGTCAGCATCCGCCCCTCGACCAGCTCCATGGCGAAATACGGCGTGTCGCGTCCGTCCGGTCCCGGGGCGCTGCCGGCCTCGAAAATCTGCGCGATCCCGGGATGGCGCAGCTTCCCCAGCGTCGCGGCCTCCAGCGCGAAGCGCCGGCGCAGCCCCGGCGCGCTCCACCCGCCCCGGATCACCTTGAGCGCCACCTCGCGCCTCGGGCTTTCCTGCTGGGCGCGATACACCGCGCCCATGCCGCCCTCGCCCAGCACGCCCGTGACGCGGTAGGACGCCAGCGAGAATCCGATGAGGGGATCGACGCCGTCGCGCTCGTCGAGAATCAGCTCCGCCGCGGGACGCGAGAGAAACTCGTCGGCGCTCTCGTGCGAACGCAGCAGCGACTCGACCGCGCCGCGGAGCTCCGCGTCCGGGGCGTGCTCGGCGAGAAATCGCTGGCGCGCCGCGCCGGAGAGCTCCGACGCCGCGTCGAAGAGGTCGCGCACCTTTGCGAATCGTTCCGCGTCCACGCGTTAGCCGCCCCGCCCCGGGCCGCCCGGCTCGGGCCGCGTCTCCCGGTCCATTTCTTGGCCCATCTCCTGGCCCATTTCTTGGCGAAGCCACGCGCGCGCGAAATTCCAGTCGCGTTTCACCGTCCGCGCCGACGACTCCAGCACCTCCGCCGTCTGCTCGACGCTCAACCCCGCGAAGAATCGGAGGTGCACCACCCGGGCCGCCCGCTCGTCAAGCTTCGCCAGTTTTTCCAGCGCCGAGTCGAGGGCCAGGATGTCCACCGCTTCGGGGTCTCCGTCGGACTCCAGCTCCGCGGCGTGGCGCACCGCCTTGGCCTCGGCCTGCTTGCGCCTGGCCCGATCGATCAGGATCCGCTTCATCGCCAGGGCGGCCGCACCGAAAAAATGCGCGTGCCCCTGCCAGCGCACGTTCTCGTCGCCCACCAGCCGCAGATACGCCTCGTGCACCAGCGCGGTGGGTTGCAGCGTTGCGCCGGGCCGATCCGACCTGAGCCGCGACGCCGCCAACCGGCGCAGCTCGTCGTACACCAGGGGCAGGAGTTGGTCGGACGCGCTGTGCTCGCCCTTGCCGACGGCGTCCAGCAGGCGGGTCACCTCGCCGCTCGCCGTTGCGGCGTCACGGGGCTGGAGATGTTCGTCGGCAAAGCACATGCGTCTGGCCCGGAACCGGCTCCACCCAGTCTACCGCGCCCCGGCGTGTTGCCTCGCCGAACTCGCGGCTCCCCGCGCATTTGCCAACGGAGCATCCGGTCTTGTTTGATTCGCGGACGTGCCGCGCGGCGTCGCGCGCGTGGCGCGGAGGGGCCGGCGATCGAACGGCGTGTGGGTTTCTCGTGCGTGGTCCGGCGCGGGAACGAGGGATCAATACTGGATATTCGCCCACGGGCTGGTCGCGGTGGCGGCGCTGCCGATCGGGCCCACGTCGTTGCCGCCGACGATGTCGAAGTTCACGGTGCAGCCCTTCACGCTGTTGCGAACCACGACGTTGCCGCCCGAGGTCAAATACAGCCCCCGATCGGCGTAGGAGATGTTGTTGCCCTCGACGCGGTTGGCCTGGCCCAGCACGCGGATCGCGCCGTGGTTTCCCGCGGCCGCCCCGTCTCCGTTGCAGTTGTTCCCGATCACGGCGCAGGAGTAGTTGACGGAGATGCCGTCCTGCTGGTTGTTGCGGGTGAGGTTGTTCTCGATGTGCCCGCCGTTGTTGACGCGGATGCCGACGCCCGTGGTGTCACGAACCGCGCAGCCCACGACCGTACACCCGTCATCGGTCTGGATTCCGCCGAGGCCGCCGACCACCGTGCACCCCGATACGCGCACGTTGTTCCCGGCATAGATTCCGATATTGGCGTTGCCCACCAAGGTGCAGTCAACGATCGCGGCGCCCTCCCACACGGCCTGCACCCCCGTGTTGCCATTCAACCGTGCCGTGCATCCTGAGATCGACGCACCCGCGAACAGGTAGTACCCGTCCCCGACGTTGTTGCTCGAGGTGCAGTCCTGGGCGACCGAGCCGTCTCCCAGCGAAAAACCGCTCCCGGTGTTGGAACTCGCGGTGCACTGTTTGACGAGCGATCCCTGGCTGACGGTGATCCCCACCGCGAACGCCCCGGACGCCTGCCGCTGGATGCACCCGATCACCGAACTGTTCGCGCCCGCCGTGATCCCACCGCTGAAGCACGACGCAACCAGGCAGTTCTCGATCCGCGAGTTGAACCCGCACGAAATGCCCCAACTCCCGCACGTGGAGACGGTTACCCCCTCCACGACGCAACCGCCCTCCGCGGCCGAGGAAAGACTGACTCCCTTTCCATCCCAGACGGCGATGGTGCCGTTGCGGATCGACACCCGCTCTCGGTTCCCGCTCGTCGTCACGCCGTGGAGCGCTCCCGGCACCCCCCGAACCCTGAACCCCGAGAGGTCGACCGTCACATCGTCCGCGCCGATCTCGATCCCGTGCTTTCCCGCGACGCCCGTGATGTTCCCGGTCAGGTAGTACGAACCGGGCTGGGTGATCGTGAACACGCTGTCGGCGTCGCCCGGCGTGTTCGTCGAACTGATCGCAATCCGCGGCTCCACCTCCGTCAGCGTCTTGTACGTCGAGCCCACCGCGCCCGCCGGAGGGTCCAGCGGCCCGGCCGTCACACGCAGCGCCACCAGCGCCGCCGCCGCCACCAAACCAAACGACACAACGCCCGCGGGCACAGTAAGCGGATGCAGGTTCATGAGTTCCAGACTATCAAACACGGTGCCGTCAACCAATGGCAAGACCCCGGTCCCGTCGTCCCCCTAGTGCCCGAAGTTCGCCCACGGATGATTCGCGTTGGTAATGCCCGACCAGCCGTCCGAGTCGGCGACGCTCACCCGCGGCGCGACGGAGTTGCCCGCGCCGATCAGGTAATTCGGCGAGCCGCCCGTCGCCGTGTTGCGGATGACGATGTTGTCCGACCCGCCGATATCGAACGACACGCCGTTTCC
>JAEUJA010000111.1 GCA_016793195.1 Phycisphaerae bacterium
CTACTTCGCCCGTTTCCCCGCCGCCTTCTGGCGATCGATCATCTGCGTCATCATCTGGCGGTACTGGCGCGCCTGCTGCGGCGTCATTCCCGCCTTGGCGACTTCCATGCTGATCGCGGGGAACCAGCGATCGCTCTCGAACCGATAGCCGAATTCCCGCGTCAGGCGCTCTTCGAGGTCGGGCAGGTGCCCGGCGCCATAGAACAGCGCGATCGACCCGACGCCTTTCTCGTTCTTCAGCACGGCCCGGAGGTCGTCGAGCACCGCGGTGTTGCGGTCGATCACGATCACGCCCATGAGCTTGCCCTGCTCGCCGCCCTGGGCCTCCATCAGCTCGTCGGCGTGCGAGAGCATCTCCATCATCATCAGCTTCACGCTCGACTGCATCTGCGGGCTGGCCTTGATGAAGTTGAGAAGGAAGCCCGCGAACTTGGCCATCATCGAGCTGCCGTCGAGCATGCGGAAGAGTTGCTCGCCCGACGCGCCGGCCTCCTGCAGCTTGCGCTGCACCTGGTCGATCGACATGTCGCTGTTGCGCCAGTTGGGCTTGGAGTAGTCGATGGCCGCGAGCTGGAATTCAAGGCCCAGCGCCGACGCGAGCTTGGTCTGGATGCCCTCCTGGCGCTGGCCGATCTCCTCGTCGGTGAGCGGCTTCTGCTGGCTGAGCTTCAGGTCGGCCGCGAAGCCCTCGCCGCCGGGCGCGTTGTCGCTCCCGCGGCTCGTCAGCTCGAACGTCGCGCCGTCGGGCGCGGCGATGAACCCGATCGGGTGGTTCCAGCCGTCGCTCCGCGCCCCGCGGAACGCGCGCGAGAGCGGGCGGGGCAGGCTCTGCTCCAGATCATCCAGCGACGCGGGGAGGGACTTGGTCGCGCGACGCGATTGCTCGATGAGGATGCCGAGCAACCGCAGACGGCGCTCCGTCAGTTTGGCGCGTTCTTCGTCCGTCGTGGCCAGGCCCTGCGCATCACCCTCGCCGCCGGGCTTCACGCCCTCGTAGAGCACGAGCGTCTGCTGATCCAGGAACCCCTGCAGGGCGTCGTAGTACGCGCGATCGCCGATGTGCGTGACGCCGACGAGGTGGACGATCGGCCCGCCGCCGGGCGACGTGAACGTGCGCGTCACGGTCTCCATGCGCACGATCGCGCCGTCGTTCTCTTCGACGACGCGCGCCAGCGGCGGGTTGTCCTTTGCCGGCGCGGGGTGTGTCGCGGGCTGGGTTGTGGGCGCGCTGTCCTGGCGTGCCAGCGCGCCGGGGGCGTGGCCCATGCCCGCGACGCTTGCGGCCAGCGCGACCAGCAGGCCGCGCCGGGGCGGGCGTGATGAAACGCCGGGCGTGGAACACCCAGAGAGCAGGGCGGTGAAGCGCATGGAGAACTCCTGTGCCATCGGACGCCGGATCAAACCGAGAACCCGCGCCAATCGTTGCACCTTATGCTTGGCGAGGAATGGCACACCAAACGGGCCCCGTCAATCCGCTCGTGAACCCGTGCTTTGACGTGAGCGACGACGCGCTGCGCGCCGCTCGCCGTGACCTGGCGGCCTCGCCCGCGAACCTGCCAAGGCCGCTGGTCGTGCTCGCGGGCTGGCGCTCGCCACCGATGCCCGACGGCGGGGTGCTCGCGCGTATCGCGCCGCTGATCCCCGGCGCGCGCGACACGCTCAGCATCACCTACGCCTCGCTCTGGACCATCGACAGCGCCGCGCGCCGCGTCGTCGCACGCGTGCAAGAGCGATTCCCGGCCCCGGGCACCAGCGATACCGCCGAAGTCGATGTCATCGCGATCTCGATGGGGGGGCTGGTGGCGCGCCTGGCGGCGGGCGACGCCTTCGCGCAGTCGAACCGGAGACTCCGCGTCACGCGACTGTTCACCCTCGCCACGCCCCATCGCGGCGCGAGATTGGCCACGCTGATCCGCCCCGATCCTGCGGCCGCCGCCATGCGGCCCGGCTCCGAGTTCCTCCGCTCGCTCGATGACGGCCTCGCCCGTTCCACCTTCGAGCTGACGTGCTACGCGCAGCTCCGCGATTGGTGGGTTGGCGCGCGGAACACGGCCCCGCCGGGACGCGTGCCGATCTGGTGCGAGCCGCGTGACGCGTTCGGGCGCTGGCTTAGCCACTTTGCGATCAACTTCAACCCGCGCGTGCTGACGGACGTGGCGCTGCGATTGCGGGGCATGACGCCGCTCTCGCGCGAGGGCCGTGAACCGCCGACCGACTAGGCCCATCACCTCTTGGCGGCGCGTGCCTTTCGCTTCGGCTTGTTCAGGTGCGCCAGAAACTTGCCGCGGATGAGCTCGAGCATCCGGCGCGACGTGGGCGTGAGCTTGCCCTTGGCGTCCTTGAAGTCGTCGAAGACCTCGGGGCATCCCAGGCGCATCGCGGCATCGCGGGCCGCGTCGAGCGCCGCGCCCTCCATCGATGCGCGCCCCCTCCCGCCGGCCTTGCGGAAGCTCTCGCGGCTGACCATCGCGGCCATCGCCTCTGATGGGCCGCCCGCCATCGCCACGATCGCGCGCACCTCGCGCGTGCTGAAGCCGATCACCCGCGCCAACTCGTCCAGCGCACGCTCCTCGGGCGACAGACCCCGCCGACGCGCCGCCAGCGCGCGCACGCCCCACGCGCTCAGCAGCACGACGCCGAGCCCCCCGCCCACCCACGCCCCGACCCACGGCGACCAATCGAGCGCACGCTCGATCCACGTCGGTGCGGCGACCACCGGCGCTTCGCCCGTCTCCAGCTTGATCGGCGTGGTCTGCGCCGGCGCTACGCGAGCGAGAGTCATGCACCCAGCGCCCGTCCACGCCGCCAAACAGGCACGAACGCGGCGCGATGCGCCGCGCGACGCCGCGCGCACGCCCGCGATGAGCTTTGCGGCGCTCACGCGGCACCTCCCGACATCAACGCCGCCGCGTGCGTCGCCCGCCGGCGCACATGCTCGTCCTGGTCGGTGTCGGCAAGACCCCGCACCACGCCGGCAAGCTCGCGGTAGCGCGACGCGATGGCCGCTTTGACGCCGGGGAGCACGCGCCCGGCGAGCCACACGCCCGCGAGGCGGTGCATCGGTCGCTCATCGGAGAGCATGGCCCGCACGCCGTCCGCGCTCGGTTCGCCCGCGGCGACTTCCAGCAGCCCGCGCAGCGCGTTGGCGCGGGCGCGGTGCGCCCCGTCGTCCTTCAACTCCAGCAGCGTGAGCAGCGCGTGGTCGCTCGATTGGGGCGAGTGACGCACGCGCCGGGCGACCGCCTCGACCGCGTTGGCACGCACGCGCGTGTCGGCGTCGTGGAGGCATTCCTCGATCACGCGCTCCGCGTCACGCGAGGCGCCGGGCGCGAGCATCGGCCCATCGCCCAGGGCCGACACCGCCGTCGCGCGCAGTCGCGACCCGGCGCGCCGCGCATCCGGCTCCGCCGGCGTCTCTCCGGGTTTCGCCCCGGGCGTCGCGGTCGGTTCGGCGTGCGGCTCGGCTGGCGTCGCCTCCCGCGCGATCGCCACCAGCGTGCCCGCGAACGATTCGTGGAGCGAGAGCGCCCGGATCACGCCGATCGCGCCCAGCCGACGCCAAACCTCAGGCGACCCCAGCTCTTCCTCAAGACGCCGGACCGTCCCCCCAGGGTCTCGCTCCAGCATGTGCCGCGCCGCCAGACGGCCCCGCGACGAGCAATCCACGCTCCAGTCATACGCCGCCAGGTCCTGCCGCGCCACCCGCCGCACCGCCGCCGCCGGCGCGCGGGCCAGGCGCGACGCCAGACGCCGCCGCGTGCCATCGTCGCTCTCCACGGCACGCAGCAGAAGGCTCCCTTGGCCCGAGCGCAGCCCGACCAGAGACCAGCGCCGCGCCGCCGACGAAGCGATCGCCGTGTCCGCGTCGAATGAAAAATCCGCCAGTTCCGACGGCCCGCCCGCCATCGCGGCGGCATGACGCACCAGGGAATCGGGATCGCCGAGCAGCGGCCAAAGCAGGGCCCGCGCCTCGTCACGCCCCAGCGCGCCCGGGGACAATCGCGCCGCACCGGCCCGGGCATCCGAAGACAGCCCCGCCAGGTCCTTGGCGTCGGGGAGCAGCGGCGCCGCAACGCGCCGCGGATTTAGCAACAGGTGCCAGCGCGAGAGGACCGCCTCGTGCTCCGCGGGCGTGCCCGCGCGTGCCAGACGCTCGGCGCACGCCGCGGAAAGGGCCGGGATCGCGCTCCATTCCCAGGCGCGCAAGCGGACCAGCGGGTGACGAGCCGAGCGGATCATCGCCGCCAGCGGCGCCAGGCCCCCGGCGTCGAGCGAAACAAACCAGCGCGCCAAGGGTGACACGCCCGTCCGCCTCCGCCCCGCATCAAACGCCTCGCCGTCCGAGAGTTCGAGCGCGGACGAGCCATCGAGCGCCGCTTCGCGCAGGTCGCGCGTATTGAGCAGGACCGCCGCGGCCAGCAGCACGCGCCGGCACTGGTGTCGGTGAAAGCTCTCGCACGCGCCGGCGACGATCCGCTCCAGCCACGCCCGCGCGCCCACGTCCTCCGCGCCCACCACCTCACCCGTGTCGGGGTCGAGGCCCGCGGCGGCGAACGACGCGCTCAGCATCGCCCGCTCCAGCTGCGCCGCGCTGGTCGGGTCCGTCAGTGTGAGCGCCAGCGGCGCCAAGACGCCGATCGGCTCGATCAGGTTCTCCGCGACCAGGCGCGTCACGCCCCGGCGCGCCACCGTTGACATCGATGTCATCGCCCCCGGCAGGAGCGCCGCCCAGCGCTCGCGCCCGATCGACAGGGCCACGCTCCGCAGTTCGTCCGGCCACAGTTCCCATGCACCCGCGATGGCGACCAGCGCACGAGCGGCGACGGGCGCGGTCGGTTTCTGCCACGGCCAGCGCCGGGCCGTCTCCTCCAACGCCGCCAGCTCCAAGAGCTCGCTCGCTACCGCCGCTCGTTCATCGGGCGCGCAAGTGTGCATCAACGCGTCGAGCGCGGCGACGCGCGCGCCGGGCTCGACGCGGCGCAGCGCACCAAGCCGTGGCACGAATCCGCCGAGCGGGTCACCACCGTTTCCAGGGGTTATTCCGGGGAATTCTGCGTAATTTTGTCTGTTCCCAATGTCGGGCACAATCCTGGCCCTCTCTGAAATGCCCACTCCGTGGGTGATGGTCTTCACATTGGCTTGACTTGGCGCGACAGATGACCATGCTATCGACCAACGCGGTCGCGTGCCCGAAAAGGGCGTGGGCTGTGTTTGGGTGATGGCGGTTGGAGGCCGCCAGTGCCCCCGGGTTGCGCCCCATGGCTGCGTGGAGGGGTGCAACGCGAGTTCAGGACGACGGTACACCTTCGCTGGTGGCGAGGGTGTGGGCGGGGGAGAGAGGTTCCGCGCCGAACGCATGGTCGCGAGAGGAACCCCCGATGAAGGAAACGATCAAGCCGAACAATCTCCAGACATACTCGGGCGTGCTGTATTCGCGCGCGCTCCATCCCGAGCTTTTTCAGCTCAAGGCACGACGAGCCGGGAAGCATGGCGCGTATGACCTCGAACTGTGGCTGATGAACGGCTCGCATGTGCTCCGCTTTGAGCACGGCGATTTCTGCTGCTGCGAGCTGGTGACCGACCAGGACCGCAACCTGCCCGCCAGTGGTGTGGTCGCCACCTATCAATGCGCCGGCGAGCACGACATCGAGCACTCCTTCGACCGCCAGCACGTCAATTACATCAACAGCGTCCAGACCGAAGCGCTTTCCGAGAGTCTTTTCCTCGACGCCATCGAGGAATACGAACAACTCGCCAAGGACAACAACGCCCTGGCCCACACCTGGAACGACGAGGCCGGACGCTGCCTTTCCGTCCTCGACGTGCAGCACTACAAGCGAGAGGTCCACATCCAGGCCTATCACCTCCTGGCCTCCGGCGGGCTGTGCGTGCGCAGCCAGACCATTTTCGAGATCATTTGAGAACGGCTCCGGGTCACGAGCATCATCGACCGGCCCGGATCGCTCCGGGCCGGTTGTCGTTTTTTGGGGTAACGAGCCCGAAGCGCGAGCGTGGGAACGAAGCGGCGAGTCAGCGAGACAGCGAGTTAGCGAGTCAGCGAGACAGGGGAAGACGAGACACGCCCTCCCTGGCGGCCGGACTGCCGAAAGACGGGGTATCGGGCATCGGGAAAGGGCAATGCGATCGGACCATGAAGGGCCAGAAACCACGGCACAAACCGTGCTTCCTACGATGGGGGCCACGACAAAGGAAGACGAGCCAGACATGAGCCAACCCGAGAGCCCAGCCACGCCGAACAAAGCGCCGTCGGGCGACAGCGCCGGCGACAAAAGCCGCTATCGCGCCACCCTGAACCTGCCCCAGACCACCTTCCCCATGAAGGCCAACCTGGTGCAGAACGAGCCCGCCAGCGTCAAGCGTTGGCAGGCCATGAAGCTCTACGACGCCCTGCGCGACAAGCACAAGTCCAACGCCCGCAAGTTCGTCTTCCACGACGGCCCGCCCTACGCCAACGGCAACCTCCACCTCGGGCACCTCCTCAACCGCTGCCTCAAGGACTTCGTCGTCCGCAGCCGCTCCATGATGGGCGACGATTGCGCCTTCGTCCCCGGCTGGGATTGTCACGGCCTGCCGATCGAGCACAAGGTCGTCGCCGACCTCCAGGAAAAAGGCAAGCTCGCCAAGCTCCTCACCCTCTCCGACGATCAACGCAAAATGGCCATCCGGCGCGAGTGCCAGGCCCACGCGGAAAAATACGTCAAGCTCCAGCGCGCCCAGATGGAACGCTTCCTCACCATCGCCGATTACGACCATCCGTACCTCACGCTCCAGCCCTCCTTCGAGGGCGGCACGCTCGACGTGCTCGCCGCCCTGTGCGAGCAGGGCCTCGTCTACCGTGGGTTGAAGCCCGTCCACTGGTCGATCGCCAACGAAACCGCGCTCGCCGACGCCGAGCTTGAGTACATGGATCGCGAGGACCTCTCGGTCTACGTCGACTTCGAGGCCGAGGACGCTGCCAAGGTCTACGACGCTTTCGGGCTGGTAGAGGCGGAGGACGTAGAGGAAGAAACTCACGAAGTCACGGAGTCACCGACTCACGAAGACGGCGCGACCAAGTCTCGCGCGCCAAAGCCCGGCACGCGCCCGCTCGTCCGCCCGTCGTTCATGATCTGGACCACCACGCCCTGGACGCTCCCGGCCAACCTGGCGATCGCCGTCAATCCGCGCTTTGAATACGCCTGCGTGTGGGTCGACGGCGCCGTCTCCGTCGTGGCCCTGGACGCGGTGCAGCGCGTCATGAAAATGCCCAAGGGCGACGCCGCGACCGATGCGTTCGTCGTGCTGGGCACATGCACCGGCGAAAGGCTCGTCGGCCTGAAGTATCGCCACCCGTTCGTCACGCCCCAGGACGGCGCGCAGTCCGCGGCCTTCCGCGCCCGCGAAACCGTCCGTGAGGACGCCCCCTTCCACACCATCGTCCCCGCCGAGTACGTCACGCTCGAAGACGGCACGGGCCTCGTCCACACCGCGCCCGGGCACGGTACCGAGGACTACCAGACCGGCAACGCCACCGGACTCCCGCCGTATTGCCCCGTCCGCGAGAACGGCACCTACGACGACACCGTCCCCGCGTGGCTCCGCGGCGTCTCCATCTGGAAAGCCAACGACGACGTCGCCCAGCACCTGCGAAACTCCGGGCACCTCTTCTACAGCCACACCTTCACGCACAGCTATCCCCACGACTGGCGCAGCAAGACGCCGGTGATTTTCCGCTGCACGCACCAGTGGTTCGTCGCCGTCGACAAGCCCCTCAATCGCACCGGAAACAGCCTGCGCGACATGGCGCTCACGCAGACGCAGCCCAGCGGCGGCGCGGACATCACGTTCGTGCCCGAGTGGGGCCGGAGCCGCATGCGCGGCATGTTGGAATCGCGCCCCGACTGGTGTATCAGCCGCCAGCGGGCCTGGGGCATGCCCATCCCCGCCTTCACGCTCCCCGATGGCACGGTCTTCATGACCGCCGCCAGCGTGCGCGCCGTCGCCAAGCTCGTGCGCGAAAAGGGCACCGACGTGTGGTTCACCGCGGGGCCCGAAGAATTGCTGAAGTACTACGACCCATCCTCCGACCCCGACTGCCCGCACTCCGTCTCTTCGTCTCTCCGTCTCTCCGTCTCTTCCTGGAAGAAGAGCCCCGACATTCTCGACGTGTGGTTCGAGTCGGGAAGCACCTGGAACGCCTGCGTGCGCGAGCGCGGCCTGGAACGCAAGTCGGACGCATCCCAGCCCGTCATCCCCGTCGATCTCTACCTCGAAGGCTCCGACCAGCACCGCGGCTGGTTCCAGAGCTCGCTCCTCACCTCGCTGGGCGTGCTCGGCCTGCCGCCCTTCAAGACGCTGCTCACGCACGGCTTCATCGTCGACAAGGACGGCAAGAAGCTCAGCA
>JAEUJA010000202.1 GCA_016793195.1 Phycisphaerae bacterium
GTCCGGGTGCTGCCCAGAGGCTTCGAGTTTGAGGGAGAGGTCTACCGGTCGCTGAGCGCCATTGCGGCGAAGGTGACCGGGTCGCATTGGAACGGATTCCGCTTCTTCGGGCTCCACGAGCCCGGCACCACGGAGGGCAACGTATGAAATCGTCCATTACTACAGCACCACCCAAGCAGTCCGGCGTGCCGACGGTGCGGTGCGCCATCTACACCCGCAAGTCCAGCGAACAGGGACTCGAGCAGGAGTTCAACTCGCTGCACGCCCAGCGTGAGAGTGCCGAGGCCTACATCGCCAGCATGAAGCACGAGGGCTGGGTCGCGCTGCCGGACCAGTACAACGACGGCGGCTTCACCGGCGGGAACACCGGCGGTCGCGTGTGGGACAAGCACCTGCTGATCAATCTCCTCACCAACCCGGCCTACGTGGGCAAGGTCAAGCACAAGAAGGAGTTGTTCGCCGGCGAACACGCGGCCATCGTCGACGAGCGGCTTTGGCAGCAGGTCTTCCAGACGATCAAGCACAACGGCCGCACTGGCGGCATGCACGTCCGTAACCAGCACGGGGCGCTGCTCAAGGGGCTGATCCACTGCGGGCCGTGCGGGCACGCGATGGGCCACACCTACAGCGTCAAAGACGGGAAGGCCGCGTACCGCTACTACGTCTGCTACGTCGCACAGAAGCAGGGTTGGGATGCCTGCCCGTCGGGGTCGCTTCCCGCTGAGCAGATCGAGCGGCTGGTGATCGACCGCATCAAGCACATCGGTGGCGACAGCGCGCTGGTCGCGGCCACCTTACGTCAACTCCAGAGCGGCGTCCGGACGCGAACTGCGCAAATCGAGAAGGACCAGGCCGCCGGCGTTCGTGAGATCCAAAGGATCGAGAGCGAGCTCCGCAAGGTCGCCGCCGCGGCGGGCACGGACGCCAACGCCGCCGCCCGCCTGGCCGACCTCCACGAGCGGCTGGCCAAGGCGACCGAGCGGGCACGGGGCCTGCGTGCGGAAGCGGATCGGATGGATGGGGAAGTGATCACCCGCGATGAGGTCGCCGCGGCGCTCAGGGAGTTCGGCGCGACGTGGGACGTGCTCTGCCCGCGGGAGCAGGCGGCGGTGCTGGCGAACCTGGTTAAGCGGGTGGACTACGACGGCGTCAAGAAGACGGTATCGATCACTTTCCACCCCGCGGGCCTGCGGACGCTCGGCCAGGCACCCGCTGAAGAAGAGGAGGCTGCATGAACGGCATGGACGAGGTCACCATTGAGTTCCCGGTCCACTTCACTCGCGGGGTGGCAGGGCGGAAAGAGGTGAACGTTGGCCTCGAGCCCGTCGCGGCGGCGGTCGAAACGGGCCGCGTGCCCCGGGTCGCCCGCCTGGTGGCCCTGGCGATCCGGTTAGAGGAACTGGTCCGCCTTGGCGAGGTCGAATCCCACGCCGATCTCGCCCGCCTCGGCCAGGTTACGCGGGCCCGGATCAGCCAGATCATGGACCTGCTCTGCCTGGCTCCGGACATCCAGGAGGAGTTGTTGTTCCTGCCGCGCGTAGAGCGCGAGCGGGATGCGGTCAGCGAGCACGAACTTCGCACGGTGTGCGCCGTTTCGGACTGGCGCGAGCAGCGGCGAGCCTGGCAGCGGCTTCTCCACTCGCGCATCCGATAGTCGGGCGTACCGTCTCCAGTCATTCGCACCCACGCGAGGGCCGAATCTCCCGTACAATCCACGAATGAGCCGATGAAGGGGCACGTTCCGCCCCAGAACCGGCGATTTCGCAGAGGAAACCGCCGCCCCGTGCAGCCTCCCACGCCACATGCCGAGAAGCTCGTCCCCCACCTGCAGCGGTGTGGGTATGGCCCCGACCGGCTCGCTAGGCCGTTTGAGTTTGACCGGATCACGGTACCGGTCGTCGGCTTCGCGGGCAGGCCTTGGGATGCGTGGTCGGCGTGCGTAGCGGTCGTCGAGTGCAACGGGGATTCACGAGCCGCCGCAGCCCAGGTGACCGGACTGGGCGCGCCCACCGTGTTCGCGTGTTCATCTTCTGGCGTGGACTGGTGGGCAATCGGCCCGGAGGGCCCCAAGACCAAGCGCGAGTTCAGATGGCAGGAGATCTCCGCGGCGATCGGTGCGGCGAGAGAGACGCTGTCCCCCAGTCGTATCTATGCGAGCAAGCTGCGGAAGCCCGGAAGCCACAGCGATCAACTGTGGTTTTTCGATGCAGGCCTGATGCCAGCGGTGGAGAAGTCGCGCGGCGAGGCGCTGACCCGCCTCGTGGAGAGGGTCATCGGTGGGCTCGCCCATGCTCTGGCACCCCGGCTCAACTCCCGGCAGGCTCAAGAGGATGTCTACCGCACAGTGTTCTGGCTGCTTGCTGCGAAAATCCTCCAGAACAAAGGGGTGGACAACTTCGTCCGGCTCAATCTCCTCGACGTTGACGAGGTGTTCGCCCGGATCGGTAAGCACCACGGGGAGACGAGCCGTTTCCCGCCGTTTGGCAAGACCGGGCGGCCGGCCGTCGATGCAGCTGCGGAACTGATCGCGAATTGCGGCTCCCTTGCCGATGTCACCAGCGAATCACTGGCGCACGTCTACGAGAATGCGCTGATCGACAGCGCGGCGGGCCGTAAGCATCAACCGAAAGCGCCGAAGCAATACGACATTCGGAAGGAGCTGGGGATCCACAGCACGCCGTCGGCGCTCGTCAATCACATGCTCTCGCAGCTGTGGCCCCTGATCGAGCAGATCGCGCCGGAGGATCGGCACGTGTTCGAGCCCGCATGCGGGCATGCGCCGTTCCTAACCGCAGCCATGCGCTGGCTGCGCGACTGGGATGCCCACGCCGATGCCGGCGTGCAGCACCGGTACCTGAAAGCCCACCTACACGGCATCGAGAAGGACCCCTTCGCCATCGAGATCGCCAAACTGCGTCTCCTCCTCGCGGATGCGCCGCACGGCAATCGTTGGGACATCACGCAGGGTGACATGTTCACCGGGACAGTGCTCGCGGACCGGGCGAAGGATGCGAGGATCTTCCTCGCCAATCCGCCATACGAACGCGCCGACTTTGTGACTGGAGGCCGAGCACGCGGCGCAGCGAAGACCAAGAGTCGCCGGAAGGTGGACGAGGTGCTCGCGCGGGCCCTACCCAATCTGCCCGTCGGGTCGGTGATGGGCGTGGTTGTTCCGCAGGGGTTTCTTCGGAGCGCCGAGACTCGGGAGCTCCGCTGCCGACTGCTGGCGGACTGGTCGCTGTCGGAGATCGCGACCTTTGAGGACCGCTTGTTTGAACACCCTGATCAGGAGACCGCGATTCTCCTCGGGCGGCGGGAAGCTCCGTCCTCATCCCATACCCTTCAGTATCGGCGAGTGCGCAACATCGGCATGCTTGCGTTCAAGGAGCGATTGGCATTTTCCGCGGAGTCTCGCGTACCACAGTCCCGCTTTGCGTCGGCCGAGGCGTGCAACCTGGCGCTACCGGAGCTCGAAGGCATCTGGCGATTCCTTCTGAACGCGCCGGTCTTGGGGGACGTTGCGACAATTGCAAAGGGTCTGGAGCTTGATGAGGAGAGCATTGAGCGCAATCCCGCGGCGGAGTCCCTGAAGCCCAAGCCCGGATTCGAGGAAGTTGTACGCCGCGCAGAGGGAAACTACGGGATTCATGAGCTTCCCGAGGTTACGTGGGTGGACTTCCGTCGCGCCAAGATCCGGCGCACGGGGCCTGAGCCGAGAAGTGGGGTCCCGCAGGTACTCGTGAACTATGCGCCTGCCGGTCGCGATCGATGGCGCTTGCGAGCGCTCCTAGATGAAAAGGGTCGCGTGGCGACGCGGCGGTTCCTTGTGGTTCGACCGAAGCGCAATGCGCCTCCCGTTCTATTCTTGTGGGCCGTACTGAACTCACCACTCGGCAATGCCTTTGTGGCGGCCCACTCTGGCAAGCAGGATATTCCAGCTCGAGTGGTGCGCCAGATGCCGCTCCCGAAGGTGGATGCCTTCAAGTGGGCAAGCGTGTGCCATTTCGCGGACGAATACCTTCGTGCCGTGCGTTCTCCGACGGCGGCGCCGCTATACGGCCATACTCCACCCGACGCCACTAGCGCGCTGCGTCGGATGGACGCGGAGGTGCTCCGTCTGTATGACCTGCCGCCTCGGCTGGAGCGTGAACTTCTTGACTACTTCCGGGGAGAGAAGCGAAAGGGCCTCCCGTTCGTATTCCCTGACTACTTCCCCCGTGACTTCAACCCCTATGTGCACCTGCACGAGTTCATCGCCGAAACATACGCCCAGTCGTCCGCCGGGGTCCTGTCACGGTCGTTCCAGCCCGTCCGCTCCGAGGCTGCTCTCGCCGCACTCAGTCGTGCCGAGAAGTTGGCGGCCGGGGAGTAGCCGATGGAGGAGTACCTACTCGACACTAATCACGTGATTCCACTGCTTAGGGAGCAGGACCCGAGGCGCGGAGTGATCCTCGCGAAACTGTCGACGATCGCTGCCGAGTCGCATGTCTGCATTGCCACGGCCACGCTCGCCGAGTTGGAGGTTGGCTGCTGCTTCCAGGAAAAGGGACGGGAGGACGCACAGACCGAGATTCGAGAGGTACTGCGGTCGAACAGGCTAGACATTCGCCCATTCACGCAGCACACCGCCGCCGAGTACGGAGCACTCAAGGCGGCGCTCATGCGGCAGTTTGCTCGCGAGGAAGTCAGGAATGCTGCCAAGTGGCCTGAGGTGTGGACCAGTCCTGTCAAGGGTCAACCGCTCGGCACCGACGAGTTCGACCTGATCATGGTCAGTCACGCGATGGAGCGCAACATGGTGCTCGTGACGAATGATCCCATGCGTCGAATCATCGAGGGGATCTCTTCATTGGGTTCCGCCCCTCGGTTCGACAATTGGATCAGTATCGCCAGCGGGACCGGGTCCTCGCCTTGACGCGTGTACTGCCGCCGGCCCCCTGCCTATGCGTGAGAATGAACAAAGCCCAGCGGACCGGACGGCATTCCGATCCGGTCCGCTGGGCGAGCTACGAGGGCCTGGTTAGCGCTGGTTGGGGATGGTGGTCGCGCTCATCCGAAAGGTGTAGACGAAGATGGCCGCGGGATCGAGGCCGTCGAACCGCTTCCCCCACCCTCCGTGCTTCTTTCGCAGGGAGTACTCGGCCCGTCGGGCTTCCTCGGCCGTGTCGCAGCCGACGATCAAGAACGGATCGCGGGTGGCGTTGATGCAGTGCTCGCACAGGAGGCGCTCCCGCGGGTTGCAGGTGACGCCGATGAACCAGCGCGGGTGCTCGCCGCCGTTGCGCTCAATGAACTGTGTGACTCTCTCGGCGGGCGATGGCCGCGCCTGGACGGCTTGGGCGATGGACATGGGGGAGCTCCTCGTGCTCTTTGCGGATTGAACGGCCTGGCGACCGGCTGCCGGTGCAGGGCTCGCCGGCCTGCTTCTTCTGAATACGCAAACGGCCCGGAATGGCCCGGGAGGTCAGTGCGGCACGGCGGGCATTTCGGCATGCAGCGGTTTACCATCAGGTCCGAATGAACCAGGAACTGGCCAAAGCGATCGAAGCCCTCCTCCGGCGCATCTCGGACAAGTGGCAGCGCGTGGATACCGACCAGCTCTCGGTCACCGAGCAGCAAACGCTCCTGCGCCTTGTGGCAGCAGGACTTGTGGAGCGGCGCAACACCCTGCGACTGGACATGGCGGGTCAGAACGAGTCCTTTGAGGCCACCATTGCCGTGACGGGCGAAGCGGGCCTTCTCATGGCGATCGAGCCTGTGCTCGCCGAGTCCTGGAGCCGGTGGTCGGGGGCCATTGAGGATTGGCGTCGGCGCACCGGGGCGGCCAGCCGACCGTTCCGGGTCACGAAAGTCGGCGGCGACGAATGGCGGCTCACCGAGCACGGGCTGCTCGCGCAAGCGGACCTCAGCGTCCCGCTGGACTCGAAGCTGTCCCGCGATCACGCCGCGGTCATTGCCAGTCGGGAACGCGTGATCGATTTCGTCATGAAGGCCGGCGCACTGGAAGATCGCCCTCCGGTTCATGGGGCCGGGCAACTCGTGTCTTTCCGCCGCATCGCTGCGGAGAAGTCGACGCCCCAAACGACCCATGTGAACTTGACCAACGCCGCGGACATCGCCGCAGCGTTCCGGGAGGCGATGCTGCCCCTGGTGGAAGCGGTTGTCGGCGGCGGGGCTCGTGTCAACGGGCGCTCGTCAGCCTCCAAGACGTCGAAGGCTGGCTCGATGTCGTGGCAGGAGGCGATGCGGCACGCCGAAGAGCACGTGAAGAAGCACGGCGGCTTCTTCCCGGGGCGGAATCAACTCGCCAGCATCGTGGGATGTTCGCCGGCCACGATGACGAAAGTGCTCAAGCACTCCACGTACCTGAAGGCCCGCCGAGCGGAATCTGCGGGTGCGAGCAAGGCGAAAGAGGTCGGGTCGTCCGACAAACTCGGCAACACCCGGGCTGATGCCAACTCGGCACAGGAGGCGGTCGATGCTCGCATCGATGCGGGCGATCCCCTGGACGCCTATCACGCGGGGGATGACGACGCGCCCGGCGATCGCGACGAAGCGATCGCGAAACTGATCGCGCAGCAGAGGGCCGAACGCACGCGGGAGGAACGCCAGCGGAGATCGGTCAAGAAGCGGCCGGAGCGGTAGGGGTTGCCAGCCTCTGCTGCCGGTGGTCGCGCCCAGTCGCGACCGGCCTCAAGCCTGCGAATCAAAAGACATACGAGGTAGTCACGCGACCACTTGCGGACTGGTAACCGGGCCCATCGCCCGGGAACGGAGTCGCCGCAATGGGAATCGCGCCCCCACTCAACCGTCAGGTTGCGCCCCCGCCGGTGCTGATCACCGCCGGGGTGATCGCCAGTGAACTCGGCCAGCCCATCCACCGCGTGGTGCGGGTCTTGGCCACGCGCCCTTGGATCAAGCCGGCCGCATTGGCCGGTCGGGTCCGACTGTTTGACCGCCGGGCCATCGAGCAGGTCCGCGCCGAGCTCGCCGGGATCGATCGCCGCCGCGTGCCGGTCGGGCAAGGCGGTGCAGATTGAACCGCACCACCGCTCAGGTCCACACATCATCGCTCGACCAAGGCGCAAGGCGGCTGATCGCGCTCATGCAGCGCATCGGATTCGGCCGGATCGAGTCGCTGCGCGTACTCGACGGCCAGCTGGCGTTCGACCCGCCGCCGCGCGTGATCCGAGAGGTCAAGCTAGGGGCGGAGCGAACCTGCCAGGGGCAGGACAGCCCGGCCGGCTTCACGGTCAAGCGGGCGGTGGTTGATCTCCTCGCCGAGTTGACCGTCGTTGGCTCTGCCACTGTTGCCATCGAGGTACGCCACGGCCTGCCCGCGCGCCTCATCGTGGAGGAGGTGGCTCGTGGTTGAGCTCGCTCCCTCGCTGATCCACCGCGGATTCGATGCGATCGACATCGATCGACTCGGCGCAGTCGCCCACGGCGTGGCGAACCGGCTCGCCGGACCCTGCCGAAAGGGAGACGGGCACGCGGATCTCCGGTCGGACCTTATCTTGGCCGCACTGGAGAGATGGCCACGGTTCAAGCCCTCTCGCGGTCGTCCGATGGCGTTCCTTGCCGTCGCCATGACCCGGGCCGGATCATCGATCCTCCGGGCCCAGCACGCGGCCAAGCGCGGCGGTCGGTCGACGACCGTGCCACTCAGCGACGCGATGGCGGCCAAGCCCGGGCGGCACCCGTCGCTCACGACGGTGTCCGCGATCGCTCGACGTGACCTCGAACTCGACGTTCGCGCCGCGATCGGCGGGCTGCCCGAGGGCCTCGCCACGGTCTGCAACGACTTTCTCGAGGCGGCCACGGATGGCCGCCGTCGACCCTCGCTCGGAGCTGCGGCCACTGTCGCGCTCCGCCGTCACTTCGAATCCGTCGGATTCTCGGAGGACTTGTCATGACGACCCGCACGCTTTCATCCATTCCCCCCGGCACGACGCCCCGCGCCGCTGTGGCAGGTGCGCCCATCCCCATAAACAAGCGGCGCGTGTACCTCGCCGGGAAGATGCACGGATCGGGCAACTGGCGGTTGCCGCTGGTGCCGCGGCTCGGCGTCGAGCCGTTCGGCCAACCGATCGACTGCGGCCGATTCATTTTCACGGGGCCGCACTTCGTTCCCTTCTGCGGCCAGAGCCACGAGTGGGTCGGCTGGCACGCTGGCGTCGAGCAGCACGACTCAAGCCCTTGGCCCGCCCCCGAGTTCAGCCGCCCCCGGTGGGTGGTGCCCGGGCTGTGCATGGAGTGGATCCGGGAATCGAACCTGTTCTTTGCTTGGATCAACGCCACGGACTGCCATGCCACGCTGCTGGAACTGGGCTGGGCACACGCTCTGGGCAAGCCGGTGTACCTGGCGTTCTCGACGCGGGACCTGGCGCGGCAGATGTGGTTCGCCCGCCACTGCCCGCGGACGACCGCGCACGTGCATGCGTCTCCCGCCGAAGCGCTTGACCGAGCGCTGGCGTGGGAGGTGCCGTTCGAATGACGCCCCCGACCCTCGCAACGGCTCGGCGCTATGCGTCGGCGGGGCTGTGCGTGCTGCCCGCGATCCGCGAGGGCGACGACAAGCGCGTCGCCCTGCGCTCGTGGAAGCCGTACCAGACGCGGCTGCCGACGCCGGCGGAACACGCGCGGTGGTTCTCAGGGCCCGCCCCGCGCGACCTGTGCATCGTCTGCGGAGTGGTGTCGGGCAACGTCGAGATGATCGACTTCGACCTGGCCGGCGCTGCCTTCGATCCGTGGCGGGAGCGGGTCGATGCGGTGTGCCCGGGACTCATCGATCGCCTGGTCGTCGAGACGACGCCTTCGGGCGGTCGCCATGTCGTGTACCGCTGCTCGAGTTCGGTTTGCGGCAACATGAAGCTCGCCCAGCGGTCCTGCGACGCTCCTGGGCCCGAGCCGATCGAGGTTGCCGGGAAGCGGTTCACGCCGCGGAAAGGCCCCGACGGGCGATGGCGCGCGGTCGCCACGATGATCGAGACCCGCGGCGAGGGCGGGATGTTCCTGTGCGCACCGTCGAACGGGTACGTGCTCACGGCTGGCGATCTGGCCGCGTTGCCGGTCATCACGCCCGACGAGCGTGAGTGCCTGTTGGCCTGCGCATGGGAGCTCAACGAGGCCCAGCATCCTGTGGAGGATGGTCCGCGCCCGAAGTCATCCTCACCCTCATCCACCAGCGACCTAAAGCCCGGCGACGACTTCAACCAGCGCGGCGATGTCCGCGATCTGCTGGCTGAGCACGGCTGGATCCGCGTGAGCGCGGGCGAGAATGAACACTGGGCCCGCCCCGGCAAGGACAACGGCTGCAGCGCCACGCTCAAGGGCGGCGTGTTCTACGTGTTCTCGACCAACGCGCCGCCCTTCGAAGATGGCCGCGGCTACTCGCAGTTCGCGGTCTACACGCTGCTCAAGCACGACGGCGACTTTGCGGCGGCCGCCCGGGCGCTGCGGCGCGAGGGATTCGGTGCGGAACCAGCCTCCGGCGATGTCGATCTGTCGGGCTTCAAGGTCAAAGCCCCGCAGGCGGAGCCGTCGCCGCCCGCACCGATCGATCCCGGTCCCGTGCCGCCGGCGCTGCTGCGCGTTCCCGGTTTCATCGATGAAGTCATCGACTACTCCCTGAGCAACGCGCCCTACCCCGAGCCCGTGCTGGCGTTCTGCGGGGCGGTGGCGCTGCAAGCCGCGCTCGCCGGCCGCAAGGTCCGCGACCCACAGGACAACCGCACCGCGATCTATCTTCTGGGCCTGGCTAACACCGGCACGGGCAAAGACTTCCCGCGCAAGGTCAACCAGCGGATCCTCGCCGACTCGGGCATGGCCGGCGCTGTCGCTGACGGCTTCGCCAGCGGCGAAGGGCTCGAGGACCGGATGTACTTGACGCCGGTCATGCTCTTCCAGACCGACGAGATCGACACGCTCATGCAGGCGATCAGCGGGTACGGCACCAAGCGCGACCCTCGCTACGAGGGGATCATGCAGACGCTGCTGAAGCTGTACACCTCGGCCAACACGATCTACCCGCTCCGCGTCAAGGCCAGCGACGAGGAGCCCCGCATCATCGACCAGCCGTGCCTGTGCCTCTTCGGTACGGCCATCCCGGACATCTTCTATGAAGCGCTGTCGCCCAAGATGCTCTCCAATGGCTTCTTTGCGCGCATGCTCATCTTCGAGGCCGGCCGCCGCGGGCTCGGCCAGGATGTGGATGTACGAGACATCCCGAGGTCGATCCTGAAGCGGGCGCGGTGGTGGGCGGATCTCAAGCCGGGCAGGGGCAACCTCAAGACCGAACATCCGGTGCCCAGACTGATCGAGCCGACGGCCGATGCGCGAGTGCGGCTCGGCGAAGTCCGCGCCCAGGCCGACGCCGCCTATGCCGAGGCCGAAGCCAAGTCCGACCAGGCGGGGATGGCGCTGTGGGCACGCGCCAACGAGAAGGCCCGGCGCCTGGCGCTGGTGCATGCGTGCAGCGCCGCGCGCCGCAAGCCGCAGATCACCGTCGATGCCGTGGACTGGGCCTGGGCGCTGGTCAAGCATCAGACTCGCCGCATGCTCTTCAAG
>JAEUJA010000213.1 GCA_016793195.1 Phycisphaerae bacterium
CGCCTCGGCGTACGCGGGCACATAGCCCATCGCCGCCGTCGCCGCCATGTCCTGCAGAATCTTCTCCGTTGTCGGACGCTGCCCATAAAACTGCTGATAGTCGACGTACCGCATCGCGCCCCAGGTCTCGTGCCCGGGCAGGAGGAAGTCCGCCAGGAAATGCGGTGTGGTGATCGGGTAGACGTCCTCGGCCTTCTGCGGCGGCTGGGTCCACGCCCAGTGCTGGTGGAACGTCGGCGACAGCGTGTGCACCACGTCGCACGCGATCGGCTCGGTGATGAACGTCACCCTCGGGAAGCGCGCCTGCATGTCGCGCATCCAGAAGTAATGCTCCCACGCCGGCGTCGCGTAATCGTGGAACGTGTCCAGCCCAACCATCGTCGCGCCGGCCCGCACCGCCAGATCAAGCTCCCTGAACGCCGACTTCACGTGCGCCTGCTTCTGGCGCGAGAAGAGCGTCAGCGCGTCGCGCCCCGTGTTGTACCGCTGCGACTCGGTCCACCACAGCCCAAGCTCGCGCCCCATCGCGGGCACCGTCGGGAACCCCACGCCCGGGTCCAGCGCCTCGGCCAGCGGCGCGCTCGTCAGCCAGCGCGACGTGAAATGCCACTCGTCGTCACGCGAATACTGGTACGTCCCCGAGCACATCCACACCATCACCCGCGGCCAATTCCTGGGCTGGCGGATTTCCTGCACCGCGATGCGCCACCCGCCCACGTCCGGGCGATTCTGCCGCATCTGCCCGAAGCCCAGCGGGTTGTCCTGCGTGATGTGCTCGCTCGACGCCAGCACCACGCAGTTCACCGGTCGCGGATCGCGCTGGTATCGAACCCCGCCGTACACCGCGCGGAAAAAGCCGCGGTACGGGAGCAGCGTCCGCTGCCAGGCGTCGTCGCGGTCCGTCACCCGGAGCGACACGACATACGTCCGCGTCTGCCCGGGACGGATCGACGCGGCCCGTTCGATGTGCGACAGGCCGGCCTCGTCGCCGAAGTTGTTGAGTCGATACTCGACGGCCCACCCGCGCCCCGCCGGACCGTTCATCGTGCTCCCGCCCGGGCTGTACATCATCACGCGCGTCTGGTGCTTGTACTCGAGCATCGGGTACTGGATCGAAACGCCGACGCTGTACTTGGCGTTGCCCATGACGACCACGGGCGAATAGACCCACGCGGGATAGAGCAGGCCCGGCGCGATGTAGCCGTAGTCCGCCGTGTGCTCGGCGCCGGACTTGGCAAAGTCGCGGAACGTGATGTTCTGGCCCAGGTTCACGACGCCCAGCTGGAGCTTGCCCAGCGAGCGCGTCGTGCCGCTCGTGTTGATGAAGCGATAGATGAGGTCAAAGCCGGTCGGTTGTTCCTGGAGCTCGATCGTGGGCGTGACGCCGGCGGAGCTGGGCGTGGGCACATGCAGGACCATGCTCTGCGGCGAAACGACGATCGTGTTGTCACGCACGTCGATCATCTCGACCATGTTGTTGACCAGGCGCGAGCGCATGGTCCTGGTCCCGCCCTCCGGCGGCGGGATCGTGTCGTCCGCCCGCGCCGACACGCCGCCCAGGAGCGACAGCAGCATCACGACCGCGTGCGCGAAGAAGGTGAGGAGACGCAGGCGAGCGTGCGAATCCGGGGCGTCGCGACCGCTCGCGCGATCCGACGGGCGGCTCGCCGCTCGACGTGCCCGATTCGTTCCTTCCTGCGCGGGCTGATTCACGACGCCATCCATGAAAGACGCCCCGGGGCTTCGAAACCCCGGGGCGTGGCTGCTTGATCACACCGACCGGAGCTTACCGCGGGTCCGGCTGGGCCGGAACCCCCGCCTGCGACGATTCCTGCGACGCCGGCGCCTTCTGGTTTGACGCGGCATTGCGGCTGGTGTTCTGGTTCTTCTTGGCGTACATCTCGCGGGCACGCTTGATGGCCGCGCTCACCTCGCCGGGGGTCAGCCCCGCGGCCTTGGCGGTGGTGCCACCGCTCACGCCGCCCACGCCCTGCCCGCTCGACGCCGAGCGCGACGACGACCCGCCCGCGGCGCCGGGGCCCGCGGTGGAGTTGCGCGACGCCGACGAAGACGACGAACCGCCGCCGGCATTCTGACGCGTGGCGCCCGCGCCGGCCAGGGCCTTGTCCCCCGAACCACCCTCGCCGTTGCGGTTGCCGCTGTCACGATCGGGGGCGTTGAGGTTGCCGCCAAGGGGCCCGTTGATGCCGTAAATATCACCCTTCCAGTCCTCGCGCGGGATGCGCAGGTCCTCGGGCACGGTAAGGTCCCAGGACTCAGCGGCGTTGAAGCCCCCACGAGTGTTGGGGTTCTGGTACGTCAACATCGTGGGAACGAAGCCCTTCTCGGCGATCGACTGCATGTGCTGCTCGACTTCCTCGAGCGTCGGCTGCCGCCCGTGGAACTGGCTCCAGGCCAGATACTGATACGCGCCCCAAATCTCGTGGCCCGGGAGCAGGAAGTCGGCCAGATAATGCGGGCCTTTCACGGGATAGAGGTCCGCCTCGGACTGCGCGGGGAACCTTCGGGACCAGCACTGAAGGAACGTCGGGCTAAGACGGTGCACCAGGTCGGACGTGATGGGCTCGGTGACGAACGTCACCCTCGGATGGCGGGCACGCATCATGTTCAGCCACTGCGTGTGCATCCACGTCGGCACCGTGCGGTGATAAAACGTGTCTAGCCCGATCATGGTCGCGCCCGCCGCCACCGCCCGGTCAAGCTCGGCCAACGCCGTTCTCACCATCCGCTCGTTGTTGACGTTCATCCCCACCAGGTCGTCGCGCGATCGCGAGTACAGCAGCGACTGGCTCCACCACAACCCCATCTTGTAATTGCCCGCCACGCGCGGGAATCCGTGATCCGCCTCCGTCGCCCGCTGCATCTGCCCGTTGGACTCCCACGGCGTGGTGAAGTACCACTCGCTGTCGCGGCTGTATTGGTACGCGCCGCCCGGCATCCACACCATCATCCGCTCCCAGCCCGTCTGCTGGTTCAGCGTGCTGGTCACGAAGTCCCAGCCCACCAGGTCGGGACGCTTGGTCGGGTGGAAGTCAAACCCGAACGGATTGTCGGGCTTCACCGTCTCCATCGACGCGATCTGCTCGGCCGCCACCGGACGCGCGTCACGTTCGTAGTGAACGCCCTGGTACGTCGAGCGGAAGAAGTTGCGATACGGCGTCAGCGTCCGCTGCCAGGCGCTGCTCTTGTCGACCACGCGCACCGAGATCACATACTCGCGCTTGGTCTTGGGAGGAAGCTTGCCCGAGAACGCCATCTTGCCGAAGCCGACCTCGTCGCCCCAATCGCTCAGGCGGTATTCGTAGAGCCATCCCCGCCCGCCCTCGCCACGGGCCGCGTCGCCGCCCGGCGACACGACCATCATGCGGATGTCGTGCTTGTAGTCCAGATAGGGGTAGTGAAAGCTGATGCCGATCCAGTACTTGTCGTTGCCCAGCACCGCGACCGGCGAGTACACGCCGCCCGGATAGCAATACCCCGGCGCCACCCAGTTGGCATAGTCGGGATGGAGCATGTCCCCGGTCCAACGGAAGTCGTAGAAATCGATCTGCTGACCGATCGTGAACACGCCCAGGCGCATCCGCCCCAGCTCCTGCTCCAGCTGCGACTGGTTGTCGTACAAATACTTCAGGTCAAAGCCGTTGGGCTGCTCCTGAAGGCTGATCGCCGGCGTCGCGGAATTCGACGCGGGCTTGGGCTGGTGGAGCGGCACGCCCTTGGGCAGCATCACCGGCGTGTCGTCCCGCGCGTCGCGCATCTCCACCTGGCCGTTCACCAGGCGGACGTTCATCGTCTTGTCGCCCGACTCGGGCGGCGGGAGCTGCTGCGCCATCGCCGCGCACCCCCCAAGAAACGCGATCGCAAATCCACCGACATACGTGAGTGCGGGCCCGGTCATGTCCCCTCCCTGGCGCCATCGGCGCCTGAGCCATGCGAAGACTCGCCTCATGTATCTGATATCCGCCACGCCCACTTCGCCCCTTCCGCCCGCGCACATTCCGCGCGGCCCCTCGCGCGCCCGCATATCCCGCGCCACCCTCAACCCCTCGTTGTCTTACGGTCCGCGAACCACGCTCGTTCGCCCACGATTCCCGGACGCGGTTCTCGGGCGATGAACGCCTTTTACGCCGCGTGCCCATCCTCGCCGTACACGTCCGACCCGTCGCCATACGCCGCCGACTCGTTGGCGTACGCCACGTCCGCGCCGGCCTGCTCGGCCTCGAACGCCCGCTGCGCACTCACGCCCCAGCCCAGCGCCCGCCCCGCCGCCGCCGCCGCCCGCATCATCACCCACGAGATCGCGATCGCCGCGCACGCATGGAACAAAAACGTCGCCGTCTCCCCGCGCGCCAGCCCCATGATCTGCCCGATCGCCGCCCCCACCGGCAGCACCACGAACGGGTTGTTGGGATGCACGATGATCATCTCGTCCAGCAACCGAAAGAAAAGCGCCAGAAAAACCGAGTACAGCGGCAGCGCGATCCACGGATTGTCGTTAGCCGCGTGCCCCAGCAGCCCCGGCCCGATGTTGAACCCCTCGGGAACGCCCTGCACGTTCACTTCCTTCACCACCGTCCGCGCGATCGCGTCGGGCTTGTCGTCCCAGAACTGCCTGGGCACCGGGAACGACAGGAACAGCTTCACCTGGTGGAGCGTGTCGTACTCCTTCCCGTCCGGGCGCGTCTCGATGAAGAACATCACGTAGTTGGCGCAGCGCTGCCCCGAGAACAGGTCCAGGATGCCCTGCCCGATGTCCGCCGCCGCCGCCTCGCTGAAGAGCTGCCCCACCGAGCGATCGGTCTTGTTGATGTGCCGCACCGCGGTGAATCCCGCCATCAGCACCATCGCCGGCACGCTCAGCACCGCGATAAACGTCAGCACCCGCCGCGGGCCCATGTGCTTGTACCACCCGTGGTACGCGCCCCACGCCACCCCCGTCAGCACCCCCAGAACGTCGCGACGACCGAACGAGCCCATCAGCGTGCCCGCGATGCCCGTCACGATTACCGCCATCGCGATGGTCGCAAAGAACGGATTGAACAGACGCGGGAACCACGCCCACGACACCACCCCCGCCGCCAGCGCCATCAGCCCCGCGCCGAACATCCCCGACAACGCGCCGAAGATCGGCACCCCCGTCAGCAGAAACCGGAACACCAGCCCCAACCCCACCAGCGGGATGCCCAGCATCAGCAGCACGATCGGCGCCGGCGCGTTCTGCGGCGTGACGCTGTGCGCCAGCCGTCGCACCCCCCACCCGCGCTTGTACATGAAAAAGAAAATCGCCAGGAACAACACGACAAACCAGCAGAAAATGAACGCCGGCCTCGTGACGTCGCTGATCGCAAACTCATCCGTCAGCGGGAACCACACCGCCAAAACGCCGCTGGTCAGATGAAAAATCAGAAAACCCACGAAGAAGAAGTTGCGCGCCGACAACAGGTCCACCTCGCCGCGCAGGCTCTGGACCAGAATCTTGCGGATCAGCCACAGGGCGATCGCGACCAGGATGATGCTGACGGTGATTTCCATGCGGCGTGATCAAAGCCCCCGGGCACGCGAACTGATACGAATCCTATCGGTCCTTTGTGCGCCGAAGCTCGGCACAAGTTCGTATCTTTTGCGGGGGTGACTGAAAGCCGAACGAGACTCTTCAGCACCTCAGAGCCCGGACCTGCCGCGGTTGAGGCCGGTCGCTCACAAACCCCTACGCCCCTCTCGCCCCCAATCCCACACGCCGGACGATCGGCCAGATGAACCGCTCACGCTCCGCCGACGTCAGCACCACCATCGCCGCGACCACCCCATACACCGCCGCGAACACCGCCAGCGTCGCGCTAATCGTCCACACGTTCCAGTGCGGATACGCCCTCCATCCCAGCCACAGCAAGGGCCCCACCACCGCCGCCGTCGCCAGCGTCGCCGCCAGCGGCCTCGTCAGCGGCGCGAACACCTCCGTGTACCGCACCTTCAGACACCGCGCCGCCACCACCGGCAGAATCACGAAGTGTACCGTCGTGTACACCGCGCTGAACACGATCGGGTTGGTGTAGAAGCCCGCGCTCTCCGCGATCGACGACGAGGGGATCGACCACAAGACGCCCAGCGTGATCGCGGGGTTGAACATCGCGCCCACCAGCACCAGCGGCGCGTACACCCGCAGGAACCCCGCGCCATACAGGATCATCGTCCAGCCGTCGCTGATCGCCCGGGCCGTCAACGCCACGCTCATCATCTGCACCGTCAGCGCGGTTCGATCCACGATCTCCGGCGTGATGTCCGGCTTGCCGCCCACCCAGAGCTGGATCAGCGGATGGGCCAGCGCCGCCATCACCAGCCCCGCGGGAATCGCGACCAATCCATGCACGCGCGTCGAGTGCGTGAGCAATACCGACAGCGACTTGTTCTTGTCCGTGCTGAACCTGGCCGAGACGGCGTCGAGCCCGAACGTCACGCCCTGCGTCGCCTGGCGCACATAACTCGTGAACTGCAGCGCCAGCCCGAACACGATGTTTCCCAGGAGCGCAAAGTACGCGTTCATGATCAGCGCGCCGACCCGCTCGTGCAGACTGCTCGCCAGTTCCACCGCAAAGTACCAGCCCAGCGTCCGCGAAAGCTCCCGGATCTCCTGCCCGCCCACCTTCGACACCCTCGGCCGAAGCCGCGCCTCGCTCAGCATCAGCCAGCCGACCGGCACCACAAACACCGCGGCCTGCAGCCCCGCCACCAGGTACCCATACGCCCGCACGCCGTCGGGCGGCGACGTGACGCCCGTCACATGCTGGAGCCACAGCGCCGCCGTGAGCTGGCAGGCGCGCTCCGCCAGTGTCCACAGGTTGTACGCCGTGAACCGCTCCGTCACCGTGAACATGTTGAAGACCGGCGAGAGCGCCGTCGCCAGGACGATGTACAGCCCCTGCCCGATCACCAGCGCCGGCGCCGCCGGCCGCAGCGAATCCGGCATCTTCATGTACGGCAGGTAAAGAAACAGCCCCGCGAACGCCACGCCCGCGAGGAGCGCCGCCACGCCGCTCACCACCAGCGCCGAATTGAACACACGCAGGAACCGCTCGCGATCCCCCGAGTGATGGGCCGCCCCGAGTTCCCGCACCGCCGCCCGGTTCGACAGCTCGCGGAACATCATGCCAAAGCCCGCGCCCGCGACGATGAGCAGCACAAGCGCCATCGCGTCGGCGCCGACCCAGCCGATCAGCACGCGCACCAGCGTGATGCCCAGCGCAAGATTCAGGCCCAGGCGCAGGTAGTTCGTCGCCATCCGCACGATCGCGCGCGATGCCTCGGAACCGCTCATGCCCCGTGATTCCCCTGACTCCCAGGATTTTCAGGATTCCTCGCCGCCGCCCGCTCGTACATCTCCATGAACCTGGCCAGCGTCCGCCCCGCGTCGAGATTCGCCAGGGCCCACTCGCGCCCGCGCCGCCCGCGCTCCCGCAGCGCCGATCGATCCTTCACGAGCCGCTCGATCGTGCCCGCCCACTCCGCCGGATCGCGCCCGATGATCGTCGCGCCCCCCGAAGCCTCCAGCTCAGGCCAGGTGTCCACGCCCTTGGTCGTCACCAAGGGCGTCCCCGCCGCCAGGCTCTCCACGAACACAAAGCCGAAGTTCTCCTGGCTCGTCGGAATCAACAGCACGTCCGCGGCCTGGTACAGCGACACCTTCTCATCGCCCGTCACCAGCCCCACAAACTTCGCCCGATCGCCCGAGAGTCCGAGCGACGCCGCCAGCGACCTCATCTCCTGCTCATACGCCGCGTCGCCCGTGCCCGCGATGGCAAGACGGAAGTTCACGCCCCGCTTCACCAGTTCCGCCGCCGCGCGAAGCAGCACGTCCACGCCCTTCTTGACATGGATGCGGCTCAGGAACAAGAGCGTCGGCACGCCGTCGTCCGGCAGCCCAAACTTCGCCCGCGCGATCGCCGCCCCCGGCGCATTGCGGAAGCCCGAGAGATCAAACACCAGCGGGATCACCTCGCCCCGCACGCGCGACGCATCAAAGTGCTTCCGCGCCTGAGCCAGCTCGAACTCCGCCGTGCAGTGGATGCACGCCGCGTGGTTCAGCATCGATCGCGCGAGCACGGCCATGTACACGGCCTTCTTGAGCCTCTTCTGCTCCATGCACCAGTCGTCGAGCATCCCGTGCACGCTCAGTACATACGGCACGCCCAGCCGCCGCGCCGCCCTGGCGATCTGTGGATTGGACGTCGTCCACATCGCGTGCAGGTGCAAGACCGACGCGCCCCGCAGGTGCCCCTCGATCTCGCGCATCGTCGCCGCGCTAAAGAACCCGCCCGGGAGCGACGCCCACGCCACCTTGATGACCTTGGGCACGCCCACGCCGCCCGACTTCCACGACGCCGGCGCGTCCGTATCGTCGCACGTGATCAGCGTGACGTCGCGCCCGTCCGCCGCCAGCCCGCCGCACAGGTCCATCACCGCGCGCACCACCCCGCCGTCGGCCAGTCGAAGCGTGGGCATGGAGTGCACGATGCGCATGAGGGACTGATGGTATCGGCCGCCGGCTCGCCCGCCTCTGAAGCGATCCGACCGTTCGAGGCCGATCGCGCCAAACGCCCGGCAGCCTCCGTGCGTCGTCCACGCCCCGAAAGTTCGTCCCTTCCTCGCCGACTCGCCAGCCTCGCCTCTTCTTTTCCCAAGTGCCTGTTGCCCAGTGCCTCGTGCCTTCTCCTTCCGTAGACCGACCGTCAGGGAGGGCGTGCTTTCCCCCTGTCTCGCTGTCTCGCTGTCTCGCTGTCTCGCTGTCTCGCTGTCTCGCTGCCTCGCTGCCTCGCTGCCTCGCTGCCTCGCCTCTGCTCTTCCCAATTGCCCAGTGCCTCGCGCCTCGTACCTCGTACCTCAAACAACACAACACCCCGCCTATCGGCGAGGTGCTGTCGCGATCCGATCGCATTTCTGGCACGGGAACCTTGAAGGCCTTTTCAGGCCCCCACGAGCATTCCCTTGAAAAGACCCGAGCATTCCTGTCTCGAGTCGTTGAGTGCAACCACGGCCGGGGCTATGTACCCGTCTCTTCTCCCGGGTTGTGGTCCCCGGCCGAGGGGAGGGTCGAAACTCACATCTCCAGTTCTTGGTTCCCGCGCGAGCCAAAGCTCAGGAAGAACGCCAGAACCGACCACCACATTCCTTCCGAACGAAGCATGGCACACCCTTTCTGATCGCGGCCCGAAGGCCCCTCCAGCCATCCCGCGCCGGTCCAGAGCAGTTGGACCAGCCCACGCACCCCGCACGAGGAAGCCTCCTGAGCATCCTCACGCCGGACACCCCAAATGTGCCACAGCTTTCAGGCGTTGCCACCCATGTACCCGATTTTTCCGGCAAAGGCCGCAAATCCGGCACAGACAATCCTTTACGGCATCTGTACGCCCGCCCGCCTGAGGCCGCCCTCGAAAAGCCATGCCGGCGAAAGCGCCTAACTCCCGGGCAATCCACGCTCGATCCGCAAAAGTTCTCGGACCTTCACGCAGATCTGGTACTCATACATCGCCTGCAGAACGCAGTACGTCAGCCCCGCCCGCCCATCGAGCAGCCCCAGCCTGGCGAAATACATGTACAGGAACTTCAGCACCGGCCTCAGCGGCATGCGGAACGACAGGTTCTTCAGCTCCAGCCGCCGCGTCATCGCATCGCCGCTGAACAGGTTCCCCAGACGCACCGGCTGCCCCTTCAGAGCCTTCACCGTCTCCTTCGCCTCATACGTCGAATAGCGATTGTGCCGCTCGAACCACTCGTGCAGGCCCTTGCTGAAGTTGAAATGCAGGAAGTGCTCGCGCAGGTACCCGTGCTCGCCGTCGATGATCGGCACCGGGTTCGCCAACCGCTCAAACCGAATCTTCGTCGGCCTGAAAAACCGCATGATGAACCCGGGCGGCATCGCGCGCCGGATCCACTTGCCCATGAAGAAATTCCGCCGCCCGCAATAAAACGCCACGCGCTGCTCGTCGGGATTCGCCGCGATCGCCTCGATCTCGCGCCGAAGCTCCGGCGTCATGTGCTCGTCGGCATCAAGATAGAACACCCACGGGTGCTTCCAGTCGATGTGCTCCATCGCCCAGTTCTGGTGCGGCCCGCGCCCGTCGAACTTCCGCTGAAAGAACCGCGCCCCACGCTCGCGGCAAATACGCTCGGTCCCGTCGCTCGAAATCGAGTCCAGCACCACCACGTCGTCGCACCACGACACGCTGTCGAGACACGACGGCAGGTTCTGCTCTTCGTTCAGCGTCTGGATGAAAATCGAGACCGGCATCGGGCTCCAAGCGTACGGCGTCCACCCCCCACGGGTTTGCCATCCCTCCATCGACCGATTCGCCCC
>JAEUJA010000222.1 GCA_016793195.1 Phycisphaerae bacterium
GTAGCCGGCGGGGCGGGCGGGGAATCGCTCGCGCAGCGCGACGAAGCCCTCGATGCCCAGCACGCCCGGCGGCGTTGGATAGGCGCTCACGCACTGGAGGAACATCGAGCGCGAGGCGGCGGGGGCGAGCCAGGCGGCGGCTCGCTCGACCTCGTCCATCGTGGCGGCGCCGGTGCTGACGATGAGCGGGCGCGCGGTGTCGATGGCGGCCTGGATGAGCGGGCGGTTGATGAGGTCGGGCGAGGCGGTCTTGTAGGCGTCCCATGGGAAACGGCGTGCGGCCCCAAAAAGTTCCACGCTGAAGACGGTCACGATCGCGTCGAGCCCGAGGGTGTGGGCGAATTTGGCCGCGGCGATGAGGGCGTCGATCGGTGTTTCGAGCCTTCGGAGCATCTCGATCGGGTCGCGCTCGCCGGCGTCTTCCTGGTACTTGGCGAGGCGCGCGGCGCGGCTCATCAGGCGGTCGGCCTCGAAGAACTGGAACTTCACGGCGTCGACGCCCGTGCCCGCCGCCAGGCGCACGAGTTCGAGCAGGCGCGCCGGCGAGCCGTCGTGGTTGACGCCGAGTTCGGCGATGATGTAGGGCGGGCATTCCTCGCCGATGGTGCGCTGGCCGATTCTCATGCGGACTTCTCCAGGGCGGGGTGGCGCGACGCGAGCGTGGCGCCGGCCACGAGCAGGTCGGTGGGCGTGTCGATGTCGACCACGTCTCCCTCGGTAGTCTCGATGGCGCGACGATCGAGCCCGAGGAAGGCGTGGGGCCCGTCGGCAACGCCGGGGATCTCGCGGAACAGGGCGCGGCGGGACACGACCATCACTCCGCCGTCGGGCACGAACGCGGGCGGCAGGAGCTGGCGGCGGTACACGTTGTGGAAGAGCGTGTCGCCCTGCCAGGGCGCGAGGCGGCCGCCGTCCTCGACGCGGACCATCCACCAGGGGTGGTGCTTCCCGACGCGGCAGAAGCTCTGCACGGAATCGGCGCCGGATTCGGCGAATCGGTCGAGGGCGCGCCGCGAGAGATCACGGGGGCGGACGGGGACGTTGGCGTAGAGGATGACGATCGGCGCGGCGTGGGTGTTCCCGAGCTGCGTGAGCGCGTGCCGGGCCGCGTCGTCGATGGTGGCGGTGTCGCCCGCGAGGTCCGCGGGCCGCGCGACGACCTGGGCACGCATGGTTCGCGAGATCTCGGCAACGCGGGGGTCATCGGTCGAGACCACGACACGCGCGATGCCGGGGGTTTGCTGGGCGTGCTCGATGGTCCACGCGACGCACGGACGCCCGGCGAGCGGGGCGGTGTTCTTTCCCGGGACGCCCTTGCTCCCGGCGCGGGCGAGGATGATCGCGATCGCGCCCGCTGAATCGGGCGCGTGGCCGGGCCCGGGCGCAGGATTGTCACGCGGCGGGTTCATGCTGGGCTGCTTTCTGCTCGATGAGCCCGGCGGCCTGCGCGGGCGTGAGCGGGAAGACCGGCGGCACGACCTCCACGAACGCGCGGGTGGAAAGGTCGCGGGCCTCGACGCACGCGGGGCGCGGGAGCGGGGCCACGCGCGATCCATCGATCGCACGCGGCATCGGATCGATGACGCACCACCCCGCGCTCATGATCCAGCGGTCATAGAACGATTCGATTTCGGCGTAGACCTCGTCGCAGCGGGTGAGGCGCGGGACGACCCAGGCCGGGGCGCGTGGGCGCCCGCGGGCCGCGAGCAGGGACTGGATGTTCTCGACCGCGCGCGCGTGCTCGTCCAGCCCTGTGATGCGCCGGTAGGTCTCGGGCGTGTCGGCCAGGAGATCGACGGAGACGATGTCGATGTCGGCGTCGCGGACAAGTTCCAGCGTGTGGGGATCGCCGAGGAGTTCGGTGCGGAGGTGGACGACGGCGCCGGCGGCCTTGGCGTGGGCGACGATCTCGCGCCAGCGGGCGTGGAGCAGGGGATCGCCGGCGCCCTCGAGCGACACGACGACGCCCTCGCGGCCCTGCGCGTGCGTGTGCAGGAAGGTGTCGATGGCGCCCTTGGCACGCTCGAAGGCCAGGCCGGAGTTGGCGGGCTCGCCGAGCCAGGCGCTGCGCAGGGCGCGGGTGCGGCGCTGGTTGGTGAGCGAGAGGGTGAGGACCTCGGGCGCGTAGACGCGCGGGCGGGCCGCCAGGGTGGAGGCGATCAATTCCGCCGACGCGGTGGCGGCGCGGGCGCCGAGCTCGTGGATGGCGTAGCGCACGGCGTCGAGGCCCGCGGGGGTGTCGGCGATGAGGCGCTCGGCGCCATCGCGCACGACGGCGGGCGCGGGCACACACGCGGAGCGCGCGATCGGATCGGCCTGGGGCGCGACGGGGATGTAGCCAAGGAGGGCGCCCAGGGTGCCGAACGTGCCCGCGGCGTCGGCCTTCTCGTGGAGTTCGGCGGCCAGGGCCGCGCCGACGACGCAGATGGCCAGGCCCGGGGGCGCGGGCGTGAAGACCAGGCCCATCGCGCCGGGGTTCTGCTGGTGCCGCTCGATGCAGGCGTCGATGAGGGCGGCGTCGATAAGCGGCCAATCGGGCCCGACGGGCACGATCGCGGCGGCGCCGGTGGCGGCGATGGCGGCGTGCGCGGTGTGCGGGTCGAAGACCTCGTCGAAGACGGCGGCGTTGCCCAGCCCGCCGCGCCAGCAGCGCCGCGCCACGAGACGCGCCACCTCGATGTGCCGACGTGGTGGGCGAGTGGCGCCGACAAAGGTCGCGTCCTTGCCCTCGGGCCCCGCGATGGCACGGGCTCGCTCGGGGTCGTCGCTGGTGATGACCACGCCGTCGAGGCGCCGGGCGCGCGCGAGCCGGGCGAGCGTCAGCTGCAGCGCGTTCTTGCCGCCCGCCAAGGGCGCGGCCAGGTCGCGCCGTGTTCCGAGCCCCGCGCGCTCGGCATCGACGTGGAGGTGGGCCAGGACGCGGACGGCCTGGCGGGCCACTTCGACGTCGGGCGCGGGCTGGTCGCGGGTAACCTTGGTTCCGCCGCGGTGGGTGTCGATCGCCTTGTCGAGCAGCTCGCCGACATGCCGGGCGGCCTCGGCGATCCAGCGGACGTTGGTGGTGTCGCGCGCCACGCGCCGACGCTGGATTTCCGCCGGGCTCTGGGCGTCGTCCATCTCGATGGCGCGATCGGCCTTGAAGCGGTTCAGGGCGCCGGTCTGGTTGACGAACTGGACCAGCTCCAGCGCGGCGGCGCACGCGTGCACCTGGTCGCGCAGGTCGTAGACCTCGGCGATGATCGCGTTGGCCTTGCGCGGCTGGTCGAGGACGCGGGCGAGGCGATCGAGCAGGGCGGCGGTCTGGTCGCTCAGCGACTCGATGCGCCGCGCGTCCGTTCGGATCTCGCGCAGGCGGGCCAGGAGCTTGTCGCGGGCGGCCTCGGAGACGATCGCCTTGGCGCGGGCGCGGGGGAGTTCGACGGGGTCGCGCGCGAACGCGTCGAGGGCGCTCTGGAGCGTCATCACGCCGGTGTGGCGCTTGCGCACGCCGCCCTCGGTGGCGTCGACGATTGAGAGGCCCTGCTGCGCGTCGTGGAGAAAGTCACGCTCGAACTGCGCGAGGTAGGTGGTCATCTGCTCGTCGGTGTAGATGGGCCGCCCCAGCACGTCGGTGGCGCGGTGGAGCATGGCGCGGGCGCGGACGATCCGCTGCCACTCGAGCATCTCGAGCGTGTTGAAGTCGTTGAGCTCGCCGGACCACACCTGGTGGATGGCGGCGTGGGCGTGGTAGTACTGGCCGTCGGTGAATCCGAGGTCCTGCCCGACGAAGATCACCGGGTCGCACCCGAGGTGTCGGGCGAGGTAGTAGGCCATGTGGGCGACGGTGGCGCCGGCCTTGATCTGCCCGCGCTCGCGCGCCAACGCGGGGCCCAGAAGGGTGTCCAGCAACGGGTCGCGGGCGCACCGCACCTCGCCCGGATACGCGTCGAGGATGGCCGCGTTGGCCTTGGGCTCGACCACCAGCGCCACGCCCTCGACATCGCGCGCGGTCAGCCCCTCATAGAACCGCGTGCTCAGGTCGGCGTGGTCAAGCGCCGTCACAAAGTGCGGCCTGATGCCCCGCTCCAACAGCGTCTTCAGCACGGTCTGCACCGCGATGATGACAAACTTCTCGCGCACACCGGGACCCGACAGGAGATGGATGTTGCGGTGCAGGCTCGGGCCCGCGGCCACCACGATCGCGGGCTTGCCCGCGGCGGCCCCCGCCAGGTCCGCGATCCCCGGGCACGCCGAGTAGTGGTCCGCGTTCATCACCAGGTTGCGCAGCGTCACCGGCGAGTGGACCATCGTCGTCATCACCGTCGTGCGGACGGCACGAACCACCTCGGCGAGCCGGGCGGCGAAGCGGTCCGCGTCCCGCCCCAGACGCGCCTTGCTGGGCGGGTGCTCGACCAGCCTCGTGCCCAGCACGACCAATCCCTCGACCCCCGACATCCCGGCGGCGATCGCGCCGGCGTCGTCGGCGTCGGTGAGCAGCACGAAGTTGGTCCGCACAATCCAGGCGCTGTGGTCGACTCGCGACAGCACCTCGCGCAGGAGCGCCACGTCGGGCTCGAACGCGATGATCACGCCCGTAAAACGCAGCCGCTCGGCCAAGGCGCGGCAGTGATGCCCCAGCCCGAAGCCCAGCACCACCGCCGCGGCGTTGTCGGCGACCGCGACGCTGTCCGCCAGACGCTTGCCTTCCTCGATGGGCCGGTGCGCGCTGGCGAGCTGGCGCTTGGCGCCGGCGTCCACCAGGGTTCCGGTGACACCCCCGTCCGGGGCGAGGAAGAACGCGGCCCCCTCGCGCCCGGCGCTGGCACCGATGGCCCGGGCCGCGATGGGCGATCGGCGCGCGATGGCGGCCAGGTTCCGCGCCAGGATTGTCGGGTCGGGCCGGCTTTCTGTTCCCGCGTGGGTGGTCATGCTCTCTCTCGGGCGCGCGACATCACGCGGCACCTCGGCCGCGATTCAACTGCATCGGCCATGCGTTCCCCTCGGCTGGAAAGAAGGACGTTCGCGCCGAACGCATCCCCGGGGACGACGCCGGGTACGCTTTGGCGGACACCATGCCGACGACCTGGACGCCACCCCCCCGGATTCCGCCCGACGCCGCCGCCTGGTCGCCCGTGCTGTCCCTCGGTTCGGCCCTGGACCGCTACCTCTTTGAGAACCCCTGGCCGCTGATCGGCGCCCTGGTGCTGGGGGCGGGTGTCGCATTCACGCTGCTCAACCGCAGGGGCCGGGTTGGGGCGGCGATCGCGTGCGTGGCCTTGGCGCTGCTGGTGTCGCTGGGGGCGTGGCTGGCGGCCCGGGGCGTAACCACGGACCGCGAGCGCGTGCGCGACCTGACGGTTTCCCTGGTCAACGCGGCGGCCCGGGTAGACGAGAGCGCGCTGCTGACGATGCTGGCCGACGACCTGACGCTGTACCTCAAGGTCGGTGCGATCTCGGGCGATACCTCCATGGACCGCGCCATGACGATCCAGCAGGCACGCCGCTCGCTGGGCGGGCTGTACAAGCTCCGGGAATGGCGTGTGAGCGGCAACGACGTCGTCGCCACGGGCACGCACGCCACCGCGACGCTGTCGATCACGGTCGTGGCGGAGGTGTACGCCATCCCGCACCGGTCTGAGTGGCGGGTGGATTGGCGGCGCGAGGCGGACGGAACGTGGCGGGCGTTTGCGATCGAGCTCTTGTCGATGCCCGGCATCCGCGAGCCGTAGGGGGTGGGCACGTTGGCGGGCACTCGGGCGGGCCGGGCTTCTATGATTCGCCGTGGAAACGCCGGGCCAAACTCCCAAGTCGCTGATGCGTTCCCTGGGCGAATTCGTCGGGCACATCTCGCGCGCGGTGAAGGCGGACGTGACGCCGGATTTGCGTGAACGCCTTGAGGTTCGGCGCGACGTGCGGGAAGCCGTCGCCGACACGCCCTCGGGCCCGATCGTGCTGCGGCGCACGACGATCGACGAGGTCGAGCGCCCGGCGCCATGATGGGGCCGCGAATCCGCGACGCACGCACGGGAGGGCTTGTCTTCTCCGTGTGACTTCGTGACTTCGTGACTTCGTGACTTCTTCCAGAAAAAACAAACCCCGAGCCTTTGGGCCCGGGGTTCGATCCTCCGCTCAGGGGCAGCGGGCTTCTTCGATTACTGGATCGCGTTGAAGGCGTTGACTTCGCCGCCGGTGACGCAGCGCCCAGAGAGCGAAGACATCGGGCGGGTAGTAGTCATCAGCTTGTTCTTGACGGCGATCCAGTTCCAACCGAGGTTCTTGCTCCAGACCAGGGTGACGACGCCGGTGACGTGCGGGGCGGCCATGGACGTGCCGCTCAGCGTCGCGTACGAGGTGTCGGAGCTGTTGTAGCAACTCACGATGCTCGAGCCCGGGGCGCCCAGGTCGACCGAGACCAGGCCGTAGTTCGAGAAGCTGGAGCGAGCGCCGGAGCTTGTCAGCGACGCGACCGCGATGATGTTGTCGAGGTTGTAGCTGGCGGGGTAGGAGGGCGAGGTGTCGGTGTTGACGCCGCTGTTGCCCGCGGCGGCGACGACGATGTGCCCCTTGGTCTTGGCGTTGTTGATGGCGTTGTAGAGCGTGCTGCTGTACCCGCCGCCGCCCCAGGAGTTGTTGGAGACGCGGATGAAGCTGTTGGCGGCGTAGTTGATGGCGGAGATCGCGCCGGAGGTCGAGCCCGAGCCGCTGGCGCCCAGGAACTTGAGGGCGACGAACTTGCAGCTCCACACCACGCCGACGACGCCCTTGGCGTTATTGCCCGCGCCGCCGATGGTGCCCGAGCAGTGCGTGCCGTGCCCGTTGTCGTCGTTGGGGTTGTTGTTGTTGGAATAGAAGTTCCAGCCCCAGGTGTCGTCGCGGTAGCCGTTGCCGTCGTCGTCGATCCCGTTGCCGGCGATCTCGGCGCTGTTGGTCCAGATGTTCGCCGCCAGGTCCTCGTGGGTCTTGCGGATGCCCGTGTCGATGACGGCGACGCGGAACGCGCCGGCGTTCCGCCACACGTCCCAGGCCTCGGGCGCGTCGATGTCGGCGATGGGCGAGGCGGTGTCGTTCATGCCCCACAGGCTGGTGTACCGCGGGTCGTTGGGCGTGGTCGCGCTGGCGCGCACGATGTAATCGGGCTCGGCGTACTCGACGATCCCAGCGTCGCCGCCCCACTGATCGAGCAGGTCCAGCGCCTCCTCAACGCTCATCGACTTGTCGAGCGCCAGGTGCTCGACGCCCGGGACGATGTCCCAGGTCGTGATGGTCCGCCCGCCGACGATCGCGCGGAGCACGCTCTTCTGATCGTCGCCGGCGACGTCCTTGAACTTGACGAGAATCGACGTCGGGTCATAGACCAGGTTGGGGTCCGACTCGATGATGACGTTTCGGGCGGCCAACCACTGGGCCTTCCAGTCCGACGCGTCCAGGCCGCGATCCTGGCCAAAGGCGCTGGCGCCCATCCCCGAGACCGCGATCAAACCAACCAACCAACCGCGAGTGGACTTGTTCATGCCCGAGCACTCCTGCGACCTGCAACCAACGATGGGCCCAGCCAAACACACGGGCGACAATGCCCGGACCGCCCACCACACCCGCCGCGAGCAGAACCCCGCGGCCAGGCGAGAGAACCTCGCCCGGCGCGAGTATGACGGAACACGCCGCCTTTGGCAATAGTGAACCTCGTGGAAACCCGGGTGGCACGCCGCCGATTGCCCCGGCTTTGGCATGACTTCGCAGGCGCAACACCCCAAAAACAGCAACAGCAGCCTGCTTCCTCTTTCTCCCTCCTCGGAGCAGAAGAAGCCCGCTGCTGTCGCCGACCTGCACCCCGAGAAAACCCAGGGCGCAAGGGTGGGCTACGAAAGTACCGCGTCCGATAGCGCGGATCAATCCCTTCGCGCAAAGGATGCGAGAAGTATTCAGAATCCCCAGCCAGTGGCTACAGGTGGCTATTATTATCGGACTAAGCCAGGGGCAATTCGTCGCTCATGGGCCGGGGTCAGCCGGTGCCAGCAGCACGAATCCGAACTTCGCCGCCTTGGCCTCTCCCACCGCCACGCGGCCCTCGCTCCAGCGCGGCAGTTCGCTGCCTTCAGGGTCGGACCGCAGGAGCAGCCACGCGCCGGACGCCTGATCGGGGGGCGCATCCGCCAGCGCGACCCAGCGGGCGCGAACATCGAGGCCGAGCGAGCGCGCCGTGCGGCGGCAGGCGTCGAGCACCTCGGGCCGGGCCTCGATGGCGAAGTCTGCCCAGACCTCGACGCCGGTCTGCCCGCGGGCCGCGGCGTGCTGCGCCAGCAAGGCTCCGAGCACCTGACCGGCGTCTCTCCCGCTGTTGCGTGCGCGGCTGGACTCCATCACCTGCGCCCCCACCACCGCCGCGATGGTCATCACCACGCCCAGACGCGCGGGGTTTCCGAGCATGAGGGCCCGCGCGAGCCGGGCCCGTGCGTGGCCGAACCCGCCCAACACGCCCCACACCACATAGCCAACGACGGGGGGAATGAGGCCGAGCGCGGGCATCGCGTATCGAGGGTTGGTGACCCCGGCCGCGGCGAGCGCGCCAACACCAAGTAGCGCGGCCATCGAAAGGAGCCTCGCGGCGTTGGTGGCGAGACGCGCCTGCTCGCCGGCGTCGCGCTCGGCGCACGCATCGCGCCCGAAGACGAACAGCATGGCGAGGGCTGCGGGCATGGCGCTGGCGATGGCCGCGATGGGCATCAATGGCAACTTGGTGGCCCAGCCCGGCCCGTACAGAAAATCACCGACACTCTGTCGAACGACGGGCGCGAGGGGATCGACTCCAGCGGCGGCGATGGCGCGTTCGGCCATCCACAACCACGCGCCGAAGGCGCCCGCGCCCACGAGCAGGCCCGCGACCACGCCGGGCCGGAACGCGGCCCGCGCCGCGCGCGCCACGACAAGCCCCGCGAGCAAGGTCGCGCCGATCGCGCTCACGCACGCCGGCCCCTTGACCAGCAGCGCGCCGCCCGTGGAGATCGCCACGCCCAGCGTCGTGAACAGCGTCGCCCGCGCCGTTTCGGTCGGCGAGCCAACGCCGCCGGTCGCTCCCACGCCCTTTCCCGCCGCTCGCCAGCGCACGATCGCGTCCGCGATGAGCAGGCACGCGGCCTGGGTGAGCGTGTTGTTGAGCGCCTCGATTTCGGCGCTGCGCCCGGGCAGCCACCAGAGGGGCGTGAGGGCCTGCGCCAGCCCCGCCGCCAGGCCGCCCGGATTTCCGAACCAGCGTCTGGTGATAAAGAAGACGAGCAGCGCCGACGCGGTCATCGACAGGGCGGACACGGCCCGCGCCGAAAACTCCGTCTCGCCCAGCACCTTGGCCGACGCCGCGATCGCCCAGAACATGCCGGGGGGCTTGCGGAGGTAGAGGCGCTCGAACATCCGCGGCAGGAGCCACTCGCCGCTGGTCGCCATTTCCCAGCCGGGGATCGCCCGGTGGCCCTCGCTCATGGATAGGCCGTGGGTTCCGAGCCTGGGCCCATAGACCGCGGCGCACACGCCCAGGATCAGCAGCACGCCCCACGGCCCGCGGAGCCGGCGCGAGCCCGGGGCACTCGGCCCCCGCCCATCTGCGATCGATCGCCCAGCCCCGGATTGCTCCAAGTCCCCCGGATTCACGCCGGATGGTACGGACGGTGGGCGGCGGCCCCGGGACACGCGGTCTTTGGGGGCGGAACGTCCGATCAATCCACGCCGTCCACAGGGCATCCGTGTGTAATGACGCACGGCGTGCGTAATTTGGGCAACCCATCCCGACAACGCCCGCGTATCCCTTGGTCCAAGGCCCGTTCGCCGATAAGGTGAGGGCTGGGGTGCGCCGCCGCCCGCGAGGGCGGGCGATCGCGCGGGTGCCCGCGGGGTTGGCCGACGGCCAAAGAGGGAGTGTCGAAATGTCCACGCGTCAGAACATCCGTGCCATGCTCTTTGCCGCCCTGGCCACCGCCTCGCCCGCGCTGGCCCAGCTCGATCTTTGCAACGACCCGGCGTGTTCCAAGGCCCGCCACCTCAAGCACCTCTGGCACGAAGGCCTCAACCCCGACGGGTCGCCCGTCGTGGTGGGCGACGGGGGTGCCGGCACGCGCGAGGCCTCCACCGCGACCGACGTGCTCCACAACAACCTCGACATCGAGCTCTTCACCTCCACCGGCGTCATCACCGGCACCAACACCATCACCGTCAAGAGCAACGTCAACAACCTCACCCAGTTCACCATCCGCCTCCGCTCCAACTACACAATCACCTCGCTGAAGGTCGACAACGTCAACGCCACCGCCACCGCGGTCGGCTCCTACGGGCGGCAGATCACCCTCCCGCGCGTCTACAACGCCGGCGAAGTCTTCAGCGTCGCCATCGCCTACACCGGCACCGCCGTCTCGCGCGGCTTCGGTTCGATCGAGTTCACGTCCCTCGGCGGGCAGCCGGCGGTCTTCACGCTCAGCGAGGCCTACTTCGCCGCCACCTGGTGGCCCACCAAGGACGGCGACTTCGGCGCCTCGGGCGACAACTCCGACAAGTTCACCATGGACCTGGCGGTGACGGCCCAGAATACGCTCACCACCGCGTCCAACGGCGTGCTCCAGGGCGTCGACGCGCTCTCGGGAAATCGCTCCAAGACCCGCTGGAAGTCCAACTATCAGATCGCGCCCTACCTCGTCTCCTTCGGCACCGCCCGCTACAACACCTGGACCAAGACGTACAACTACGGCACGGGCACCATGCCCGTGTCGTTCTATGTCCAGCCCGCCAACGACAACTCGGGGAACCGCGCCGCCTGGGAAAAGTGCATCCCCATGATGGAAACCTACAGGACCGTCTACGGCCTGTACCCGTTCATCAACGAGAAGTACGGCATCTATGAGTTCACGT
>JAEUJA010000141.1 GCA_016793195.1 Phycisphaerae bacterium
TCCTCCCCCGCGCAGCGTGCGGTTGTGCGGGAGGTGTCAGGTGATGCCGAACCCCACAGGGAGTGGTATGAGTTCCTCGCCACGTGCCGTGCCGTCGTCCGTGAATGCCTGGAGCGCCGAGTACATCGACGCCCAGTACGCGCAATTCAAGTCCGATCCCGCGTCGGTCGCGCCCGACATGCGTGCGTTCTTCCTGGGCTTTGAGCTCGGGAACGACCGGGCCGCCAGCGCCGGCGATAAAGGTGGCGGCGAGGGCGGCTCGTCGTTCGATCGCGCCGTCGGCTCCATGATCGAGAATTACCGCAGCCTCGGGCACCAGGCTGCCAGGATCGATCCGTTCGCCACGCCGCGCGAGCGTCCGCAAGAACTGACGCTGGCCCACTACGGGCTCTCCGACGCCGACCTGGATCGTCGCGTCAACGGCAAGACCCTCCGCCAGCTCATCGACCACTTCGAGCACATCTACTGCGGCACGATCGGCGCGGAGTTTGAGCACTGCGAATCCACCGCCGAGCGTGAGTGGTTCCTCGAACGCTTCGAGCGCACCCGCGAGGGCGCGGAGCTGTCGAACGACGACAAGAAGCGCGTGCTGGAGTTTCTCACCGCCTCCGAGACCTTCGAGCGGTTCCTGGGCAAGCGCTATCAGGGCAAGAAGCGATTCAGCCTCGAGGGCGGCGAGACCACGATCCCGCTCCTGAAGTTCCTCACCGAGCGTGCGGGCGCCGCCGGCACGCGCGACATCATCGTCGCCATGGCCCACCGCGGGCGCCTCAACGTGCTGTGGAACTACCTGCACAAGGAAACCGAGCAGCTCATCACCGAGTTCGAGGACTCGTGGGTCGAAGGCCGCGATCTCTCGGGCGGCGACGTGAAGTACCACCGTGGGTATTCGGGCGATCAGGCGATGCCCGACGGCACGTTTGTCCACCTCTCCATGCTCAACAACCCCAGCCACCTGGAGAGCGTGAACGCGGTGGCCCTGGGCAAGTGCCGCGCCAAGCAGGATTCTCTCGGCGGCGGGCCGGCGGCCCAGGACGCGGTGCTCCCGCTCCTCATCCACGGCGACGGCGCCGTGGGCGGGCAGGGCGTCGTCGCCGAGGCGCTCAACATGGCGGGCGTTGACGGCTACACCGTCGGCGGCACCATCCACGTCGTCATCAACAACCAGGTCGCCTTCACCACCGACCCCGCCGACGGACGCAGCACAGGCTATTGCACCGACGTCGCCAAGATGGTAGACGCGCCGGTGCTCCACGTGAACGCCGACGACCCCGAGGCCTGCGTGTGGGCGGCACGACTCGCCGTTGATTATCGCAAGAAGTTCCGCAAGGACGTCTTCATCGACCTGGTCTGCTACCGCAAGTGGGGGCACAACGAGCAGGACGAGCCGCGCTACACCCAGCCCGCGCTGTACTCGCACGTGGACAAGCACCCCGGCACCCGCGCCGTCTACGCCACCCGCCTCATTGACGCCGGCGCCCTCACCAGCGCCGACGCCGACGCCATGGTCGAACGCGTGTACGCGGCCCTCGATCTCTCGCAGGCCAGCGCCAAGGCCACGCCCCGCAACCCCGTGCCACCGCCGGGAAAGGGCTCGTGGACGGGCTACATGGGAACGTATTCGTTCGACGATCCCAAGACCGCGATCTCGGCGCAGCTGCTCCGGGACGTGTGCGCCGCGCTCGGGCGCGCGCCCGAGGGTTTCAGCGTTCACCCCAAGCTCCGCGGCCTGCTCGAAGCCCGCGCCGCCCTGCCCACGACCAAGAAGCTCAGCCACGCCGACGGCGAGGTGCTCGCGTTCGCGTCGCTGGCCGCCGAGGGAACCTCGGTGCGATTGAGCGGGCAGGACTGTCGGCGCGGCACGTTCACGCAGCGTCACGCGGTGCTGCGCGACGAGAAGACGGGCGTGCGCTACACGCCCATGAACCACGTCTATCCGAACCAGCGCGGCGTCGCGAGCATCTGGGACAGCCCGCTCTCGGAATACAGCGTGATGGGCTTTGACTACGGCTACAGCCGCGGCTCGCCCAAGACGCTCGTGTGCTGGGAGGGTCAGTTCGGCGACTTTGCCAACACCGCCCAGGTGGTGATCGATCAGTACCTCGCGTCGAGCGAATCCAAGTGGGACCGCTGGGGCGGGCTGGTGCTGCTCATGCCGCACGGCTACGAGGGGCAGGGGCCCGAGCACAGCTCGGCGCGCCTCGAACGATTCCTCCAGCTCTGCGCCGACGACAACATGGAGGTCGTCTATCCCTCGACCGGCGCCCAGACGTTCCACATGCTGCGTCGCCAGGCGATGCGGAACTTCCGCAAGCCGCTGATCGTCATGACGCCCAAGAAGTTCCTGCGTGTCGAGACGGCGTTGGTGGACGAGCTTGTCGAGGGCGGGTTCCAGCACCTGATCGACGACCCTAGCACGCCCGACGCCAAGGGCGTGACGCGCGTGGTGTACTGCTCGGGCAAGGTCTACCACGAATTGAACGATCGACGCAACGTCTCGGGCCGCAAGGACGTGGCGATCGTGCGCGTGGAACAGTTGTACCCCTTCCACACGGAGCTGGCACGACGGATCGACGCGAAATATCCCAAGAGCGCCGAGCGCGTGTGGGTGCAGGAAGAGCCGCGGAACATGGGCGCGTATCTGTACATCGCCGACGTGTTCCGTGAAAAGCTCGGGATCGAGCTGGCGTACATCGGGCGCAAGGCCGGCGCCACCCCCGCGACGGGCTCGGAGAAGCAGCACGCCAAGGAGCAGGACAAGATTCTCAGCGCGGCGATCGCCCCGGGCGGGCCCGGCAAGGCCGCGGGCGATGAGGGCAAGTCGGTCGCGGGCCGCATCGGCAAGGCCGAAGCGCCCGAGGGCAAGTCGGCCAGGACGGCGCGGTAACGCAGGAGCGTGAGCATGGCGGTGGACATCGTGATCCCTTCGGCGGGCGAGTCGGTGACGCAGGGCGTGATCGCCGCCTGGCGCAAGAAGGACGGCGAGTTCGTCAATCGCGACGAGGAAGTGCTCGACCTTGAGACCGACAAGGTGACGCTGGCGGTCGCCGCGCCCGCGGCGGGGATTCTGAAGCGAAGCGCCAAAGAGGGCGACACCGTTCTGGTCGGCGCGGTGGTGGGCAGCGTGGAGCCTAGCGAGGCGCCCTCGAGGGCGCCGATCACCGCGCCGGTTGCCGCGACCGCTGCCGCGGCGAGCATGTCGGCGGGAGCGAAGGCATCGACCCCCGCGCCGGTTGCCGCGCCGAGCGCTGAGGGCGACGTGCGCGCGACGCCGCTCGCCAAGAAGACCGCCGAGCAGTTGCAGGTCGACCTGTCCAAGGTGCACGGCACGGGCCCGGGAGGGCGCGTGCGCGAGCAGGACGTGATCCACGCCGCCAAGCCCGCGACCAACGGGACGCACGCGCCCGCGCCGGCCACGGCCGTCGGCGTCCAGGGCGCCCCACGCGCCGCCGGCGCGACGCGTGAGAAAATGACGATGATCCGCCAGCGCATCGCGCAGCGGCTCGTCCAGGCTCAGCACACCGCCGCCATGCTCACGACCTTCAACGAGGTCGACATGGGCGCGGTGATGGACCTGCGCAAGCAGTACAAGGAAGAGTTCGAGAAGAAGCACGCGATCGGCCTGGGTTTCATGGGCTTTTTCGTCAAGGCCGCGGCCGCCGCGCTGAAGTCATTCCCGCTCGTCAACGCCTCGATCGTCGAGGAGGGTGGGCAGCTCTTGATCGAGAAGCACGGGTCGTGCGATATCGCGGTCGCGGTCAGCACGCCCAAGGGTCTCGTGGTGCCGGTCATCCGCAACTGCGAATCGCTCTCGTTCGCGGGCGTGGAGAGTGCGATCAAGGACCTGGCCGTGCGCGGGCGCGACGGCAAGCTCTCGCTCGAAGAGATGCAGGGCGGCACGTTCACGATCACCAACGGCGGGATCTTCGGGAGCCTGATGAGCACGCCGATCCTGAACCCGCCGCAGTCGGCGATCCTCGGCATGCACGCGATCAAGAGCCGCCCGATCGAGTTCCCGCCGGGGAGTGGGCAGATCGCGCTGCGCCCGATGATGTACCTGGCCGTGTCCTACGACCATCGCATCGTCGACGGCGCCGAGGCGGTGCAGTTCCTCGTCAAGATCAAGCAGGCGATCGAGGACCCGCAGCGGCTGCTCCTGGGCCTCTGACGTGATCGCGGTGTTTCGCTAGCGATTGAGTATCGATTCAAGCCCATCTGGCGATGACAGCCTGTCGAGCAGGCCCGTGCACGCGCGATGGAGCATCTGGTACACGCGCTCAAAGCCGTCGTCGCTACCTTCATAGGGATCGGGAACTTCGGGCGCTTCCGCCGTCGCGACGTGCGTGGGGTCGAACGAGCGCATCAGCCGCACCCGCGCCGGATTGACGCCGTAACGCGATCCCGCCGCCAGCACACCCCGCATGTTCGAGCGATCCATCGGAACAAGCAGGTGGAACCGGGCAAAGTCGGCGTGGGGTTCGAGCTGGCGGGCCTCGTGCACCAGCGTGATCCCGTATTTGGCCGCCACGCGTGTCGAGCGGCTGTCGGCGTCGTGCCCGGCGTGCCACGCGCCCGTGCCGCAGGAGTCAACGTCGTAGCGATCCAGGCCGCCGCGCTCCCGCGCCAGATGAATGAAGATTCCCTCGGCCAGGGGCGAGCGGCAGATGTTCCCCAGGCACACGAACAGCACGCCGATCCGCTCGCGCTGCGTCCCGCCAAGTTCCGTGTTCGCGCCGCTCATGCAAGGGAGCGTACGCGCGGGGAGTTCGCCACGCACGTCCGCCACGCCGCGATGACATGGTCGATGTTCGGCGGAAGTGCCGCCGCCGAGCACGCGCGCGAGAGCGCCGACCGGCGCGCCCTGTCCGCCAGGAGCGGGCCCAGCGCCGTCGCCACCGCCGCCCCCGTGTTCCACAACGCCACCAGCGATGGATCGATCGCACGGCAGCGCCCCGCCAGCGCCGAGCCCGGCGGCACCACCAAGGGCAGCCCCGCGCGCAGCGCCATCTCCGCCCCGGCCAGGATCGCCGGATCATCCGGCCCGACCGGTCCCTGCGGCGGCGGCATGATCGCCGCCAGGTCGCACGCGCCCACCAGGGCCGCGCCCGGAAGGTCCGTCCGCGTCGCGTGCACGAGCTTCATCGGCCCTGAAAGCCGGCGCGAGCGGGCGGTCGAGGGAGCGGGCACGATCACCTGCCCTGGCCACGCCGCAACCTCGAAGAGGCTCGCCAGAAACCAGCACTGCCGCACGTCGATCGACGCCGGCGGGTCCGACAGCATCAGCACCAGCGGGCGATCATCGCGCACGCCCAGCGCCGCGCGAGTCGCCGCCCGATCGTGGGGCGTCGGCGTGCACACAAGAATCCTTGGCGGCGGGCACACCGGCGCCACGCCGATCATCCGCCCGAGCCGCACCAGGTCGCCCGACCAGGCCTGCACCACGTCGAACGCGCCCCGCGCCCGCGCCAGGCGATGCACGCCCCGCCACCCCAGTGCCGCAACCCCCCCGGGGGGCGCGACGCGATCGGTGGTCGGGAGCCCGAGCACCGCGGCCCGGCGCTCGGCCGCACTCCCGCCAATCAGTATCACCGCGTGCCGGTGCGACCCGCCCCCAGCGATCGACGCGCGCTCCATGACTTTCACGCACGTGCGCACCGCGGCGTCGCTGCGCCAGGGCGCATCGTGCGCCCTTGCCATGTCCGGCGGCGCGACCAGGTGAAGCACTCGCATGGTCCGCTCCGGCGCTACTCCCCGCGCAGGTTCGAGGAATCTCGCTCGTGCCCGAAGAAGACCTGCGCCAGCGCCACGCCCGCCTGCTTGCCCGCCTCCTGCTCCATCTTCGCCATGTCGGTCTGGCTCGTCGGCTTGAATCCCTGCCCCGTCCGCCCGGTCGAGACCACCGACGAGCCCGGCTTCTCCTCCGGCCACACCCGCTTGCCAAGCGTCGCGTCGATCACCTTGACTCGCATGGCGATGCTTGGCGACACGCTCCCGCCGTCCTGCGACAGCGTGAACGAATCGATCGACGCGTACACCAGCACCTCCGCGTTCACCGCCCTGGCCAGCGCCACCATGTCCAATGGCTCGCTCGATTTCTCCGAAGCCACCACGCTGAACGCCGCCTTGCAATCGATGACGTTTGTGAGCGCCTTCTGCGCGAGCAGCGTCTCCTGGGCCGAGCGGGCGATCACGTCGCGCAGCGAACGCGTCGGCAACTGGTTGCTCCGGTCGTCGATGAAGACGACCGTGGGGCGTTCCTTCTGGAGTTCGTGGCGTGCCTCGATCCGCGGCGGGCCGTGCACCAGCAGGAACCCCGCGCCCACAATGTTGCACCCGCCCGAGAGCAGCGGGCCCGCCAGCACCAGGGCCGCCAGCGCCCCGATCGCCGGGCGACGCGAGCGTGCGAGCCGTGATGTTGAGAGAATGCGAGACTTCATGGCGTGGGTATTTCCTGCGATCCGGCGTGCGATGACGCCGCGCGAACTCGCGATCAATAGGTGATCCTGATCGGCTCCTGGTGATCGTAGAAGAGCCACGCGACGCGGTCGGTGATCCGCTTCACCAGCGCCGACATGACCACCTGCCCCGAGATATCCGACTGCGTGATGCCCGACTTGTCGGGAAACGTGACGCGCTGCGTCGAGCGGAACGCGTACTCGTCGGGCGTGATGGACTCGCGCTCCACCAGGCCCACCGTCGCCGCCGCCGCCCCTTCCCAGACATACTGGTTGCCAGGGTCGTTGATGCGGAACTCGTAGAGATCGACGCGGATGATGCGATCGACCCCCAGGTCTTCCGCGAGCTTGCCGCCCGGCTTGGTCGACGCCTCGGGGTGGTTGAAAAGATACTTCAGGAGCGCCTTGGACTCGATGTGCCCGGTCGCGCCGACCGCGTTGGCCGGGTCAGCCAGCCGGTCGTTGATCCGGGCCGTGATCTCCGCCGTCACCCCGGGAAAGTCCGCCTCGATCCCGCGATCGCTCACCACCACGACCGCGTAGGTTTTCCCCCGGAGCCCATCGTTCTGCGCCTTCACCAGGTGGTCGGCGTTTTCTTCATACGCCGTGCCCAGCACGCCGAACAGCTCGCAGCCAGAAAGCGGCGCCCACGCCGCGCACGCGGCACCCAGCATCAGCACGATCGCTCCGGCTCGCTTCATCAGTCTCCCCGCGCCCGTTGTCCCGCCGCGGACTACGCCGGCCATGTCCACACCTTGTATCCCCATGCCGCCAGCGTCGCCCCCGCGATCCACCACAATACCCGCGGCGAAAGCAGCCCGCCAGCCGCCGCCCCCACGCGCGAGCCGAACACCGCCGCGTGCACGCAACCCCAGAATCCCGCCGCCGCCGCCAACGCCAGGACCGCGCCCATCGGTTGGACGACCGCGGCCGCCACGATGTTCCCGTCCGCGGCGTGGGCAAATGAGGTTGTCATGCCGCAGGTGGGGCAGGGCTTGCCGATCGCCGCCACCCACCCGCACTGGAGCAGCCCGAGCTGCGTGTGCGTGCCGTGCCCCGCCGTCGCGGGCTTCAGCCACGCCGAGACCACCAGCAACGCTAGCAACATCGCCGCCACGAGGAGGGCCATGAGCCGATTGATCGCGGGGAGCTTGGCCGGCGCGGGGATTGCCACCGGCGATGGTAGGGGGGCGGCGACGCGCCCCGGGCCGGCGCTACGCCAGCTTCCGCTGCGTCTCGCCCGGCTGGATCGACGCCGTGATGAGCACCGAATGCCCGGTGTCCTTGCCCAGCTCGCGCCGCCCGTCGCTCGCGGCCCGCATCAGGTCGCGCGGCGAATCGATCACCCCGAAAGGCGTCGGCAAGAGCACCGCCCGAAGGCCAACGCCCGGCGCCTCGTCCGTCGTCGACATGGGCCGCGCCGACGCCATCGACCCCCCCGCGGTGTCCAGCTCGCGGTCAAACTGCTGGAGAAGCATCGGCAGCCGGCGCGACAACTGCCCCGCCGGCGCCGTCACCAGGAAGCGGTCGTCGCCCAGGTGGGCCAGGAACGCGGCGGTCTCGCCCTTGGCCACCAGCAGTTGCAGCATCGTCACCACCCGGCGCAGCAACTGGTCGCCCAGGTCGAACCCGTACCGCGTGTTGTACGCGTGGAAATTCCGCACATCGATCAGGGCCGCGTCCATCGGCGGCACGCCGTGCTGCGCGATCAGCCCGCGCAGGTGCTCCTCCGCCCGCACACGCCCGGGCAGCCCCGTCACCGGCGCGATCCGCGACTGCGAGTTGCTCGCCACGTCCGCGATCGCGTGCAAAAGGTCGCGCATCGTCACGATCCCCGTCACACGCCCCTCATCCACGAGCACCAGCGGGCGTCCCAGCGACCGATCGTCGCGCGACAGCACCAGGTCCAGCGCGTCCAGCACCGTCGTCTCGCCCGTCGCCGTCACCGAGTCCGATGAGACCAGGAACCCGATCGGCTGGGCCGCCCTCAGGTCGCCCGCGGCCCTGAGCACCTGATCGCGCTCGCACCAGCCGACGAAACGCCCGCCGTCGAGCACCGCGATCCCCGGGAGCGTCGCCTGCCGCAGGAATTGCCCCGCGACCTCGCGCACCGGCGACGAAGCCGGCGCCGTCTGCGCCGGCTTGGCCAGGCGCGACACCCGCGTGCGACGCGGATCGCGGAACCGCTCCGACAACGCGCCGCGCCACTGCTCGCGCAGCCACTCGCCCAGCGTCGGGTCCAGCGTCTGCTCGCGCGATCCGGGGCGCCCGACATAAAACCCCTGCGCGTACGTGACGCCCAGCTCGATCAGCGTCACCAGCTCCTCGCGGCGCTCGATCCCCTCGGCGATCAGCCGCACGCCCGACAGCCTCGCAAAGTGCACGAAGAACCGCATCAGATTCTGCTTCACACGGTCCTGGTCGATCCCGCCCACAAGCTCGCGGTCGATCTTCAGCCAGTCGGGGCGCAGCGCCATGATTCGGTTGAGCCCGCTTGTCCCCGCGCCCACGTCGTCGATCGCGATCTGGAAGCCGGCTTCCCGCAGCTTGCGCACCTGCGCGTCCAGACCCTCCACGTGCTGCTGCTCCGATCGCTCCGTGATCTCCAGCACGATCCGCCCGGGCGTCAGGCCCGGCGTGGTCCGCACGCTCTCCAGCAGCGACTCCGCGAACCGCGGGTCCGCGAAGACCTGCGGCGAGTTGTTCAGGAACAGCTGCACCCCCGCCGGCCACTGCGACGCCGCCGAAAGCGACACCGCCCGCGTCACCTGCTCGGTCTCCCACAGAAGCCCGTGATGCTCGGCCCAGTTAAAGAGCTGCCCCGGGTTCGAGAACGGATTCCCCGGCAACGGACGCGTCAACGCCTCGTACGCCGCGACCACGCCCGTCGAGACATCCACGATGGGCTGGAATGCCGCGGTCGTATTCCCCACGTTGATGGGGAACGGATGTGTGGGAACAGGCTGGATGGTTCCGGTTTCGCCCATCAATTCTCCGGCACGCGGCCTCGTGTGCGGAGTCATCATCGGCAAACGCCGCCCGCACCGAGCCTTGGGCGCGAGGAGATGCCAGGAAGCCATGCGCGTGCCGCGACCATTGCGGACTATGACGCGCGTTGGCCATCGAGTTATTGAATCCTGGGAGTGTGCCTTCGGGCTTTCCCCGAGGCATCCCGCGAGTTTGCGGACGCGCCGTTCAGTCGAACTTGAACACGCCCTTGCGATACCCGTAGATATACGCGACCACCGTCGTCAGCAGAAAGAAAAAGATGCGCGACAGCCAGATGATCGCGTTCGAGTCCCCGGGCGCGAGGTTCGGAAACGTCGTCGCCCACGGATACAGGAAGATGATCTCGACATCGAAGACCAGGAAGACCATCGCGATGAGGTAGAAGCGAACGTTGAATCGCTTGCGGGCCGTGCCCATCGCACGCATCCCGCTCTCGTACGTCTCGCCCTTCACCTTGCCGTCGCGCTTGGGCCCCAGGATCATGGTGATCGCGAAGTTCGCCACCGCGAACCCGATCGCCATCATCGTGACGAGAAAAATCGGCAGGTACGACGAAAGGTCCGACGTGGCGAGTACGTTCGACATGCGGCCCGATGATAGCCCGCTCCCGCCCGCCTGCCACACCGACGCCGAACATCCCCGCCTGCCAACTCGGCAGGCCGCACTCCCCCGCCTCGCGGCCTGACAGGCCACCACCCGCCTTCCGCCCACGATTCCCGGGCTCTCGCCCACCCGGGGCACCCCCCATTCCCCCGTGCATTGGCACGCCGCTTGCCCGAGAACCTTGCGCGATCATTGTCGGGACGCCACCGCGCCCCGCACGCTCGATCGCCTCGTACGCCGTCACCACCAACTCGATTTGGGTTTTATTTGGAGCTTGAAATTATGGGTGCGAAAGAACTCGCCTTCGACGTGAACGCCCGCCAGTCCCTCCTCGCCGGCGTTGAGAAGCTGGCCCGGGCCGTCAAGGCCACCCTCGGGCCGCGCGGCCGCAACGCGGTCCTCGACAAGTCCTGGGGCGGGCCGACCGTGACCAAGGACGGCGTCTCCGTCGCCGAAGAGATCGAGCTCTCCAACAAGTTCGAGAACATGGGCGCCCTCCTCGTCAAGCAGGCCGCCAGCAAGACCAGCGACGACGCCGGCGACGGCACGACCACCGCCACCGTCCTGGCCGAGGCCCTCTTCCGCGAGGGCCTCAAGCACATCGCCAGCGGCGTTGACGCCAACGCGCTCATCCGCGGCATGAAGCTCGCCGTCGAAACCGCGGGCAAGGCCATCGACGACATGGCCACCCCCGTCAAGGGCAAGGCCGACATCCAGAACGTCGCCACCATCTCCGCCAACAACGACGCCGAGGTCGGCAAGATCATGGCCGACGCCTTTGAGAAAGTCGGCAAGGACGGCGTCATCACCGTCGAAGAGGGCAAAAGCCTCGACACCGAGGTCACCGTCGTCGAGGGCATGCAGTTCGATCGCGGCTACCTCTCCCCCAACTTCGTCACCAACTCCGAAGAGATGAAGGTCGAGTTTGACAAGTGCCTCGTCCTCATCCACGAGGACAAGATCGAAAACGTCACCAAGCTCGTCCCCATCCTCGAAAAGGTGATGGCCGCCAAGAAGCCCCTCCTCATCATCGCCGAGGACATCACGGGCGAGGCGCTGGCCACGCTCGTCATCAACAAGCTCCGCGGCACGCTCAACGTCGCCGCCGTCAAAGCTCCGGGCTACGGCGATCGGCGCAAGGCGATGCTCGATGACATCGCGATCCTTACCGGCGCGACCGCCATCATGAAGGACCTGGGCCTCGAGCTCGACAAGATCGAGCTCAAGCACCTGGGCATGGCCAAGAAGATCGAGGTCGACGCCGACAACACGACCGTGATCGAGGGCGCGGGCGACACCAAGGCCATCCAGGGTCGCATCGCCCAGATCCGCGCCGAGATCGACAAGACCACCAGCGACTACGACCGCGAGAAGCTCCAGGAGCGCCTGGCCAAGCTCGCGGGCGGCGTGGCGCAGGTCAAGGTCGGCGCGGCCAGCGAGGCCGAGCTGAAGGAGAAGAAGGCCCGCATCGAGGACGCGCTCCACGCGACCCGCGCCGCGGTGGCCGAGGGGATCGTCCCCGGCGGCGGCGTGTCGTTCATCCGCGCCCGCAAGGCGATCGCGGGCATGAAGGAATACAAGAGCGTCTTCGGCAAGGCCGGCACCAAGGACGACGACAAGACC
>JAEUJA010000289.1 GCA_016793195.1 Phycisphaerae bacterium
TGGAGTTTCCGCAAGACGGCGGGGTTGCCCACGCCCGCCACGCCGTACGCCGGATGGGAAGGAGCGGAGATCGAGCTGCGTGGCCATTTCGTGGGCCACTACCTCTCCGCCTGCGCCCGCGCGATCGCGCAGACCGACGACACGACGTTGAAGGCGAATGCCGATCGAGTCGTCGCGGGCATCGCCGAATGCCAGAAGACGCTGGGCAACGGATATGTCTCGGCGTTCCCCAGCGAGTTCTTCGATCGCGTGGAGGCCGGGAGGGCCGTGTGGGCTCCGTACTACACGCTCCACAAGATCATCCTCGGCCTGTGGGAAATGCACGCCTACGCCGGCGACGCCAAGGCTCTGGCGGTCGTGCGCGGCCTGGTCGACTGGGTCGATGCCCGCTGCGCCAAGCTCGACGACGCGGCCATGCAGGCGATGCTCGCCAACGAGTTCGGCGGCATGCACGAGGCGCTGCTCAACGTGTACAGCAGCACCGGCAAGCCCGAACACCTGAAGCTCGCGCGGCGGTTCCAGAAGCGGTCGTTCCTTGAGCCGCTGGCGCGAGGCGACGATCCACTGGCGGGGATTCACGCCAACACACACCTACCGCAGGTGATCGGCCAATGCCGTGACCATGAATTGACGGGCGATGAGGGCGCCCGCGGCATTGTGGAGCACTTCTGGCGCACGCTCTGGACCTCGCACAGCTACGCGACCGGCGGCTCGAACAACGGCGAATACTGGGGACCCGCCAACCAACTCGCCAACTCACTCACGGCCACCAACCAGGAATTCTGCACCAGCTACAACTGGGAAAAGATCAGCCGCTCGCTCCTCACCTGGAGCGGCGACTCGCGCTACGCCGACATGATCGAGCGAGTCTTCTACAACGGGATCATGGTCTCGCAGCATCCGCGAACCGGCATGTTCATCTACTCCATGCCGCTTCGGGCCGGGCTGCGAAAGGAACACGGCGGCGCCGAAGACACGTTCACCTGCTGCTACGGCACGGGCGTGCAGGAGTATGCGTCGCTGGCGCAAAACGTCTACTTTCACGCGCGGGACACGCTGTACGTCAACCTCTTTATCAACTCGAGCGTGCGCTGGGATTCGCCGGGAGGGGCCGTGAAGCTCGCGCAGACCACCGCGCTTCCGCTTGCCGAGAGCGCCATGTTCACGATCGCGCCCGAGCGGGATGCGGAGTTTGCTCTCGCGATCCGCGTGCCGACCTGGTGCGACGGGCGGGCGGCGTTCAGCGTCAACGACGAGCGACTCGAGGCTCCCAAGGAGGTCGCTCGCGGTGGGTGGATGACGATCCGCCGCCATTGGAAGGCGAACGACACGATCCGAGCGGCCTTCCCGATGTCGCTGAAAATCGTCGCGATCAATGACGACCCGAATCTGTGCGCCGTGATGTACGGGCCGATGGTGCTCGCGGGCCTGGTCGGCGCCGAGCAGTTGCTCCCCGGCGTGCCAACGCCGCCCATCACGGGCGACAAGCTCCGTCCCGAATCGTGGATGGAGCGCCTCCCGGGCAAGCTGGAGTGGCGAACCCGCGGCCTTCCCAGCGACATGACCTTCAAGCCGCTGCACACGATCGTCGACGAGCGCTACGGCGTGTATTTCCCGTTCGGAGCGCCGGGCGGCTCACGCCAGAAGGCCTATGAGCAGGCGATCGCCAATACCCGCGAGCGCGACGCACGCACCATCGATCGCGTCTTGATCGGCGACAACGCCTCGGAGCACGCGCACGCCATGAAGTCCGAGCGCTCGGCGACGGGCGTGTTCAACGATCTTCACTGGCGCCACGCGGACAAGCCCGGCTTCTTCGAGTACTCGCTGAGGGTCGACGCGTCGAAGGACAACCGACTCTCCGTCATGTACTGGGGAAGCGACGCCGGCCCTCGCGTGTTTGATATCCTCGTCGACGGCACTCGCGTCGCCAGCGAGCGCCTGAACGCCAACGCCGACGGGCGATTCTATTTCGAGGAGTATGCCGTGCCGCGTTCCATCACGGACGGCAAGCCGTCGGTGGTCGTGCGGTTCGAGGCGTCGCCCAACGGCGGGATCGCGGGCGGCGTGTTTGATCTTCGGATGCTCTTGAGCAAGTGAATGGAGCGGACCATGACAAAGCTCTCACGCGGTTTGATCGCGGCAACTCTCGGGCTTTTCGGCACCTTCGGTGCCGCGGCGCAGGTGCTCCCCAAGCCGGTTATCACCACGCCTTGGACCGACAAGGTGAGCCAGGACGCGCCTTGGCCGGAGTATCCCAGGCCACAGCTTGAACGCGAAGCGTGGAAGAGCCTGAATGGTCGCTGGATGTGGACGCCGGATACCCGCGAGGGCGAGATCACGGTTATGACGCCGCCGGCGTCGGGGGAGTTTAAGCGTCAGATTCTCGTGCCGTTCCCGATCGAATCGATGCTCTCCGGCGTGGGCGAGCACCACGAAAGGCTGTGGTACACGCGATCGTTCGAGGTTCCCAAGGAGTGGGGCGGCCAGCGAGTGCTGCTCAACCTTGATGCGGTGGATTGGAAGTCGGTCGTCTATCTCAACGGCAAGCGGATCGGCGAGCACACCGGCGGCTATGACCCGTTCAGCTTCGACATCACCGATGCACTCAAGCCCGGCGCGGCCCAGGAACTGACCATCGGCGTGTTTGATCCGACCGACGCGGGCGATCAGCCGCGCGGCAAGCAGGTGCGCAAGCCCGAGGGCATCTGGTACACGCCGCACACGGGAATCTGGCAGTCGGTGTGGATCGAGGCGGCACCGGCGACGCACGTCTCGGACCTAAAGATCGTGCCCAGCGCCGAGCGCGGAGAGGTGAAGGTCAAGGTCAAGACCACGGGCGCCCCGGAGACGAAGCTCACGCTGGTGGCTACCGCTGGAAAGAAACATGCGGGCGATGTGGTTGGACGTGCCGGTGAATGGCTTACGCTCAAGTTTGACTCGCCACGCCTGTGGTCGCCCGACGACCCGTTTCTCTACGATCTCTCGATCTCGATCGACGGAAGCGAGACGGTCCGCTCCTACTTCGGCCTGCGCGACGTCAGGGTCGCCAAGGACGACAAGGGCGTCAACCGACTGATGCTCAACGGCCAAGAGTGTTTTATGGTCGGCCCGCTCGACCAGGGCTACTGGCCCGACGGCATCGTCACCGCGCCGACCGACGAGGCGCTCCGATGGGACCTCGAGCAGACCAAGGCCCTGGGCTTCAACATGACGCGCAAGCACGTCAAGGTCGAGCCCGCTCGCTGGTATTACTGGGCCGACAAGCTCGGGCTGCTCGTGTGGCAGGACATGCCCAGCCCGCTCCCGCCCAAGGACACCTACACCCAGGCCGGTAAAGAGCAGTACGAAATCGAGCTGCGCCGCCTCATCGATCATCGCTTCAACTCGCCGTCGATCGTCACATGGGTTGTGTTCAACGAGGGCTGGGGCCAGTTCGACACGCCGCGCTTCACGAAGCTGGTGAAGGAGCTCGATCCCTCGCGATTCGTCAACAACGCCAGCGGCTGGACCGACGCCAAGGTCGGCGACATGATGGACGTCCACACCTACCCCGATCCGAAGTGCCCCCCACGCGAGGAATCGCGGGCCTGCGTCGTCGGCGAGTTCGGCGGCCTGGGCCTTCCCGTGCCCGACCACATGTGGAAGAAGGACCACTGGGGCTACCAGGCGATGAAGGACGCCGAGCACCTGACCCGCCGCTACGAGTCGCTCCTCAAGAGCAGCTACGACCAGCGCGAGCAGGGCTTGTGCGCCGTGGTCTATACCCAGATCACCGACGTCGAGGTCGAGGCCAACGGGCTTTACACCTACGACCGGCGCGTGCTCAAGCCGGACCTGGCCCGCGTAGCGGCCGCCAACCGCGGCGATTTCTCGCTCATGCCCCCGCCGCCCACGATCACCGAGTTGGTGCCGACATCAAAGGCGCAGGCCCAGCCGTGGCGATTCACCGAATCCAAGCCCGCCGACGCATGGGAGAAACCCGGATTCGATGATTCCACATGGAAACAGGCCCCCGGCGGCTTTGGAACCAAGGGCACGCCCGGCGCCGTCGTGGGCACCGAGTGGAAGAGCGCCGCGATCTGGACCCGCCGCTCCTTCTCGCACAACCCGCAGGACGACAAGCCGACCCACCTGCTCGTGCACCACGACGAAGACTGCGAGGTCTACATCAACGGCGTGCTGGCCGCCAAGCTGGACGGCTGGACGCACGACTACGAGCTTGTGCCGATCCCCGACGCCGCGTCGCGAGCCTTCCGCGAGGGCGACAACATCCTCGCGGCGACTTGCAAGCAGACCTCGGGCGGGCAGTTCATCGATGTGGGCCTCGTTCGTGTGCAGGAACACCCGGCGCCGAAGAAGGCGGGGGCAAGCGACGCGGAGCCCGGTGCGATCGCGCCGGGCAAGACAGAGCCCAATGCGATCGCCGCCACCGCCAATCTCCTGCCCAATCCAGGCTTCGAGAACGTGGCCAGCGGCAAACCCTCGCCCTGGCACGAATCACGCTGGAGCGGCGAAGGAGTGTTCGCGCTCAGCGTCGTGTCCCACAGCGGCAAGGGCTCAGTCAGGATCACGTCGGAAAACGGCGGCGATATCTCGTGGCAGTGCAGCGTTCCCGTCGAGATGATGTCACGCTACAGGCTCGCGGGCTGGATCAAGACCGAGAATGTGAAGCCCCAGGGCGGCGCGAAGGGCGCGCTGCTCAACGTCCACAATGTCCAGCCCGTGCAAACCAAGGGGGTGACGGGCACCAGCGACTGGACCCGGGTCGAGGTCGAGTTCGACACCGGCTACGAAGACCACGCCGTCATCAACTGCCTGCTCGGCGGCTGGGGCTTGGCGACCGGGACGGCATTGTTCGATGACCTGTCGCTCACGCTCGTGAAACGCGGCGAGCTGCCCGCGCCGTCGATTGCCGTCGACGCCGCCCAAATCGGCGAGCCGATCAGCCCCTACATCTACGGGCAATTCATCGAGCACCTCGGGCGCTGCATCTACGGCGGGATCTGGGCCGAGATGCTGGAAGACCGCAAGTTCTTCGATGGCGTGGGCCAGGGCGAATCGCCGTGGCGCGCCGTCAATGCGTCGGTGGTCATGGATGAGGCCGCTCCCTTCGTCGGCACGCACTCGCCGCGCGTGAAGCCGACGACCAAAGGACAGCGCGCCGGCTTCGAGCAGCCCGGACTCTTCATCAAGCCCGGCACCACCTACGTCGGGCGGATCTACGTCGCAGGTGACGAGGCCGCCGGACCGATCCAGATCGAGATCACCTCGCCCACATGGAACGGCTCGGGCTTCAAGGTCCAGCTCCCCGCGCTCACGCCCGAGTTCACCCGGCACGCGCTCTCCTTCCCCATCCCCATCGAAGCGCCGGACGCCCCCAGCGCGACCATCTCGATCACCGGGAGCGGCCACGCCGAGTTCCGCGTCGGCACCCTCTCGCTCATGCCCGACGACAACGTCCAGGGCTTCCGCCCCGACACGCTGAAGCTGCTCCGGGAACTCGGCTCGCCCGTGTATCGCTGGCCCGGCGGCAATTTCGTCTCCGGCTACGACTGGCGCGATGGGATCGGCGACCCCGACAAGCGCCCGCCACGCAAGAACCCCGCGTGGCGAGGCATCGAGCACAACGACGTGGGCATGCACGAGTTCATCGCCTTCTGCCGCCTGCTGAAGTCCGATCCGTACATCGCGATCAACACCGGCCTGGGATCGGTCGACAGCGGCGCCGCCCAGGTCCAGTACGCCAACGGCGCGGCCACCACACCGATGGGCGCGCTCCGCGCCAAGAACAACAGCCCCGAGCCCTTCAACGTCAAGTTCTGGGGGATCGGCAACGAGATGTACGGCTCGTGGCAACTGGGCAACGTCCCGCTCGCCCAGTACGTCAATCGCCACAACGCGTTC
>JAEUJA010000290.1 GCA_016793195.1 Phycisphaerae bacterium
CACCGTGCCGCCCTTGCGTTCGATCCATTCCACCAGGCGGCGGGTTTCCCGGTCGTCGTCACTCTCGGACAGGATCGCATAGACGCGCCGGGCTTCGTCACCGAACCACCGGGCCAACACCACGCCCGCCGCGATGCTCGCCTCATCGACCCGCGCCGGATCGCGTAGCGTGGCGTCACCAGCCGCCCAGCGGGTCAAGTGAACTACCAGCGCCAGCCGGGCCGCGTACCCCTCCAACTTCGACCACGCCGCCGACAGGTCGCCGGACAGTTCCGCTTGCTCGGTCGCGTGTTCGTTGTAGAACGTCACCCACACCCGCTTCCCGTCGTCGGCCAGCCGCACCAACCGGGGCCGCAGGTCAGGATTCAGCGGGTCCGCGCTCTCGGGATCGACTTCCATCGTGAGAGAGAACAGCCGATCGAACACTGTCGCTACCGCCGCTTCGGTGTCCGCGTTCACGTCCGCTTCGGTCCACCGCTTCGCCTTGCGCGGGGGCATCGCGTACAGCACCCGTGCCGCCATGCCGCTTTCGTGGTGTTCCTGCCCCAGCGCCCGCGCCAGGATGCCCGGTTGAATCCCGCCTGTGATACTCACCGATGCCGATGGAACGTGGATCGTCGGCGGTATCCCGGTCTTGCGGTCGATTGTCATGGCTTCGCCGTTGTGCATCGACAGCCAATGCGCGGAGTCCGCGCCCGCCTTCCCCGCCTTCGCGTACCGGTCGAACGATCCCAACCAGCCTGCGAGTTCATCGCGGGCCAGCAGCACGCCGCGCGGGTTGCCCAGCAGGATCGGGGCTAGGGCTTCGGTTGTGGTGTCCGACACGATGTAGCGCCGCGCGATGGGCGGGGCCGGTTTCTCGGGCGGGGCGACGGTGTACCCGTCGCCGGGTTTGGCCTTCGCCGCGTCCCGCTTCCACGCCGTCAACTCGGCTTCATACCGCAGGTGTTGGGCTTCCCACTCTGCCCGCGCCGCTTCGTGTTCCTTCCACGCGCGGTCTTGGGCATTGCGAATCGCTTTCATCGCCAACTTGAATGCCGGAGTTTTCATCGTCCCCGACTCACCCACGATCGCCGTCCACACGATCGACGGCTCTGTCCACCCGCGCTTCAGCGCGATTCGGTGCGTGTTGCCGATCGCCGCCGCGAGCGCCGACAGCAGGGGAAGCGCGATGTAAGACGCATCGCACCCGATCGCCTTCGCCGCTTCGGTGACGAATCCCCGGATCGGTTCAGGCAGCACCTCAGCGGGGAAGGGCTTGAACGCAGGAGCCACCGTCGCGTGGGGCGTTACCGATTCTGGCTCGGTCTTGTCTGCCAGGGCTTCAACGTCAGCACGGATCGGGTCAACGTCGCCGCCGCGATGCTTCACAAAGTCCGCCATGTCGCCGCCATTGGGCATCGCTGCCCACAGTTCAACCAGCCGCACCACTCGCACCGACTTCGCGCCCGCAGCCATCGCAAGCCGCGCCACGTCGTCGGCGTACCGCTCGCCCGCGTCGTCGTGGTCGGGGAGGATCGCAACTTCACGCCCGGCCACCGGGGACCAATCTGCCTTGCCCGCCGACTTGCTCCCGTGGGGTGAAGTTGTCGCCACCAGCCCAACCGCCCGCGTCGCGTCCGCCGCTTTCTCGCCCTCACAGACGTACACCCGATCGCCGGGCTTGGTCGCCAAGAGCGCCGGGAGCCCATACAACGGGCGCGGCGTCGGCATCCCCACACACGCCCACCCATCCGGCGTGAGTGACACTGGCAGGATGCGTTTGCTCGCCTTGGTCTTGGTGCCGCTTGGATCGGCGGGCACGTCCCAGCGGATCACGACGCCCACCTCCACGCCGCCCGCGTTGTGGTAGGCCCACCACGCCGACTTCGGCCCGTACCGCCGCTCCAACTCGGCCACCGCGTCGTGGGCCGTAGGAAACGTGCGGGTGTCACCGTCACCGAAACTGCCGTTTCTTGCGGACTTTGGCTTGGTTCTGGTGACAGTGACATTGCGGCGGGGGCGCGGCGCGCGCCCGTTGCACTTGCCGGGGTTGTCCGCGAAGAGGTCCGCCAGCGTCAAACCCAGCGCGGCACACACTGCCTCGGTGCTGCATTCGGCGTGACATTTCACCAGCGCTCGCCCGTCGTCGCCTTGGCGGATCGACAGGGAGGGCTTTCGATCGTCGTGCGCCGGGCACTGGCACTCCCAGCCCGCGCTCGCCTTGCGGGGTTCAAGCCCACGTTCACGCAAGGCCGCGAGGATTCGTTCAACGGGTTTGCTCACGCCACACCCCCGTTGTTGGTCGGCACGGGCCCGTTTCCGCCGACTTCGCAGTCTTTTTGACAATCGATGAACCGGACCAAGTCACGCACGTCGTAGAGTCGGCGTGACATGAGTTTGAGCGAGGGCAGTCCCCCCGCATTGCGCAGGTTGTCGATCGTGCCTGGCGAGACGCCGAGCAGTCGCGCGGCCTCACGACGATCGACCAGCATCGGGGCAGCGCCGGAGTTCAGTGTCGCGTCATTCGTGCCGGTGCCGGTGGAGCGAGCGTCGTTCATCGACCTACCCCCCCTCGCTCGACAAACTGCTCAACCGACCGCGCGAGGATCCGTACAGCACGCCCCACTCGCACGCGGATAAGCACACCGCGAGCCAGCAGACGCCAGACAGTCATCTGCGAGACGGATAGCCTTCTCGCCGTTTCTCGAACCGTTAGGGCGTCGGGCTGGGGATCGATTTCATGTCGTTCCATGCGATTGTCCTACGCGGGGGCCACACCATTGCGGCCCGCGTAAGACTGGCGCACAGTCCGATGTCCATTTCAATTGGACAGCGCAACTAGCCTATGTTTTCTCGTGATTTCCCGCGTTTTCTCTGAATCTGCATTCCGTCCAGATTTCCAGTTTGGTTGGACGGTTGGACAGATTCGCGCCACCGGGGGCACCTCTCGTCAAGCTCGCTCAGATGGTTGTAAAAAGTGCTGCGGCTAATCGAGTGACCGTCTCTTGCCAGCGCCGCCAGTGCTGCCACAACGCTGCCGTGGGCTTCCAGATAGGCAGTGCGAGTCCTAGCTACGCGGATGTCTTTCTCGGTGAGCGGTGTATCTCCTGACACTGCGACGATTTCGCGCACGATCATCGGGCGGGTGGTCGCAGGATTCGTAGATGACTCGGTGCGTTTGAGAGTTGGGGGTGGAGGAATCGCCTTTAGTTCTTGGTAGTAATTCAACAGAGGCTCTTTATGCGATTTGAGAGCCTTGAGCCAGCCATCTGCTTCGTCAGGCGAAACAAGTGCGCCAAACTGTTTCTTCATGCTGAGGCTGAGCCCAACGACACCCGCGTCGTGCTTGACGCGGTCGAGACTCAGGGCGAGATTGGTTTCCCAACTTCTCGGATCGGTCGAGATGGCGGCGGGAACCTCATCGCATACTCCCCGAATTTGCGCGAAGGCCAGCTCGGCATCCTCGCGTGCCTTCTGTGCATAGTCGATCGCTGAATCTAGGAGCACGCTCGAAATCGCGCAGGGAGCCGGAATGTGCTGATCGTGGACGATGGCTGCAATCTGACCGACCCGGATTATGGCGGCGTCAAGAAAGATGCACACGCGCTTGATGATCTCGGCGCACTGCCTCGTGTGCGGCTGCGATTTGTACCATGCCTGGTACTCCTCGCGTGAACTAGTTTCGATGGAGGGCTCGACTTGGGGTGTGATTGAGTCCATTGCGCACAGCCTCCGGGCCGGACGGCCGGGCTAGCCCGGCTGTGCGTGGTCTAGCCCGACCGAGCCACTTGGACGGGGATCAGCCGTCGCGCCCGATCCCTGAGAATAGCGGTAACGCTCAGTCCGGCCAGTATTCGAAGTGTGCCGTCCTTGAAGCGAAGCCGACGCTAGTTTGCACGGGCACACCCCCTGAGGTAGGTGTCGGTTCTCTGAATCTCCAAAGACGTGTCACGAGGGAACCTGCTTTTTTCGCCGGATGACTGGCCCCCAACGCCAAGGACCACCCTCCCCACAAAACTCCGACACACGCGCGCAGGACGACGGCGGAGGAATCCTCCCGGCCCGTTCCGATCCGATCGTTTTTCGATTCGGCCGCGCCGGCGCGCCAGCCCAATCAGCCCGCCCCGGTCGCTAAACTGCGGCCCTATGGCGACCGCCCGCGACACTTCCCTCGATCGACTGCTCGATGCTTTCCGCGAAGACGCCCGTCACAATCGCGACCTTGGCGATCGGTTTGAGCGGCTTGTCGCCGCCTTCCTGCGCTCCGATCCCCTCTACGCCGACAAGTTCTCCGATGTCTGGCTGTTCAACGACTGGCCCGAGAAGGGCCACACGGGGGATGTCGGCATCGATCTTGTCGCCAAGGAGCGAGCCACGGGCGCGTACTGCGCCATCCAGTGCAAGTTCTACCTGCCTGACCACACGATCGCCAAAGAAGACATCGATTCGTTCTTTGCCGCCGCCGCGCGAGAACCGTTTTCCAGCCGGATGCTTGTCACGACCACCGGGAGTTGGGGCAAGAACGCCGAGGACTTGATCGCTAACACGCCGGGAACCGTTCGGCTGGGACTCAGCGATCTTGCGGCCAGTCCTATCGACTGGTCCAAGTTCGATCCCCGACGCACCGTCACGCTGGGCCTGCTCGCCAAGAAGGAACTGCGCCCCCATCAGGACGCCGCGATCCGCGACGTGCTCAAGGGATTCAAGACCGCCGACCGTGGCAAGCTCATCATGGCCTGTGGCACGGGCAAGACGTTCACCGCGCTGCGGCTCGCCGAGAAGTTGGCCCCCGGCGGGCATGTGCTGTTCCTCGTGCCCTCGCTGTCCCTCATGTCGCAGAGCCTGCGCGAGTGGACGGCCGAAGCCAAGAAGGGCATCCACGCCCTGGCGGTCTGCTCCGACGCCAACATTGGCAAGCGCGCGTCCAAGGGGGATGACGACCGGGCGGACATCGCCGTGTGGGACCTGGCGTACCCCGCCACAACCTTGCCCAAGCAGATCGTGGTCCAGCACGAGGCGATCCAGAGGCGAGCGAAGAAGGACAAGACGGAGGATTACCTCACGGTGGTCTTTTCGACGTACCAGTCGATCGAAGCGGTGTCCAAGGCGCAGAAGGCAGGACTGCCCGACTTTGACCTCATCATCTGTGATGAGGCCCACCGGACCACGGGCGTTACCCTGAGCGGCGAGGACGAAAGCCACTTCGTCAAGGTCCACAATGCGAAGTTCCTCAGGGCCGCCAAACGGCTCTACATGACCGCCACGCCCCGGCTCTACGGCGACGAAGCCAAAAGCAAGGCCAAGGAAGCCGAGGCGATCCTGTGTTCGATGGACGATCCCGCGCTCTTTGGGCCGGAGTTTCACCGACTCGGATTCGGTGAAGCCGTCGGCAAAGACCTTCTGTCGGATTACAAGGTGCTCGTGCTCGCGGTGGACGAGAAGTACGTCAGCACCGCGTTCCAAAAGCAGATCGCGGACAAGGATAACGAACTCAAACTAGAGGATGCCGTCAAGATCACCGGCTGCTGGAACGGCCTCAACAAGCGATTCGCCGCCGGGAGCGCCGACGCGGAGAGTCTGCACGGCGACACCGGACCGATGCGCCGGGCCGTGGCATTCTCGCGCTCCATCGCCGGGAGCAAGGCGTTCGTGCGCATGTTCGGGCAGATCATCGAGGCGTACAAGGAGAAACACCCCGAGGACGACGGGTATCTCCGCTGCGAGTCCGACCACGTTGACGGCACCTTCAACGCCCTCAATCGAACGCAACTGCTTGACTGGCTCAAGGCCCCCAGCCCCGACAACACCTGCCGCATCCTTTCCAACGCCCGCTGCCTCTCTGAGGGTGTGGACGTGCCCGCGCTCGACGCGGTGCTGTTCCTGAACCCGCGCGATTCGGTTGTGGACGTGGTGCAGAGCGTGGGCCGCGTCATGCGCCGCGCGCCGGGCAAGCAATACGGCTACATCATCCTGCCCATCGGCATCCCGGCGGACGTGACACCAGAGGAGGCCCTGCGCGACAACGAGAAATACAAAGTCGTCTGGCAGGTCTTGCAGGCGCTCCGAGCCCACGACGACCGCTTCAACGCCACCATCAACCAGATCGAGCTCAACCACGAACGCCCCGGCAACATCCAGATCATCGGCGTCGGCGGTCCCGCCGCCGACGGCACGCAGTCCGATGGTGACAGTGCCCCCAATGTCCGAGAGGTCCAGGGCACGTTCGCGTTCGCGCAACTGGACGAGTGGAAGGACGCCATCTATTCCAAGATCGTCCTCAAATGCGGTGATCGGCGCTACTGGGAGACGTGGGCGGCGGACGTGGCGAAGATCGCGGAGCGGCACACAACCCGCATCAAGGCCCTGCTGGACGGCAAGGACAAGAAGCAAGCCCCCGCCTCGCAGCGTACACACAAGGCGTTCGAGGCGTTCCTGTCGGGTCTGCGCACCAACCTCAACCCGGCGGTGTCGCGTGAGGATGCGATCGAGATGCTGTCGCAGCACCTCATCACCCGCCCGATCTTCGATGCCCTCTTCGCCAACTACGCCTTCGCCAACCAGAACCCGGTTTCGCAGGCGATGCAGGCCATGCTCGACGCCCTTGATGATGAGGCCCTGCGCAAGGAAGCCGAGGCGCTGGAAAAGTTCTACGCGAGCGTCAAGACCCGCGTGGAGGGGATCGACAACGCCCAAGGACGGCAAAAGGTCGTAGTCGAGTTGTACGACAAATTCTTCCGCATCGCCTTCAAGAAGGACTCGGATCGGCTTGGCATCGTCTACACGCCCGTCGAGGTGGTGGACTTCATCGTGCGGAGCGTCGAGGACGTGCTGCGCGAGGAGTTCAACACCACCATCGGGGCCGAGAACGTCCACGTCATCGACCCGTTCACCGGCACGGGCACGTTCATCGTGCGCTTGCTCCAGAGCGGCCTTATCAAGCCCGAGGACTTGCCCCGCAAGTACCAGCACGAGTTGCACGCCAACGAGATCGTGCTGCTGGCGTACTACATCGCCGCCATCAACATCGAGGAGACGTACCACGGCCTGAGGCGTGAAGCGGGCGAGGGCGATGCCTACGAGCCCTTCGAGGGGATCGTGCTCACCGACACATTCCAGCTATTCGAGTCATCGGGGCACCTTTCCGAAAACGCGCTGCCCGAGAACACCGCCCGTGTGCGACGGCAGAAGGCCGCCCCGATCCGCGTGGTCATGTCGAATCCGCCGTACTCGGTGGGCCAGGGCGATGCCAACGCCAACAACCAGAACCTTGACTACGCCGCGCTCGACGCCCGCATCGGCCAGACGTATGCGGCCCGGTCCACGGCGACCAACAAGAACAGCCTGTACGACTCGTATGTCCGGGCCATCCGCTGGGCCACCGACCGCATCGAGGGCCGCGGGGTTGTGGCATTCGTCACCAACGGCTACTTCATCGACGGCAACGCGATGGACGGCCTGCGGGCCTGCCTCGTGGACGAGTTCACGAGTTTGTACGTCTTCAACCTGCGGGGCAATCAGCGCACCAGCGGCGAAGTCTCGCGTGCCGAGGGCGGCAAGATTTTCGGCTCCGGTGCCCGCACGCCCGTCGCCATCACCGTGATGGTGAAAAACCCGACCAAGACCGGCCCGGCGATGCTGCGGTACCACGACATCGGCGATTACCTGAGCCGCGAGGAGAAACTTGCCATCGTCGCCGAAGCCGCCAGCATCGGCGGCCTTGCGAAGGCCGGGATGTGGCAGACGCTGCCGCCCAACGCCGACCACGACTGGATAAACGTCCGCGACCCGGCGTTCGAGGCGTTCCTGCCGATCGGGGATAAAAAGGGCGGCAGCGTGATTTTCGATGAGCACTCCGCAGGGCTTCAGTCAAATCGGGACGACTGGGTGTATGGCTTCAGCCGCAAGGCCGTGTCCACGAATGCCAAGCGATTGGTCGAGGAGTACAACGACCAACTGCGCAGATTTGAGAAGCGGCACGCCAACGACACCAAGCAAGAGCGAGAGGCCGCCTTCGAGCGTGAGATGGCAGCCGACGCGACGAAGATCAAGTGGTCGAGCAGTTTGGTGGACGAGTTTGTGCGTGGAAAACCGCTGTCTGAGGACGACGGCCAAGTGCGAGTGGCGACGTACCGCCCGTTCTGCAAGTGCCACCTCTACTACCACCCGAAGGTGAATCACCGTCTGTACAGAACAACCGCACTCTATCCCACGGCGGTTGCTCGCAACATCGCAATATGCAGCACGTCGCCCGGAAATCGCGGCGATCCGTCCGTGTTGATCGTCGATCAGGTTCCCGACATCAGCGTCGCGGGGAAAGATGGCGGTGGCACGCAGTGCTTCCCGCTCTTCCTCTACGAACCCGTCGAGGCCAAGCCCAAGGACGGCGTGCTCATCGACACCGCCGCCGAAGGCGAGGTCGTGGGCGGCTACCGCCGCCGCGACGCCATCACCGACGCCGCGCTCAAGACCTTCCGCGCCGCCTACGGCCCGAAGGTTGCCAAAGAGGACATCTTCCACTACATCTACGGCGTGCTGCACTCGCCCGAGTACCGCTCGCGCTTTGCCAGCAACCTCAAGAAGGAACTGCCGCGCATCCCCCTCACCAAAGAGGCCGCCGACTTCCAGCGGTTCAGCAAAGCAGGCCGCGACCTGGCCCACTGGCACCTCAACTATGAAACCATCGACCCCTACCCGCTCGACGAGCACTGCGATGTGCTGGCGATGGAGCCCGAAAAACTCTACACCGTCACCAAGATGACCTACGCCCGCCCCACGGCGGAGCAGAAGGCCGCCGGGCAGAAGTGGGACAAGACGCGGGTGATCTACAACAGCCACATCACCCTCAGCGGCATCCCGCCCGAGGCGCTGGAGTATGTCGTCAACGGCAAGCCCGCCCTCGAATGGGTGCTGGAGCGCTACCAGGTCACCGTGGACAAGGACAGCGGGATCAAGAACGATCCCAACGACTGGTCAAGAGAGCACAAGCAGCCCCGCTACATCATCGACCTTGTGAAGCGAGTGGTCCGCGTCAGTGTCGAAACGGTGAAGATCGTGAAGTCCCTGCCCGCGCTGAACGAACGCAAGTGAAGCCGTCCGCGTTGATGGATCGCACCCGCCCGGAGAGTCCCGATGAGTCTCCTGCTCGCCCAGAACAGCGAATATTCTTCGTGGTGGTCGCTTGGGGTTGCGGTGGCGTCGCTTCTGGTTGCGATTGCGGCGCTGTGGGTCAACTGGCGGCGGTCGGGCAAGGCAATCATGATCAGTGACGAAGCGCTCAAACTCAGCAAGGCCAAGGAATTGGTGAGGCTCGAATGGCTTGGGACCGTCAGTGCAATGCAGCCGAAGTCATCGCCCGGTACACAAGCGGTGTTGATCGGCCAGATTTCCGCGACTCTGGTCAACCTGGGGCGCGAGGTCTTCATTCGAGAGGCATACCTCGAAGCTCCCGATGGTTCGCATCGCTGGGCGCTTCGACCCCAAACACTTGGAGGGCGGCACATCAATACGGCGGAAGAGTGTCTCGCCAGAGGCGCATCGTGGCGATTTTCGTCCGACAGCAAGGGACCTCTTAGCGACGGCTTTGACAAGTTCAGCCAAAGTCGAAGACTCGTGCTCGTGACGCAATGCGGCGAAACTCTGCCATACGACTGTTCGATGACGCTGGGTGAGATGATCGCCAAAGCCGCAAGCGTGCAAGCCCCGCCCGCCACGAGTGCGGGTGATACTTCGGCTTCGTAGCGGTGTTCATCCGCTGAGGGCGGCTCGGTTGCCCCCCGCCACCCGGACCTGCTGTGCGTCGATGAAGTCCAGCACGTCGGGGAGGGCGTACCACGCCCGCCGCCCGACGCGAACGGTTCGGAGCCCCAGCCGTCGATAGCGGGCGATGGTGGACTTCGGAAACCGCGTCCGCGACTCGTGCAGGCGCAGGAAGCCGATCAGCTCGTCAACCGTCATCAAGTAGGGGCAGGGCACAATCTCCCCGCCTTGAGTCCGCATGAACGCGACGGGCAGGCCGCGATAGCGACTTGATACGTTGACCCCTGGAATTTCTGCCCCGGAGTTGTGAGCGAGTTGTGAAACCATGAATCCTCCCTGAATCCCCCCCCGTGGGGGGGTGTGGTCCGTCAACGGATCGGGCGCTTCAACTCGCGCACGGACACGCGCGTCGTCCACGTCGGCATCGGCTGGCCGACGCAGGCGTCTCGGTGGGTGAGGACTCGCCGATGATTCGCTCTGGTTTGCGCCGTGTTTCTCCTTGGCTCGGGGGACGATTCGACCCGGCTACGTTGTCGGGTCGGGCTTGGGGCCGCTTGGTGAGGACGTGGGGCGATCGGTGGCCGCGTGGACTAGAGCCAGCACGCCCGCGCGGATCGCCGGGGGGAGTGTCGGCCACGCCGTGACGATGGCCGCGAGGTCGGGATCGACGGGGGCCGTCGATGGCGTCGGCGAGTGCGTGGGCGAAGTGGTGGGGGATGGGCCCGGTGGGCGTGAATCGGCCCCAATGTTGCCGGATTTGTGGCCGCTCGAATCCGAAACGTGCGGATTTCCCGTAGGATTCGCGGGTAGTTCGAATCCCATCGGGGTCATCACCTCCGCTCCGGCGGAGGTTTTTTGTTTTTGGCTGCGATCACACGCCCCGCTTTGCTACGCGCCGGTCTTTGCGTCAAAGCCCCTTCTCCTCTCACAGCGTTTCTCCGACCACCTCTGATTCCTCGGTGTCCCTCCTCTCTTCAAGTGCCAGGTGGCCTGTGCGATGCCGCACCCGCGCCTCGCTCCGCCACGTCTCTTCTTCATCACGAGCCCGACCGTGAGGAAGGGCGAGCTCTGCCACTCACTCCGCCACTTCGTCTCTCCGTCTCTTCGTGACTTCGTGACTTCGTGACTTCCTCCGGTTAGCACCTACTTACCACCGCGCCGCAGCGCACCAATGTGTCCGTCTTTTTTTCCTCTTCCCAGATTCCTGAAAAAAATCTTCGCGCGCCCTCTCCCCTCGCGCAATCCCCTCTCCGGCCTTGCTTTATTTAGCGCTTTAGCGATTTGAACTTTGGCGATTTCTCCCGCGCATCACCGCAACTTTGCGCACCAATGTGTCCGTCCGCCCCCTGTGCGGAGAGTGCGTGCGTTCCCCGCCGCTCTTTGACAAGTGAATACGCCTGCCTTGGGTGGCCAGCCGTGCCATCGATGTCGGCTTTGCGACATCGATGCTCTTCTCCGGGTGGCGTGGTCAAGTCCCGCTTCGGGACCTTGACCACGTTCCTCGAAACTCCGCCCCGTGCTCTTCCCGTGCCACCGAGGTCGGCCTTGCGACATCGGTGCTCTTCTCTGGGTGACGCCGCGTTCCCGAGCGGTGCTCTCCTCTTCAAGGGCCATTGGGCCATTTGCCATTTGCCATTTGACCATTCGATCCCTCCCGTCCCCGCCCTCCAATGATCCACCGCACGGAGGCTCCATGGCCCGAACCCACAAACCAGCGTCCCCTCATCGAAACCCGCGCGTGCGCCCCGAGCCGCGTGACATCGCGCCCCCGCCCGTTCCCACGCCCCCGCCGCGCGAACCGGCCTGGTCCGTGCCCGCGCCTCTCCCCGCGCCCCTCACGCCGCCGAGCACTTTCCTCGCCCAGGCCAAGGACCTCGCCCTCGAGTTCGACGACGGCGATCTCGCCCGCCTCGGCCTCTACCTCGCCCTCCTCCTCGACGCCAACAACGCCTTCAACCTCACCGCCATCCGCGACCCCGCCGAGGCCTGGACGCGCCACATCCTCGATTCCCTCACCCTCATCCCCATCCTCGCCGAACTCCCTGAAAACTCGCGAGTCATCGACGTCGGCTCCGGCGGCGGGCTCCCCGGCATCCCGCTCGCCATCACCATGCCCTCCCTCCGCTTCACGCTCCTGGAAGCCACGAGCAAAAAGGCCGCGTTCCTCAGCGACCTCCGCGCGCCCCTGGCGCTCGCCAACACCGAAGTCCTCAACCAGCGCGCCGAGTCCGCGGCCCACATGCACAAAGCGGGCGGCCACCGCGAGCAATACCGCGCCGCCGTCGCCCGCGCCGTCGGACCCCTCGCCGTCATCGCCGAACTCACCGCCGGCTTCGTCGAGGTC
>JAEUJA010000328.1 GCA_016793195.1 Phycisphaerae bacterium
CGCCTCCAGGGCGTGCGTGCTCCCCGCGGCCGTCAGCGTCGAGCACATCAGCACCGCCGGGCGAAGTTCCGGTCGCAGCGTGCGCAGGCGCGCCAGCACCCCCAGGCCGTCCATCACCGGCATCTCGACGTCTAGGGTCACGACGTCCGGCGCCAGTTCCTGGATTTTGTCCAGCGCCTGCTGGCCGTCGCGCGCGCTGTCCACCACCTTCATCGTCCCGTCGGACTCGATGAACTTGGTCAGCAGGCGTCGGATCACCACCGAATCGTCGACAACGAGTACTCGCACGGGCATCTCCCTGGGCGCGCTTCGGGCGCTCCGGGATTCATCGAACGGACCCGCCAGTGGCTTGAGTTACGCCCCGCAAGTCCGAGAAAAAAGGCCCGGATGGACCGGGCCTTTGTCACGCACACACGATGTTTCCGCGCCCGCGCTCCGTGGCCCTACTTGTTCGTGCTCCCCAGCCCCGGCACCTGCTCGCCACCCACCTTGACCTGCGCCGACGACTTCGACAGCGCGTCCGCCACCGGCTCAAAGCGTCCACCCAGGTGCTGGGAAAGGAACGCCTCGGTGACGGCGTTGAACGCCGCGTTGTTCTCGGGCCGGGCAAAGCCGTGCCCCTCGTCGGGGAACAGCACATACGTGACCGGGATGCTCGCCTTCTTCATCGCCGACACGATCTGGTCGGCCTCGACCTGCTTCACGCGCGGGTCGTTGGCGCCCTGCCCGATCAGAAGCGGCTTCTTGATGCGGTCGACGAAATTCAGCGGCGATCGGGCCGCCAGGAGCTTCCGGCCCTCCTCGGTCGACGGATCGCCCACCCGCTGCGCCAGAACCGGGAAGAACGGGTACCAATACTCGGGGATGTTCTGCATGAGCGTCTGAAGGCTCGAGGGGCCCACGATGTCGACGCCGCACGCGAAGAAATCCGGCGTGAACGTCAGGCCCACCAGCGTCGCGTACCCGCCGTAGCTCCCGCCCATGATCGCGACCTTGCTCTTTTCCGCGATCTTCTGGTCCACCGCCCAGTTCACCGCGTCGAGCAGGTCGTCGTGCATCTTGGCGGCCCACTCCGCGTTGCCCGCGTTCACGAAGTTCTTTCCGAACCCCGTCGAGCCACGGAAATTCACCGACAGCACCGCGTACCCGCGGTTGGCCAGCCACTGGTGGTACGGGTCGTAGCCCCAATCGTCGCGTGCCCACGGCCCGCCGTGCACCATCAGCACCATCGGCAGCGGCTTGCTCGGGCGCGCGTTGGCGTCCGGGTCCGTCCACGTCGGCAGCGTCAGATAGCTCACCAGGTCCAGCCCGTCGCGGCTCTTGAGCACCAGCGCGTGCATCGGCGCCAGCGGCTGGCCCTCCAGCGACGCGCGGTTCGTAAACAGGAACGTCGCCTTGCCCGCCTTGCCGTCGCCCGCACGGTCGTACCGGAAGTACCGCACCGGCCCGTTGTCGTCGGTGAACGCCACGATCCAGCGCGTGTCGTCGAGCGAGCGGCTCACCACGCCCAAGTCGCCGTCCGACAGCGACGACAGGTACTCAAGGTCCGGCTTCACCGCCGGGTCGAGCACCTTCCAGTGCTGGCGCTCATAGTCAAACGCCACCGCCTGGACCGACTTCTCCGTCGGGTGCACCAGCGCCTCGCCCACGTCGGCCTTGGGGTCTTCGGCGAGAATCTTCTCCTCACCGGTCTTCAGGTCGACCGCCTTGAGCGCCGCGGTGTTGCGCCCGCGGCTGTCGGTCATGTACAGCACGTCCTTGGCTTTGTTGAACCCGGCCGGGCCCGTCGTCATCGAGTCCTCGGGCCCGATGGTCGCGAACGCCTCGGTCGACCCGCCGTTGACACGGACGATCTCCATCTCCGCCTTGGGCGTGAACCTCATCGCGAAGCGGACCGTGAAGTCGTCGTCCGCCACGAACGCCAGCATTCCTTCGTTGCGGCGCACCAGCTTCATCTCGCCGGTGGTGATGTTGACCCGGTAAAGGTCATGCAGGCGAGGATCGCGGTTGTTCAGCCCGATCAGAAGCTCGCCCGGAGACTTCTCGCTCACGCCCTGCACCTGCGCCGTCGGGCGAAGCGCCCGGCCCGTCGGGCCCACGATCGGCTTGCCGTCGGGACCGGGGATCGAATCAAACGGCGTCAGATCGACCTGCTTCCCGCTCGCAAGGTCCACCGAGAAGAGCCGCCAGTCCTCGTCGCCACCCGAATCCTGCAAGTACAGGATGTGCGAGTTCGTGAACGCCCAGAAATACTGGCGGATCCCGCGCTTGGTGTCGGCGGTGACGGCCTTGGCCCGGTCCGGGTGCTCCGCGGGCGCCACCCACACGTTGAGCACGCCATTCACCGGCGCCAAGAACGCGATCTGCTTGCCGTCGGGGCTCAGGCGTGCCTGGGCCCGGTCGGGGTTGCCGAAGAGCACCTCGCGCGGGATGAGCGCCGAGGGCGAGCCGTCCTTGCTCCCCACCGGGTTGGTCAGGGGTGAGGTGTTCTGCGCGAACACCGGCGACGCGACGGCCAGCGTCGCGAGCAAAATGGTACGAGTGCGACGATTCATGAAATCTCCTTCGGCTGATTCCCGCCCGCGGCGCGGTTCCCTCGAGCGCCGGCAACGTGTACCGCGTCGCGCCTCCGAGGATTCAGAGAATCGCGGGCGGGGCTTCTCGCCTTGGAACGTGGGCCGCACAACCCTTGGCGGGACGAGGCGGCAAGAGAGAATGCCCAGGAGAGGATTTGAACCTCCATGCCCTTGCGGGCGCTACCACCTCAAGGTAGTGCGTCTGCCAATTTCGCCACCTGGGCAGATGGCCCGGCGTTGCAGTCCTCGCCGGGGTGGAGAGGATAGGCGCGGCGGTGGGCGGCAGGCCAGTTCGGGCCGCCGGGCTCATGCAGGCACATGGCGGACGACCGGTCGAGTGCTCAATTCGGAGTCAGGTGGTCAAGCGGTCGGCTCAATTCGGGCACACGTCTTCGTGATCGCCTAATGTTGGGCGTCGGAGGCGGGGCGACGCCCAGTGGGTCGTGCCGGGAAGTTCCCCGACGACGTGCATCCCGAAAGGCCGAACATGACCCAAGCACCGACCCAGGTGCGGACGCTCTTGGATTTGATCGCCCGCGAGGCCCGCCAGTCGGGCGTTTTCGGCGAGGTCACGATCGCGCCGACCCGCGTCGAGTGTGCCGCCAAGGACGCCGCCGAACCCGCGTTCTACCGCGTCGACATCGAAGGAAACGATGCGCTGGTTTCGCTCGTCACCGCCAATCGCTGGCTCAGCGAGTCCATCGAGTCCGACCTGCTGCACACCGGCGATTCGATGGAGGAACTCGTCGAGGAAGAGTTGGTCGAGCTTGGCGTCAGCGGCGTGACGCCCACCATCCGGCACTATCGCTCCGACGACAAGCACTTCACCTTCAAATCCGGCGTCCCGGGCGGCCTGAACGCTGGCGCGAAAACCATCGCGACCTGGTTGCTCGCCTACGAGGCCGCGTTCCGAAACCTCGGCGACATGGCGGGCGCTGAGGAGTAGGCCGGCCGTCCGGCGCCTCTAACACCCAATCGACCAAGTGGAATGGAGAGCCCACCGAGCGATGACGAGGCGAACGTGCGGCTTCTCCGACCTTCAATCGCCAACGAAATGAACGAATCACAAGCGCGAGACGTTCGGCGCGTGGAAACAATGTCGGGCCTGCGCGAGGGACGGAACCGTCGCGCGGCGCGTGGAAAAATGCTGGCCGCGAAGGCGCGACGCTGAGGATGGTGTCATGCGGGTTCTGATGCTGGGATGGGAGTTTCCGCCGTTCATCGCCGGGGGACTGGGCGTGGCGTGCCACGGCCTGACCAAAGCCATGGACAAGCTCGGGCATGAAGTCATCTTCATCCTCCCCAAGCCCGTTCGCGCCACCGACAACGCGCCCGCCAAACTCCTCAGCCCCGAAACCCTGATGGCCAAGCTCGCACGCATCCACGGCTCCGCGCCCGGCGACCATGGCACGCCCGAAAGCCCCGAAATTCTCGGCGGCGGCTTCCAGTCCATCCACATCCCCGGTTTCGCCCACTCGGTCTTCCGCGGCGTGCCCGCCGCTTTCTCAAGCCCCTACCCCGGGGGCGCGCCCGCCGGATGGTTCGGGCTCACCGGCAACGCGCCCGCCGAACCCTGGGCATCCGGCGGCGCCACCGACGCCGGCTCCGCCAAGCTCTACGAAGACCTGGGCCTCACCACCGCCGCCGCCAAGGCCCTCGCCCAGCCGGCCTCCTCCCCCGCCGGCGCGGGCTATGGCACCGATCTGGTCGGCGACGCCGAGCGCTACGCGCGCCTGTGCGTGGCCCTGGCGCGGAGCGAGCGGTTCGACGTCATCCACGCCCACGACTGGCTCACCTATCCCGCGGGGCTAGCGCTTGCCCAGCTCACCGGCAAGCCCTTGGTCGTTCACGTTCACTCCACCGAGTTCGACCGCTCCGGCGCCAACGTCAACCAGCGCATCTACGACATCGAGCGTGCCGGGATGCTCGGCGCCCAGCGCGTCATCGCCGTCAGCCAGCTCACTCGCTCGATCTGCGTCCGCAAGTACGGCGTCGATCCCTCGCACGTCGACGTGGTCTACAACGGGCTCGACCGCGAGTCGTACCAGCCCGCCGCCGACACCGCCATCGAGGAGGGCGACAAGATCGTGCTCTTCCTCGGGCGCCTCACGATGCAGAAGGGACCGGAGTATTTCATCGCCGCGGCCAAGCGCGTGCTGGAAGTGCTGCCCGACGTCAAGTTCGTCGTCGCCGGCTCGGGCGACATGACCCTCCGCATGATCGAGCTGGCCGCCAGCGTCGGCATCGGGCAAAAGGTCCTCTTCACCGGCTTCCTCCGCGGCGGCGACGTCGACCGCGTCTTTGGCATGGCCGACTGCTATGTCATGCCCAGCGTCAGCGAGCCCTTCGGCATCGCGGCCCTGGAAGCGATCCACCACCAGGTCCCCGTCATCGTCTCCAAGACCAGCGGCGTGGCGGAGGTCCTCACGCATGTGCTCAAGGTCGATTTCTGGGACATCGACGAGATGGCCAACAAGATCGTCGCGGTGCTCAGGCACCCTCCGCTCTCCCAGACGCTCCGCCAGCACGGGCGCTTCGAACTCCACCGCCTTACCTGGGAGGACGCCGCCGAACGCTGCCTGAAGTGCTACCGCGACGCCATCGCCACGGGCGACTGACGGGGCACGCTGGCCCGAACCGCTACTTGGCTTCCTTCTGCATCTTCTCCTGGTCGGCCCGCGCCCGGTCGGCCTCCTCCTGCATCCGGGCCCGGTGCTCGCCGATCAGCGGTGGCTGCGGGAAAACCACGTCAAACGCCGGCCCGCCTTTGGCGGAATCCTCGTCGATCTCCTTCTTGTACCGCTCCACCAAGAGGTCATACGCATACACCCGCAGGTCGTCGGGCGCCCGCGCGTACAGCGCCTCGCCCTCCTGACGCGGCATGATCGAGCACAGCTGCGCAAACACCACGCCCGCCACCACCCCGAAATCCTTGTCCATCATCTCCATCCGCGAGGTGCCGATGTCCAGCGGGTTGAGCTTGGCCTGCGCCTCCATGTAGTACCGATGGAACTGCTTGGCGTACTCGATCTGGGCCCGGAACTCCTCCATGTTGCCCGCCAGCAGGCCGCTCGTGAACGCCCCCTGCAACGCCCCCACCGTCTCGCTCACCGCCACCTGCGGGATCTTCTCCTGATCGGCCAGTTCGCGGTCGACGAACTCCGCCAGCGGGCGGCTCATGATGAACGGACGCTCCGGGTCGTTCATGTTCTGGTGCGGGTAGGTCCGCAGGTCGGCGTACAGCTTTTCGGCCACGTCCTTCTGCCCGCGCCGGTAGTAGTACCGCACCTGGTCCCGCAGGAAATTCTCGTAGCCCGCGGAATAGAAGCTGTACACCCGCTTGTCGGTGTCGGCCCAGCTCCGCTCGACCAGCGACTGGAGAATCTCGCCGTAGGTTGTCACGAAGTGGACGTTGGGCATCGCCATGTAAAACGCGTCGTTGCCCGCGATGAAGTCCAGCACGTTGAAATAGACCTCGCCCGAGCGCGCCAGCTCCTGCACAGACTGGATCGTCAGGCGGTCGTTGTTGATGAAGTCGAAGTTCTTGCGGTTCTCCTCGGTGAAGCGTGGGAGCGAGAGCTCCGTGCCCCGCGCCGACCAGTACACCCCGTGGGCCGCCGGGTGGCGCCAGTCCATGGGCCCGTAATACTCCATGTATCGGAGCATCCGGTCCGGCTCCATGTGGTAGGTGTCGGCGATCACGCGCTTTCGCACGTTGGCCAGGAGCGCCGGCCACGCCCGCGCGTACCGCGGGTCCTGGATGAGCTCGATCATCGCCGCGGTCTTGGGCCCCGAGCGCGCCTCAAAGCGATACCGCAGCGGTGAGGTCGACAACGCCCGCGCGAACTCGTACCGCCGCAGCAGGTCAAACCCCGGCTCCACGCCCACCCGCGAGCGCAGGTCCGACACCAGCCCCTCAACCTCCGGCGTCGCCGCGACCACCTCCGCCAGCTTTTCCGGCGCCCGCGCGATCGGGCGGAACCACTCCAGGTAGCGCTCGATCGCCACCTTGCGGTCCTTCATCTCCAGCGAGGGCAGCGGCGGCGGTCCCAGCACCCACGTCCACTCCTCAGCGATCCGTCGCTTGTAGTACCCGTTGGCGTCGTCGGTGTACCCCTGGATCTTGTGCAGGAAAATCCACGCCAGCTCCTTGTGAAGGAGCATGTCGTTGGGATTGGCCGGGATCCCCTCGTCGCGCAGGAGCTGGATGCCCTGGTTGACCCAGTTCCACCGCTCCTCGCGCGTCTGCGTCGTCACCGAGATGTTGTACGCCAGGTTCCACGCGTGGAAGACCCACACCCGCGGGAACCGCGGCTGCAGCTTCGTGATCGCGCTCGACAGGTCGCGAGCCTCGTAGTACTTCCCCGCTTCCTTCAGGCTGTTGGCCCGGATCCACAGCACGTTCACGAACAGCCCGCGGAACGCCCCCATCGCGATGCCCAGCGCCACCTGCGGCGGGTCGTTCTCCTCCGCCGAGTCGGTCCACACCAGCTTCCCGCGCGACGCCGACGACGTGACCGCGATCGACGCCCCGCCCGCCAGGGCGAAGAAGACGAGGGCCAGGAGCCCGGCGACCAACCGTGTTCGCGTCGTCGAAGTCATGCGTCAGGAGTGCCCCGAGTAGATGGCCAGCTCGCGCCGGCGCAGCACCGCGACGGCCGAGACATACAGAATCCCCGCGACCGCCGCCAGGTATCCCACGCCCCGGGCGACGGTGTCCCACGACAGCCGCCTCCCCTCCACCAGGCTCGAGACCGGGTCCAGGTCGCCGTACAGCTTGAACGCCCCCGCGATCGAGACCGCCACCGCCCGGATCACCACCGCCGCCGGGAGCACGTTGCCCTTCTCGTCACGCGAGTTGTAATACTCCAGCGCGTTCCACAGGTACGGCGTCAGCTCCGCCGCCACCAGCGCCCCCACTGCCGTCACGCACGCCACCGGGAACGACAGGAACGTCGACGCGAAGATCGCGATGATCGAGATGAACGCCAGCTTCACCCACAGCACCAGCATCACGCGCAGGAAGTTGGCCCGGTAGCTCCCGGCCGAGAACGACAGCTCCAGCCCGTCCGGCGGGAACGTGATCGTCATCATGTTGCCCGTGCCCCGCGAGTAGTCGCCGTTCCACACCGCGATCGTCACGCGCCCGTCGGCGTCGATCGCCGCCGGAGAGATGTCCAGCGTCTGCGAATAGCCGAGCCCGGCCTCGCGCACGATCGGGTCGCCCTCCGAGACGCTCATCGTCAGCCGATAGAGTTCGTCGGGCGCGTTGGAACCCGCGTTGAACCGGTAGCGGAGCACCAGCGAACGCGGCGACTCTCTCGCCTCCTTCAGGCCGTCGAACACGTACACCTCGCCCTGCCCGGGCTCGATCGACCGGTACGCGTCGCCGTACGACTTTGCAAGGTCCGTGCGCATCCGCTCGCGCCGGTCGGGCGTGTCGACGTAATTCGCGTTCGCCCGCTTCTCGGCTTCGACCTTGGCGTTGACCGTCTCCTCCAGCTTCTCCTGGTTGATCTCCGGGGGCGACGCAAACACCGACACCCGCGCCGAGAGCACCTGCGACTCCAGCACGAACCGGTCCTCGCTGAAGCGCGCGTCGCCCGTCACAAACGCCTCGCGCTCGCCCTGGGCCGGCTGCTGGCGCAGATACTCCGTGAACAGGAACACCGCCGACCCGCACACCAGGAGCAGCACCAGGTTGATCCCGGCCACGCCCAGCCACTTGCCCAGGATGTACTGCCACGCCGACACGGGCTTTGTGATGGTCTGCCAGATAATCTTGTCGCGCTGGTCGAACGAAACCGTCGCCGCCGAGAAGACCGCGCACAAAAGCCCGATGATCCAGAACGACCCCCCCGTCGAATACTGCAGGAACGCCTGCACCCGATAGCGCAGCGGCGTCTGGTCCGACAGGAGCATCGGGATCGCCGACAGAGCCAGCACCAGGATCACCATCAGCACCAGCGACACCCGCTGACGCGACGCCTCCGCGACCGCGGCCTTGGCGATCGACAGCACCGGTCCCGGCCCCCCCACCGCCAGCCGCAGCAGCTGCATCAGCGCCGTGAACGCGAGCGTCAGCAGCACCACCCCGCCCAGCAGACGGGCCGCACCGCTCGTCTCCGGGAACATCGACAGCGGCACCACGATCGCCGCGCCGAGCAACGCCAGCCCAAGGTACGTCAGGCTCAGCCCCAGCCACACCACGCCCACCAGGAGCAGCGTCAGCAGCCCGATGCTCACCCCCGCCAGCGTCGGGTCCGAGCGCCCGCCCAGCACATCCTGCAACACACGGGCGGCGTCCTGGTCCGGCATCGCCGAAAAATCCAGGCCCGCGCCCTGCGTCCTCATCAACAAGTACGCGCCGATCCCCACCACACCCGCCAGCACCAGCACGCACGTCGCGATCACCTTAAACGTGCGACCTTGCTGCAGCCGGTTCAGAGCGCTCAATCGCTCGGCCCATGTCGCGCCCAATGTCACGGCTTGGACTCCCGCTCGCCCCCACCGGGCTTGCCCTCGTCCGGCTTGGCCCCGGACAAAAGCGTGTCAATCAACGATCGATCGACCGGCGCCGCGTCCGCGGCCTTCGGCGCCGCCTTCACGCCGCCCGAAACCGCCTCGCCTCCCGAAGCGCCCGCACCCGATGCACCCGCGCCCGAAGCCGCCGCCCGCGCGCCCGCGTCGACACCGGTCGGGGCCGGAGCCTCGCTGGCCACCAGAGACCCGATGAGCGATTGGTCCGGCCCGCTGATCGGGACCGCGGGCTTGGAGGGCGTCGCCGGCGCGGCTTCGGTCGCGCTCACGAGCCGGTCGATCAGCGCCTCGCCCGTCTCGCCGCCCTTCAGGAACGACGCGGTCTGGCCGCCCGAGGTCGCGCCGGACGTCGACAGTTGCTCGCTCCGCGCCCTCTCCACGATGTCGAGAAACAACTCTTCCAGCCGCTGACGCGGGCGCGACACCCGGTGCACCGACTTGTGCCCGCCCGAGCGCGCCCGGATCACCCGGTCGATCTCGTCCAGCGTCGCGTCGTCGAGCGAATCGGCCTCGATCGTCGTCTTGCTCTGGCTCTCCAGCAACTGTTCGCAGGTTCCCTCGGCCCGGATTTTTCCGCCGTAGAGGATCACCATGCGATGCACGCAATCCTCGACGTCGGACAAAAGATGGCTGGAAAGAAGGATCGTCTTGCCGCGACGCCCCAGTTCGATGATGAGGTCCTTGACCTGCTTGGTGCCGATCGGGTCCAGGCCGGTCGTGGGCTCGTCGAGGATCAGGAAATCGGGGTCGTTGATGAGCGCCTGCGCGATCCCGATCCGCCGCTGCATGCCCTTGGAATACTCGCGCACCGGGCGGAACTGCGCCCCGGTCAGCCCCACCATCTCCAACAGCTCGTCGATCCTTCGCACCCGCGTCTTGGCGTCCAGGTTGAAGAGCTTGGCGTAGTAATCCAGCGTCTCGCGCGCGTTCAGGAACGGATACAGGTACGACTCCTCCGGGAGGTACCCGATCCGCTTCTTGATGCTCACGTCGTGCGGCATCTTGCCGAACACCGCCAGGCGCCCGCTCGACGGACGCAGCAGCCCAAGGAGCATCTTGATCGTGGTGCTCTTGCCCGAGCCGTTGGGCCCAAGCAGCCCGAACACCTCGCGCGGACGCACTTCGAACGACAGCTCGTCGACCGCGCGGACTCGGTCGCGCATCCAGAAGTCCTTGAAAACCTTCGTCACCCGCTGGCAGGCCACCACGGGCGTCGCGCCCGCGCCGGAGGAAGTCCACGCTGTCCCGGACGCCGTCACCATCTCGTCACTCCGTGCCGTGCGCTGAGGCCCGACCCTACTGCGGCTTCATCTTCAGGCTGCGATCCACGTTCCGCTGCGCGTCCTGCTGCTTGCGCTCACGCTCCGAGGCGGCGACCTCCGCCTCCTTCCGCTTCCTCAGAATGTCCAGCTCGCGCAGCACGTCCGGGTCCGCGTTGAGCAAGAGCTCCAGCGTCCGCGTCCCCGGCGGCGAGGCCATCAGCTGCACGTTCTCTCGCCCGTACAACGCCGTGACCGCTTCCTGCCACTCGCGGTTCACCATCGCCAGGGGGTTGCTCTTGAACTGCTCGAGCTTGGCCCGGTAGCTGATGAGCTCGCTCTGGCGCTGGTTCACGACCTCCGACCGGTACAGCCGAGCCTGCCCAAGGATCGACGAAACCTCGCCCGACGCCGCGCCCGCCGCCAGCGCCGCCCCGTCAACCTCCGCCGCGCTCCCGTCGAAGATCGAGTAGATCGTCGCCAGGACCTTTTCCGCCGCGCCGGTGTCGCCCTTCTCGGTCTGCAGCTCGTACGCGCGGATGAGCGACAGCAGCGCCGGGGCCGCCGCGCCCGCCACCCGGTTGAGCACCTGCTCGCGCTCCGACCTGGCCTTGTCCTGCTCGGTCCCCGCGTTCGACGCCGCCGTCTGAACCCGCGCGAAACTCTCGCGCACATGGAGCGGCGGCATCTTGTCCTTCAGGATCAGCTGCTCGATCACCATCCCGCTCGAGGCCCGGTCCAGGATCGCCTGCGCCAGGTCCCTCGCCTTCGACGCCACCGACGCACGCTCGCTGGCCGATTGCTTCAGCAGGTCCTCGATGCCCGTTTCCGCGACCGCCTGCACCACCCCGCGCTGCACCGCGGCGCGAACGATCGCCGCCTCGTCGGTCGGCATGATGTTCTCGGCATAATCCCCCGGCTTCACCCGCCGGTACGACGCCTTCCACTGCGTGTGCGCGATGTTCCCGTCCCCCGTCAGCACCGCGCCCTCGTGCTCGGGGTTGATCTTGGGAAGCTTGGGCAACGAGTCGATCGGCTTTTCCCGGTCCGCCGCCGCGATATGAATCCAAAACTCCTTGTCGAGGTCCACGCTCTCCGACGCCGTGCTCACCTTCACCATCTCGCCCAGGGGCGCGGGAAGGCTGAACTGGAACCCGGGCTCCAACCCGTCGGCCTCGATCCGCCCGAACAGCAGTCGGATCCCCTGCTCGTTCTGCTTCACCGACTGGAACCCGCTCAGCACATACAGGCCCGCCAGCACCACCATGCCGATCTGCACCAGCCCGAACGTGATCCGCAGCGCGTCGGCCAGCGATTTGTGGGCCGCGTCCATCAGCGCGCCGGGCGAATCCATCTCCGCGCCCTGACGTAGCGTGAGCGACTTGGCGCGCCGCGTCAGTCGCGGCGAGGCCTGCGGCTGCCCAGGGACCACCGGGTTCTCGTGCCCCTGATCGCTCACTGGCCGCCCTCCACGCCCGCGGCGCTCTTGCCGGAGATCGCCCGATCAAGCTCCGGCATCTTCGGGACCTCGCCCTTCCTCAGGCCGTTGAGCGCGTCCGGCTTGACGAGGTCAAACCCCGGCATGCTCGTCGGGAACACGAACGTCATCCGCTTGGCCGTCGCCTCGCGCAGGAACTCCATCCGGCGCAGGAACACCGCCAATTCCGGGTTGCTGTTCATCTGCCCGAGATACGTCGCCGCCTCGCGGTCGCCCTGCTTGCGAATCTCCTGCGCACGGCTCTCGGCGAACGCCGAGATCATCCTCGCCTCGTTCTCCGCCGTATCGCGGATCGCCTGCGCCACCGCCTGGCCCTTGGCCTCGATCTCCGCGGCAAGCCGATCGCGGCTGGCGCCCATGCGCTCGAACACCGCCTTGGTCGTGTCCTCGGGGAGCATGATCCGCGTCACGCCCACGTCCACCGCCTCGATGCCGTAGTCCGCCAGCGACACCGCCCGCTCGCCCGAGCCGGTGTTCTCTCGAACCACCAGCCCCGACAGGATCGTCTTCTCCAGCTCGGGCAGCTTGGTCGCGCCCCCCGCGTTGAAGAGGTCCGACATCGCGAACTTGCTGGTCGCGCCGATCGCCGAACGCAGGTTCGACTCGATGATCTCCTGCGCCTTGCGGAAGTGGTCGGCCGAACGATCGCCCGCGACGCTGAACCGCTCGAAGAACCGGAGCGGGTCCTTCACGCGCCAGAAGCACGCCGCCTCGACGATGATCTGGCGGTTGTCGCTGGTCTGCTGCGTCTGGGCCCGTGTTTGCACGACCCGCAGGCGTGTGTCGTACTTGGTCACCGACTGGATCGGGCTGGGCCACTTGAACTTCAGGCCCGGATCGAGCTTCAGCGAGTCCTCGCTGGCCTTGCCGAATGTCGTCAGCACCGCCGCCTCGGTGAAGCGTACCTGGTAGGTCATGCTGAACGCCAGCAGCACGACCAGCAGCACGCACGCCAGCACGATGATCACCAACCTCTTCACGCCGTCACTCCTGCTCGGGGCCCCCGCCCCGTGAATGCACCTTGATACATCAAGCCTGATCGCCCGACACGCCGCGCGGGACGAACCCTGCGCTACTGCTCGCCCAGCGCCTTGCGCCGCTCGGGATCGAACGTCGCCGCCCCGTTGTCCACATCCTTGATATCCCAGATCACGCGGAGATCCGGCACCGAATCGTCGGTGACATACACCCGCGCATCCCGGATCGCCGCCCGCAGCGAGTCCAGGTATTGCGACACCTGGAAGAGCTCGGGGTTGGCCTCAAACGCCGCGATCTGGCCGACGTACCGGGCCGCCCGCCCGCGCTCGCTCATGTGCGTCGTCCACCGATCGGCCCGTGCCTTCTGCACCAGCGACGCCGCCGCGCCCCCCGCGGTTTCCAGGAGCGTCTGCACCTTGAACTGCTGGTCCTTGATCGCGTCGGCCCCCGCCCCCGCGTCGGACATCTGCGACAGCGCCTTCAGCTCCGTCACGATCTTGTCCGCCAGCTCCACGCTCCCCACCACCTTGGTCAGCTTCTCGATCCGGTCCTTGCGGGCATCCTCAAGGCGCGCCTCTCGCTTCTGCTCGGCCTGCACCACAAACTCGAACTTGTCCGCCGCCTCGCGCGGCGGGTGTACGCCGTTCACCCCCACGAACACCACGCGCACGCCCGCGCCCTTCCCGCTCCCGTTCGGAATCTCGCCGATCGCCGCGTTCACACGCTCGCGCAGCTTCACCGACAACGCCTCCGGGTCGCCCCCCAGCACCCCGTCGACGCTCAGCCCAGAGAAGAACTGCACCACCTGACGCCGCGCCACCGCCCCGATGATCGCCTCGCGCGTCCCCGGGTCGCCCAGCCGGTCATACAGCTCAACGTTCTCGATCACATACAGCAGCGGGAGCTCCGCCGACACCAGCGCCAGGTCTCGCCCCAGTTCGCCCGCCTTGGCGTCCGCCGCGCCCGGCTGCACGATCTGATAAACCTCTTCCTGCGCGTGCTCGTTGGTCCAGAGGATCGCCTTCTTGGCGTCGACCGGCGGGAGCGAGCCCAATTGCAGCTGGCGCACGCCCGTGGTCGTCTCGCCCACCAGCTCGCGCCGACCCTCCCGGTCCACCAGCTCATACGCCGGAACCTCGACCCGCTCGATGGGCCAGGGAAGTTTCCAGTGCCAACCGGGGCCCACCTCGCGCTGGAACGCGCCGAACCGCAGCACGATGCCCCGCTGGTGCGGCTCGACGATCTCCACCGCCGACATCGCCCACAGCAGCACCGCCGCCAGCGCCGCCAGCACGCCCACCGATCGGGAGATCAGGTTGTAGAACCAGCTCGACGACACGTCGAAGCCCAGCTGGTAGTTGATCGCGTCGCTGATCGACGCCGCGATCCGGTCCGGCGCCGCCACGAACCCCAGCACCCGCGAGTCAAACGCCGGCGCGGGCATCATCCCCGCCTTGCGCGGGCGGTAGAAGTTCAGCAGGAAGTTCGCGAACACCTCCACGCCCAGCACCATCATGGCGATCGGCGCCACCATCGGCATGGCCCGACGCACCGCGTCGCTCCCCGCCAGCTCCGCGAACGCGCCCACCGCGATGCCAAGGCCCAGGAGCGCCGCCCCCACGATCGTCGCCGCCCCCGCGCGGAGGTTCGACCAGATCGCCTGCTTGGCCATCCCCGAGATGAACCGCGCAAAGATAAACCCGACCACGCCGGTGAGCAGCCCGATCGCAAGCCCCCACCCGAGCGTGACGTGCGCGTCCGCCGCGCTCCCCATCGTCTCGGTTGCCTGCAGGAATTTCCGCGACGACTCCAGCCGCCAGTAGCCGACACCCAAGTACGCCACGCCGATCACGACGCTGACGATGGGAAGGAACAGCCGGTGCATCGCCGCCAGGCGCTTGGCCGCCGGGCGGAACTCGCCGCCGCTGGTGTCAAACACCGACGCCGACCCGCCCTGCTGGGTGAGTGCCTCGGCCTCGAGCGTCTCGACACGCTCGCGCCGGTGCTGGTCAAACACGATCGCCAGCGCCAGCCAGATCGGCACACCCAGGATCGTGTACGCCGACGCCGTCACCGCGGCGTGATCCCGCGTCACCACGCCGTACACGACCAAGATCGCGGCCAGCGCGCCCTGGAGCACCAATCCGAGAATGCAGCGCCCGGTGGCGATGCGATAACTGAGGTAGTCAGCCTTCATCCGGTTCCCCGGTCAATGCCAAACCTTCCCGTCGCGCGGATCGAACGCCGCACGCCCCCCAGCCACCGTTCCTTGACGCCGACGATGGCGCCGCCCGGGCCCAAGGGGGTGGTATTCTGCCAGCCGCGGCGCGCCGTGTCCACTCGACAAGCCCGATCCATCCGCCAACCCCTCCGAAACACCCAATCCCCAAGCCGCGCGCCCCGACCCCGCGACGCCGCGCCGTCGCCGAACCGGTTCGCTCCTCGCGGGCCTTCCTGCCCCATCCCTGCATCTTCGATGCGCAAACGCCGACAAGGACGGCCGACGGCCGCCCTCGATCGCGGAGAATCCGCGGAATCGACGCGTTGATGTACGCCCGCCGCGAACCTATGTTCGTCCCGGTCGGAACAATCACGGGGATTTCTTTCCCCGAGTCGACGCCCGATCGGTCGTCCCCAATCCTTCCCGTGATACTCCGGTAGACTCCCACCCCACCGATGCCCTCGCAACTGCTCGCCATCGCCCGCACCGCCTTTATCGAAGGGATCCGCCAGCCGGTCTTCCTGCTGGTCATCCTTCTGTCGGGCCTGCTCCTCTTCTTCACCACCTGGAACACCGGCTTTGCCATGGGCTACGAAGAGACCGGCGAAGTCTCCGGCGACAACAAGCTCCTCCTCGATGTCGGCATGGCCACCATCTTCGTCTGCGGCATGCTCCTGGCCGCCTTCGTCGCCACCAGCGTCATAAGCCGCGAAATCGAGAACAAGACCGTCCTCACCGTCGTCAGCAAGCCCGTCCCAAGGCCCGTCCTCATCGTCGGAAAATACTTCGGCATCGCCGGCGCGATCCTCATGGCCATGATCCCCATGATCGCGTTCCTCATGTTTGCCCTCCGCCACGGCGTCATGAGCACCGCCGCTGACGATCCCGACATCCCCGCCCTCTCCTTTTCCGCCGGCGCCGTGCTCCTGGCCGTCGCCGCCGCCGCGTGGTGCAACTTCTTCTACGGCTGGAGTTTCCCGCAGGTCGCCGTCGTGCTCCTGGCGCCCCTCAGCGTCGTGTCGTACCTTGCCGTCCTGCTCGTCTCCAAGCACTGGACCTGGCAGCCGCCGGGACCGGACTTCAAGCCCCAGGTGTTGGTCGCCTGCGCTTCGCTCACCCTCGCCGTGCTCGTCATGACCGCCGTCGCCACCGCCGTCTCCACGCGCCTCAGCCAGGTCATGACCATCGTCGTCTGCTTCGGGATCTTCGTCGGGTCGCTCCTCTCCAATTACCTCTTCGGCCGCCATGCCTTCAAGAACTCGCCCGTCGCCACCATCGCCCTGGTCGAGCGCCTCGGCATGACCAGCGAATCCTTTACCACCCCCGGCGACTCCCTCAAGCTCACCTTCGAGCTCCCGCCCAAGACCACCCTCAAGCCCGGTGATTCCTTCTACTACGGCCCGGTCCCCAACGGCGCCGCCATGTACGTCTCTGAGTTCGCTCCCTTCGCCGGCGATCTTTCCAAGAGCGAATCGCTCCTCAACGCCGCCGCTCCCCCGGGAATCTTCGTCACCGAAGTCTCGGGCGACCGCACCGTCACCATCCGCAATCTCGGCGGCCGCGCCCAGCCCGTCATCAAGCCCCCCGCGCCCGGCGACTACGCCTTTCTCGAACCGACACGCCTGGGACCGGTGGCGCTCACGCTCTGGGCCGCCAACCCGAACATGCAGTGCTTCTGGCTTTTGGACGCGGTGACCCAGAACACCCGCGTCCCGCCAGTGCACCTGGGCCTGATCGCCCTGTACGCCCTGTTGGAAATCGCCGCCTTCCTGTGCCTTGGCGTCGTGCTCTTCCAGGGGCGGGATGTCGGATAACCTCCCTCGCGGTCCCCCGCGCGGAATCCGCCGGCCCACTCGCCGTATAATGGTGCGAGCCGCCCCGTTCTGGGATCGGCACAGTGTGGAGAACAATCATGGCCGAAGAGTCTGACAAGGGCAAAACGATCAAGATCGCGGTGGCGGCGGTGTGCCTGCTCGCCGGCGGCTACCTGATCGCCGCCAACATGGGCTGGGTCCCCGCGCTCTGGGGTGGCGAAAAGAACGCCCCGGTCCCGACCAAGATCACCGACGAGCAGCAGAAGGAATTCGAGAAGGAAAAGAAGAAGATCGAGGACGCTCCGCCCGAGGAAGTCCCCGGCGCCTAAGGCCCCGATCGATCTTAATCTTGGTGGTGCGTTCCAAGCCCGACGGGAGCCCTGTCGGGCTTTTTCACGCGCTCGCTCGGCCGTGCCGCGCCAGGCCGGTCGATCGATCGGTTTCGGTTCATGCGTCTCGGCTTTCGATTGCCCTTTCCCGCTTGCCCATCGCCATGGTGCGGAGCGCGCCGTTCGTCCTCGGCGAATCCGCTCCATTTCCATCAGCTTCATCCGCCCGCCGTCCCCACCAGCCGCCGACGCAGGATCGCCAAGAGCGTGTCCGCGCTCTCCATCACCCGATCGCCCGGTCTGAAATACACCTCCGACAGCGTCTCCCCCGCCTTGGGCGGGAGCGCCACCACCGACTCCACCGGCCCCTCCGGCGCGCCCGCCCTCACCCACGCGGGCTTGCTCGCCACGGGCTTCTCGTCCTTCTTAGCCTTCAACCTCTCCACGATCAACGCCGGCTCGGGCGTGCGGAAGATCACATCTTTGTCGCGGATCGTCGCCGTCTTCACGCGCAGCCCCGCCAGCGCGATCCGCAGCCGCGCCAGCTCGATCAACTTCTTCACCGGTGCGGGTGGCTCGCCGTACGCCTCCTTCAGGTCCACCTCGACCTGCGCCAGCTCCGCCTCCCCCGCCGCGATCGCCAGACGCCGGTACGCCTCCAGCCGGCGCTGGTCCGACGGGATGTACGGCTTGGGAATCACCCCCGAAACGCCAATCTCCACACTCGTCTTGCTGGGCGGCTCCGCCCGCTTCTCGTGCTTCAGTTCGTGCACCGCGTCCTCGAGCAATCGGCAGTACATCTCGTAGCCCACCAGCGCGATGTGCCCCGACTGCTCCGCGCCCAAGATGTTCCCCGCCCCGCGAATCTCAAGATCGCGCATCGCGATCTTGAACCCCGCGCCCAGCATCGAATACTGCTCGATCGCCTTCAATCGCTTCTGCGCCACCTCCGGCACCACCCGATCGGGCGGCAGCAGCAGATAGCAATACGCCCGGTGCTTCGACCGTCCCACGCGCCCGCGAAGCTGGTGAAGGTCCGCCAGCCCGAACCGGTCCGCGTTGTTCACGATCATCGTGTTGGCGCTGGGGATGTCGATCCCCGACTCGATGATCGTGGTCGACACCAGGATGTCCGCCTGGCGACGCGTGAACTTCAGCATCACGTCCTCGAGCTCGTCGGGCGACATCTGCCCGTGCCCGATCACGATTCGCGCCCCGGGCGCCATCTTCCGCACGTCGTCGGCCACGCTCTTGATGTCGCTCACGCGGTTGTGAACGAAGTACACCTGCCCCTCGCGCGACAGCTCCCGCGAAATCGCCTGCGCCAGCCGACGCTCGTTGAACGGGATCACCTCCGTCACGATCGCGCGCCGATCCAAGGGCGGCGTGGCCAGGCTCGAAATGTCCCTGATCCCCAGCATCGCCATGTGCAGCGTCCGCGGGATCGGCGTCGCCGAGAGCGTGAGCACGTCGATCGTCATGCGCAGCCGCAGCAGCCGCTCCTTGTGCTCCACGCCGAATCGCTGCTCTTCGTCGATGATCACAACGCCCAGGTCGCCGAACCGCACGTCGCCCGAGAGCAGCCGGTGCGTCCCGATGATTACGTCCACCTGGCCCTTGCGGACCATCGCCAGAATCTCGTTGGCTTCTTTGCTCGACTTGAAACGCGACAGGCTCTCCACGCGGAACGGATAGCCCGCGAAGCGAGCCCTGAACGTCCGCTCGTGCTGCTCGGCCAACACGGTCGTCGGCACCAGCACCGCCACCTGCTTGCCGAACTCGCAGGCCTTGAACGCCGCCCGGATCGCAAGCTCCGTCTTCCCGAACCCCACGTCGCCGCACAGCAGCCGGTCCATCGGTCGGTTGGCCTGCATGTCCCGCTTGATCTCCGCCAACGCCGCGAGCTGATCGGGCGTCTCGTCGTACGGGAACTCCGCCTCAAACTCCGTCTGCCACGGCGTGTCGCCCGGGAATCGAATCCCCGGCATGTGCTCGCGCGCCGCCCGCACCCGCATCAGCTCCGCCGCCAGGTCGCGCACGCTCTCGCCCGCTCGCTCCTTCTGGCTCTTCCATTTCTGCCCGCCCAGCGTCGAGAGCGGCGGCTTGCCGCTGAACCCGCCGATGTACTTCTGCACCTGGTCGATCTTGCTCACCGGCACGTGCAGCTTCGAGCGCCCCGCAAACTCCAGCGTCAGATACTCCTCGGCCTCGCCCGCCCGCTCGCTCCGATCGTGCCCAGGCAGGTCCCGCGGCCTGAGCAATTGCAGCCCCACGAACCGCGCGATGCCGTGCTCCTGATGCACCACATAATCGCCCGCCTGCAGGTCCAGGAACGTGTCCATCGCGCGCCCGGCACGCATCCGCCCCGCGCGCCTCCGCATCGTGAATCGATTCAGAAGCTCGTGATACGGTACGACCGCCAGCGCCTCCCGCCCCTCCCACACAAACCCGCGATGGATGTACGCGTCGATGACCTCCAGCTCCGCCGCCGGCGCGTGCTGCGCCAGCAATTCGCCCAGGCGCTGACGCTCCCCCTCGTTCTGGCACGACACGATCACACGCCGCGACGCCGCCAGCGCCGCCAGTTCCCCCACCGCGATCTTCGTGTCCGCGTCGAACGCCTGCAGCGCGGAAACCGGCAGCGACAACCGCTCGTCCGCCCCCGCCGCGCCCGACGAAAACTGGTTGATCTCCGCGACCGCCCCGGCGCTCTGCTGCAACTGCTTCAGCACCGCCGGCGGCCCCAGAATCCCCCGCGGATCGGTGACACGCTCGTAATACCCGCGCGCCTGCTCCACGATCTCCATCGTCTCGGCCAGGATCACAATCGTGCCCCGCGAGAGCAGCGTCGCCAGCCCCACCGTCTTCTCGTCGCTCTGGAACTTGCCCGGCGCGACGCACACCAGTTGCACGCTCGGCACCGCGCGGTCCGAGCCCATCGTGTCCAGGTCGATCTCCGTGATGCGATCGACCTGATCGCCGAAAAAGTCCAGGCGCGTCGGCGCGCCGCCGGGCGAGAACACGTCCACGATCCCGCCGCGGATCGCAAACTCGCCCTGGTCCTCGATCGCGTCGCGCCGCTGATAGCCCGCGTTTTCCAGCCACGCCGCCAGCTCCGTCAGCCTCACCGCCTGCCCGCTCTGGATGGTCCGCGCCAGCGTGTCCAACCCCGACGGCGCCGGCACCGTCTGCATCAGCGCCTGGATCGGGGCGGCCAGCACCCGCACCGTCCCCGGCGCGGTAACCAACTCGCGCACCACCGCCAGCCGCTCGGCGAACAACTCCGCGTTGGCCCCGCCGTCGCCCGTCGCCGCCTCCAGCGCGGGGAACCTCGCCACCGCGCGCCCAAGCGATTCAAGCTCGTCCCGCGCCTCGTCCGCGTCGTCGATGTGCGCGACCACCAGCACCACAGGCGCTCGCGCGATCGCCGCCACCGCCGAAGCCAGCATCGCCGTCGACGAGCCCGATGAACCGCCCGCCACCACGCGCCGCCCTGCCGCAAGCGCGCCGGCCAGCTGCGCCGTGATCGGGTCGGCCTCTAGAAGCTGAACAGGATCGACGGGCACACTCGCTCCGCGCAATCGCCGGCACGCCACGCACCGCCGCGAGGCGTCGCCGGAACTCGGTTGGGCAATGCTAGGAAGAGCCGGGCCCCTCGCGCACCCCAATCCGCTATCGCGGCATCACACATTCCACCAGCGGCGTCACACGCTCGATCGTCCCCTCGCCGATCCCCCGAACGCGGTCCAGGTCCCTCGCCGACCGGAACGCCCCGTCCTTCTCGCGCGATTCGACAATCCGCGCCGCCAGCGCCGGCCCGATCTCCGGCAACAGCTCGATCTCCGCCAATGACGCCGAATTGAGATCGATCGCCGACGCACGCGCCCCGCCGCGCCCCCGCTCGCGCCGATCCAGCAACACAACGCCGAGCACAACAAAGCTCGCGACGAGCAGCAACGCCGCGACCATCCGATCGGCGCGGAGGTCGACTTCGTCACATGGGTGCGATGAATCCACCACGCCGTTCACCCTCGCTCGCGCTCCGGCCTCGTCAATCAAACCCCCGCCAGCGCCGCGAACGACTTCCCCGCCCGCAGCGATTGCCTGATCTGCGCCATCCGCAGCGCCGCGGGCTTCGGCGTGCCCGCCTGGGTCGCGATCCCGCCGCTCGGCATCTCCGCACGCGCCGACCCGTCGCCCAAATCCTGCCAGCACACGCTCTGCACATACGGCTTGGACACGCAGATCGCCAGCAACTTCCCGAGCCAGTCCGCCTGCGTTGTCTCGTTCCACGCCGTCCGCCAGAATCCCCCGTCGCGCGCCGGCTCCCCCGTCGACACCGTCGGCGCGCTCGGCACGCCCGCCGCCGTCACCACCAGCGGCTTCTGCAGCGACGCGTACCGATCAAGCAGCGACGAGATCGCCATCAGGTCGCGCGTGCTCCGCCCCTGGGCCGCGTGCCCCATCTGCAAGCGCACGCCGATCGCGTCCACCGCCAGCCCCGCCTGCACGATCGCCTCCGCGTACATGTGCGGCGGCAGGCTCCGCTTCTGCTCCGCGTGGTAATCGCCCCACGGCTGCGCGATGTCCACCTCGATCTTCGCCGCCGGGTGCAGCTTCTTCACCACCAGCACGCACAGCCGCGTCAGGTCCATGATCTGCTCAAAGCTCAGCTTGAAGTTCGTGTTGACGTGCAGCCCCGAGCACACCGACCAGCGCGACACCGTCCGCCGATACCGCGTCACGATCTGCTGCACATGGTCATACACCAGCTCGCGCAGCGTCTCGTAGTCGTTCTCCCAGATGTACAGCCATTCCGGCACGCACGAGGCACGCAGGTCGATCAGCGGCCCGCCGAACACCGGCACCTTTGCGTGCCGAACCGCCCACTCGATCCACCGATCCGTCGGCGCAAAGTCGTACTTCCCCTCGCCCGGCTCCAGATCAATCCATCGCATCGGGCACCGGATGAAATCGCACGCCCCAGCCGCCACCTTCTGCAACCCCTCGCCGAACTGGTCCGGCCCGACGGCGCACCCCACCATCGGCGCCCCCGGAAGCACCGCGTGGTCCGTCCCAGGCACCACCACCGCGTGCCCCGGCGCCGGCGCCTCGCCCACGATCGAGGTGTACTGCTGCGACGCCTTCGCGTACGCCTTCCCGCTCAGCCGCGCGTCCAGCGCCCGGTCCGCGTGGCGCATCGCCAGCTTGTCCCCCGCGTCGATCGCCTGGGCCAAGGCCGCCCGCGCCAAACGATCCGCGTCGATCGCCGCCCCGTCCTTGGCCCGTCGCTGCGCCACGATCGCCTGCGTGAACGTCTGCCGCGCCAGCTCAAATTCCTGCAGCACCTCGTCGTCCGCGGGCAGATCGAACATCCCCCACTCTTCGAGACGGTTCAGAAACTCCATGATGCGATGCCGCGCCAGCTCCAGCGAAAGCAGATACGCCGTATCCCGCTCCGGCAGCAGCGTCGTCCGCAGCGTCAGCAGCCCCTGGGCCCCGTCGCCGCCCTTGGGGATCGTCTGATCGGCCGCCAGCTTGCGCAGCGTCGGCGCGTCCACCGGGTACTGCACGGTCAGCGCCGCCGCGTCCGTCGAAGTCTTCTCACAAACCAGCCGCCCCTGGTCGAGCCTCACGGGCGTCTGCAAGGGAAGGTCGCCCGCGATGCTCGTGTACGCCACACGCGATGGCCACTCGCGCAACGGTCCCTCGGAATCAAACACCGAAAAGCTCAGCATCGCGCGCCAGAACCTCCTGGGGCGCGGCTCCCGTCGCCGCGCGTCTCGTCCATCATTGTCCGCCTCCCGGCCCGGGCCGCAAGTTCCGACACAGGAATCTTCCGCCCGTCCCGCCCCCGGAACCCCACAGGCCCCGACTATCCTTGATCCATGACCCCCGCCGCATCCAATCCCTCCTTGGCGTCCGGCCCCGGACTCTTCCACACCGACCTGGCCCTCCAGGGCCAGCGCCGCGGCAAGGTCCGCGACGTCTACGACCTCCCCGACTCACGCCTCCTCATCATCGCCTCCGACCGAATCTCCGCCTTCGACGTCGTCATGCCCACGTCCGTCCCGGGAAAAGGCCGCCTCCTCACCAAGCTCTCGCTCTTCTGGCTCCGCTTCATTGAATCGCGCGGCCTTGCCCGCACCCATCTCCTCAGCGACTCGGTCGCCGACATCCCCGCCCCCGCCTTCAAGGGCTCCACCCGCGCCATCGACCTCGAAGGCCGCGTCATGATCGGGCGCAAGTGCAAGGTTATCCCCATCGAGTGCGTCGTCCGCGGCTATCTCGAAGGCTCCGGCTGGAGCGAATACAAGTCCACCGGGAAAGTCTGCGGCATCGCGCTCCCGCACGGCCTGCGCCAGTGCGACCGCCTCCCAGAGCCCATTTTCACCCCCGCCACCAAGGAAGAACTCGGCAAGCACGACGAGAACATCGACTTCGCCGCCGCCTGCGCCAAGGTCGGCGCGCCCCTCATGAACACCCTCCGCGAAAAATCCATCGCCATCTACAACGCCGCCAGCGAGCACGCCCGTTCCCGCGGCATCATCATCGCCGACACCAAGTTCGAGTTCGGCATCCCCGAATCCGGCGGCGATCCCATCGTCATCGACGAGGCCCTCACCCCCGACAGCTCGCGCTTCTGGCCCGCCGACACCTACGCACCTGGAAAGGCCCAGCGCAGCTTCGACAAGCAGTACCTCCGCGAGTACCTCCAAGACCTCGTCGACCGCGCCCTCTGGAACAAGCAAGCGCCCGGCCCCGAACTCCCCGACGCGATCGTGAGCGCAACGCTCGAAAAGTATCGTGAAGCCTGCGATCGATTGGTCTGACGCGGTTTCTCGGCCATCCGCACGCGGTTCTCACGCCGACGATGAGCGGAGTCCTCGGAGCGAATCGTCGCGCTGACGCCCGAGCTTGGTCGAGAATGC
>JAEUJA010000335.1 GCA_016793195.1 Phycisphaerae bacterium
CCGTCAGGCCCGCCGCTGGCGTGCCGCCCCGGTCCAGATCGAGGGGTCGGCGAAGCGCACCGCCAGGACGTCGATCGCCCGCTCCTGATCGGACAGGCCCGACTTGGTCCGCGCGTCCATGTCGATGCACGCGCCCAACAGCTTCGCCGCCGCCGTGGGCGTGGTGCGATGGGCGGCATGGGTCACCGCGTCCTTGCCCGGGCCCCACAGTTTCAGCGTGCCCGCCAGCGCGAACGGGTTCATCCCCGCGCGAAGGCCCGCCGACATCCCGTGGATCTTTCGCGCCAGGTCGGTGATCGCCCACATCATCTGCTGCGTCGGCACGCGCGAAATGCTGACCAGCTCGCGCACATGGGTCAGGTTGGCCCGCGCGTCGCCCGCCAGCAGCGTCTGCTGCACGCCCCAGACTTCTTCCTCGCGCGACACGCCCACCAGCTCGCGCACCAGCGCGCCCGAGATCGGCTTCCCCTCGCCCGCCGCCGACGAGAGCTTGGAAAGCTCGCTGTCCAGCCGCCCAAGATCCGTCCCAAGGCGCTCCACGAGCAGCGCCGCCGTCGCCACGTCGATCGTGGCCTGATAGCGCGAGGTCGCGCGCTTCCCCACCCACGCGACGGCCCGGTCGTCCGAGAGTTCCTCGCACGCGATCACCGCGCCCACCTCGGGGATCAGCTTGTCCAGCTTCCCGCCGCGCCACGGGCCGCAACGCAAGAGCAGCGTCGCGCTCTCGCTGGGCGACGCGCAGTACGACTCGATCAACTGGCGATTGGACTTCCGTCCCGGTGCGGCCGGCGGCGCGTCGCCATCTTCATCCTCGCTCGACTTCAAGAACTCGTCCGCGTCGTCCACGATCACCAGCTTGTGCTGCTGGATCAGCCCGAAGCTCCGGCAGTCGTCGAGGACATCAACCGCCTGCGACGCCTTGCCGTCGTGACGCACGATCTCGATCTCGCCGTGAACCTTGGTCAGGGCGGACCTGAGATGATCGGTGTAGAGCGAGCGCAGGAACGCTTCCGGGCCGTGGAGGACGACCACGCGCTGGTCGGCGGTGAGCTCGATAGTGCCGGCGGATGCTTTGGCCACGCCATGAGGATAGCGACCGCCGGGTTCGCCGGGTTCGCCGGGTGTGCCGGGCGAACTTGATCGACCCGCCGCACCGCCCCGGAGCGCGGTGCCACCAGCAGCAGCGCCATCAGGCCCGGTGCCGCCAAGTCCGATTCACGGCGCCTTCAGGTCGATCGGTTTCCCGAGCATCCGGCGCTTATCCAGCAGGAACTTCATGTGATGGGAGAGGTGCCAGACATACATCTCGACCATCCGCCCCAGCGTCACCAGCCCGTTCTGGTTGTGGACGCAGGCCCGCGAAAACGCCGCCTCCGGCGCTCGCCGCAGCACCCCCGCCATCATGTGCCGCGCATCCGCGAACATGCGACAGACGCGGGCCATGTCCTCGTGCTCATAGAAGCACGACTCGGCCATCCGCGTTTCGTCATACGCGATGACCAGCGGCCTGTCCTCGGCCATGATCCGGCGCATGCGATGCACCGCCGCCAGCTCGCTCTCCAGCAGGTGCACCACGATCTGCCGAACACTCCACGTCCCGGGCACCGGATGCGCGTCAAGCTCCGCGCCGGACAGGCCGGCGATCGCGGGCGCGAGCAGCTCCGCCCCGGCTTCGTAACGGTCGATGAGGGTGCGGTCGAACGGGGGAGTCGTGGTCATGGGCGGATGGTACGCGGCCTCCTCACCCCCGATACCCTTCCCTCGTGCTTGTGCTCAGCGTCATCCAGGGACCGGACAAGGGCAAGCGCTTCGAGCTCCCCGACCACGAGCCCCAGCTCATCGGGCGCTCCAGCGAAGCCATCCTCATCAACGACACCACCCTCTCGCGCCGGCACGCCGAACTCACCCCCGACTCCGGCGAGTGGTTCATCCGCGACCTCCAAAGCCAGAACGGCACCTACGTCAACGGCGTAAAGCTCAGCGATCGCACCCGCCTCCGCCTGGGCGATCAGATCCGCGTCGGTCAGACGCTGCTGGTCTTCGGCGTCACCGACGCCCGCGACCCCGATGTCGTCCGCTTCGTCGGAAAGTCCGAGCTCGATACCTCGATCGAGCGCACCATGGCCAGCAACGAAGACTCGATCATCCTCGCCGAACCCGAGCCGCGCGCCGCGGCCGTCCACCACCTCCGCATCGTCTACAAGCTCACCACGCTCACCGCCCAGACCCTCGACCGCGCCGAACTCCTCGCCAAGGTCATGGACCTGGTCTTCGAGGAGTTCGGGCCCGAGCGCGGCGTGATCGTGCTCGATTCCGGCTCCACCAACGTCATCCGCCCCGAGGTCGTGCGCTACCGCAATGCGCCGCGCGACGCCGACGACGCCAAGATCCGCGTCAGCCGCACCATCATCCAGCACGCCATGCGCCACGCCGAGGGCGTCCTCTGCACCAACGCCATGAACGACCCGCGCTTCGCCTCCGGCGACAGCGTCCAGCGCCTCAACATCCGCTCGGCCATCTGCTCGCCCATCAAGTTCCGCGAGCGCGTCTTCGGAACCATCTACGTCGATAGCTCCATCGCCAACTACACCTTCACCGCCGAGCAGCTCGCCCTCATGAACGCCATCGGCCTCCACACCGGCCTGGCCCTCGCCAACGCCGAGCTCTACTCGCAGAAAGTCCGCGCCGAAAGGCTCGCCGCCGTCGGCGAAACCGTCGCCAGCCTCTCACACTCCATCAAGAACATCCTCCAGGGCCTGCGCGGCGGGGCCGACCTCGTCGAGATCGGCCTGAAAAAAGACGACATGAAGCTCGCCAAGGGCGGCTGGGCCATCCTCAAGCGAAACCTCGACCGCATCATCGGCCTGGCCATGAACATGCTCGCCTACTCGCGCCAGCGCCGCGCCGAGCTCCAGCTCATCAAGCTCGGGCCCCTCATGGAAGATTGCGCCCAGCTCCTCGAGGGATACGCCGCCAGCCGACGCGCCGCCCTCATCGTCGACGTCGACCCCGAGATGCCCCCCATCCCCGTCGACCCCAGCCTGCTCCATCAGGCCATGATGAACCTGCTCACCAACGCCGTCGAGGCCGTCGAGCCCCCGCGCGGCGCCGTCACCTGCCGCGCCGCCTTCCACCCCGGCGCGCCCGGACAGCCCGCCCGCGCCGAGATCGACGTCATCGACAACGGCACGGGAATCCCCCCCGAAAAACTCGCCTGGATCTTCGAGCCCTTCAACACCACCAAGGGACAGCGCGGCACGGGCCTGGGACTCGCCGTCGCCAAACGCATCGCCGAAGAACACGGCGGACGCATCGACGTCACCTCGCGCACCGAGGGCCCCGAACGCGGCTCCACCTTCCGCCTCATCCTCCCCGCCGACGCCGGTCGTATGGACCCCTCCGCCACCGCCCACAGCCGCGCGGGCGAAAGCCCGATCTGAAGCCGGGCCCACGCGCGTCGCTCCATCCCGCACTTTTCCACAATCGCGCCTTGTCATATCCCCTAAGTAGGTGGTGTGGTGCGCACTAACATCCACGGTATTGCGCAATCTTGCGTACATCCGAGGTTTCCCCTTGCGGCCCGGAAACTCGACTTGTAAGGTCCGCGTTGAACACCGCGCTCACTCGCGCCATCCAACGCGGAGAACTCGCCATGCTGCGTTCCCATGCCCGCAACGCCACCGCACTCGTCTCCCTCATCATCTCCGTCGCCGCCCTCGCCGCCGCCCATCCCTTCCCCGATCCTCCCGTGCCCGATCCTTGCGACGGGTTCTCCGACGCCAACGGCAACTTCGGCTACCCCGCCTGCGACCGCGACAACGTTTCGCGCTTCTACAACCCCATCACCGACACGCCGTCCTTCGACTCCGTCTGCTGGCACGGCGTCACCACCACCGCCGGCGGAAATCCCAGCGTCGTCTACCCCGCGTTCTCAGGCTTCAACAACCTCAACGCCAATCTCTTCTGGGGCCCGCAGCCCGGCGACTATCCGCCTCGCAAGCTCGATCTCGCCGCCGGCTCCTCGCCGCTCATCTCCAGCGACGCCCCCTCGCGCCGCGGCCCGTGGCCCACGCTCGAACGTCCCACCATCGCCGACACCGTCGATCTCATCACCGGCCAGCCGCTCCTTCAAGAAATCGATTTCGAGCTCCCCTTCGGCAGCGCCCTCTTCCGCCACACCCGCACCTACGCGGGTATCAGCCCGCATTCCAGGCACGATTGGGATGCTACCTCGGCGCTCTGGGAAAACCACGCGCCCGAACCCGATTCCACCGAGGCCATGTGGGACTGGAACGGCCACGCTTGGATGATGGGCGAAGCGCCCCTCTTCCTCATGGACGCCCGCTACTGGGGCTAGAGCCCGAACCCCGAACGCCCGCGCTGCTACTTCGTCCCCGACGCCCACCACGCCATCCCGTTCGACTTTGATGAAGGCAACCAGGCCTACGTCGCGCCGCAGTGGTTCGACGCCCGCCTCGATTACGCCGGGGGCGACTGGCACGCCGGCGAAAATCGCTGGACCACCCCGCCCACCGAGTACTACGTCTACCTCCACGCCGGCGCCATCAAGTACACCATCAGACCCCTCTACCGCCAGGACGTCGCCTACGACAAGTGCGGCACGGACGGCACGACCGGCTTCGACCTCCACAACCAGCCAAGCACCGACCGCAACCTCTACAACAACGAGTGGGCGCCCAGCGGCGAAACGAGTCAGCCCGGCCTTGGCATCCCCTACCTCGGCCTGGTCACCTCCATCGAGGATCGCAACGGAAACCGCATCGCAATCGAGTACTGCGACCACCAGCAGGAGCCCTACACCGCCAAGGAGTGTGACAACGAGGACCCCGAGCGCGACCTGTGGTTCCAGCACGGCAGTCAAAAAGGCCAAATCCGCCGCCTCCGCCTCTTCCGCGCCGGCAGCAACGACCCCCAGTGGACACTTCTCTACGTCTATCGCACCTTCCGCGGCAGCCTCGCCGCTGGCGTGCTCCACGGCGGCGAGGTTACCACCACCGATCCCGCGGACCTTCAGCCCGATCCCGAAAACCTCCGCGAGATCAACGCGCTCTCGTCCCGGGCCTACGCCTCGCGCCAGCGCGCCCTCGACTCCATCTATGTCTACGAAGGCGAGGTCGCCACGCCCATCGTCGACAACCTGCCCGCCCACTCGCTCACGATCCCGATGACGGCGTTCGAAGCCGCCTACCGCGCCGCTTCCTTCGGCGAAGACCTGGCCAATCAAGCGGGCCTCGACGATGCCCAGGAACTCACCCGCGATGAAGTCTTCGATGCGCTCACCGCCGCGATGAACCTCGACGTCGCCGATGGCTCGCCCACCATGCCCGCCGACCTGGGCTGGGAAGTGCCCGCGAACTGGACCCGCCGCGTCAAGTACCTCTACACCGAGCCGTCGTTCACCCAGCGCTCTCCCGAGGGTGACAAGGTCTACAACGAACGCAACTTCTTCGGGTCGCTCTCAGTCCGAGACAGCCTTGTGTACGGCGAGCCCGACGAGGCCGCGTTCTACAACATGACTTGGCCCGGCAACGACGCCGGCGCCATGACCGAGATTGCGCCCATGCTCATCGCCTCGCGCACCGACACGCGCGTCGAGGTCACCACCGCCGCCAACACCACCGAGACTGTCACCTCCACGCGCCACTGGCTCGCCAACTACGAGATGGTTGACCAGGGCGTGAGCGAGGAGTTCTTTACCCGCAGCCCGGTCATCAAGTCCGTGTGGTCAAGTGGCACGCTGGCGATGCTCGGGAAGACGATCGACGACGCCGGCGTCACCGCCAGCGACGATGCCAAGTTCGCGCGGGCGCACTGGCCGCTCGGCCTGCTGCTGGTCAAGGAAGCCACCGAGTTCCCGCGCGTCGGCGACCCCGAATCCGACGAGAAACTCCTGCTCCACCAGACCGCCGACTACACCCTGCGCGATTGGTGGGCACGCGAAGATGTCTCGGCCGCTGGCGCCATCGGCACGCCCGACGGCAAGAACGACGACTTTTACGACGACAACGGCGACTTCTGGAAAGAAGCCGCCGACGCCGTCGCCACCTCCTCGGGCGGCAAGCAGCTCCGCATGGACGCGGGCGTCGGTGTCTTCACGGATCGTCGGAGCGGCGCGCTCAGGCCGCGCACCTACAAGGTCCGCAAGTTCATCATCATGCCCGGCAACCGCGAGTTCTCCGTGGGCGGCTCCCCGGGCTATCTCACGGCTCACCCCGGCGGCCCCATCAGTGGAACGGGCGGCACGGGCGGCTTGTTCCTCCGCAACAGCATCCACCACGCGCCGTATGTGTTCTATGGCGCCGCGGGAATGATCGGCGAGCCGTCGAGCGATCCCAGCGTCATCCCGTTCGGCCAGACCGGGGAGGGCGATTTCGTCCCCGCCCTCGGCGAGCCGCTCTGGGCCACGATCATCGACGAGTACGACGGCGAGTCCAAGGCGCGAACCGCCATCACGGCCTCCCTCGCGAGCATCGTTGCGTCCGGCAACGACATCGAGATCGAGAAGCTGCCGCTCACGCGCCGCCTGGTGTGGATGAACGCCGCGGGCTATGTGCTGAAAGAGCAGGTGTGGGACGTCCGCTCGGGCGAGCTCGCTTCCGACCAGGGTTTCATCACCGAGACCGACCTCGATGACTACGGGCGCGTGCTGGAGCGTCGCTCGCCGGGCTGGGGCTCGTATGCCAACAAGGACAACCGCCACGACAAGGGACGCATCGACGTCTACGGGTACGACGGCGATTCGCGCGAGCCTTCTCTCGTCGGGATGAAGCAGGGCACGGAGGGCACGGTCTATTACACCACCCAGGTCTTCCGCAACACGGTGCGCTCGGACCTGATCGACGCGACGGTCCAGTTCACCACGCCCAGCACCACGGCGCTTAGCTCGATCCCCGACCTCGACAATTTGCCCGCGGGCGTGGTGGCGACGCGCACCGAGTACATTCTGGGCACGCCGCTCTGGGATCCTGAGGGCGGCACCTCCGCGGACCCGATCCCCAACTCTAATCCCATTTATCAGAAACTCGACTACGGCGCCGCCGCGTCGAGCGAGCCCGGCGGCACGCCGCGACGCGCCTTCGCCGCCGAAATCTACAACTACGGCTCGAACAACGACACGCCGCTGGTGGCCGACCAGCCCATGGGTGCTCTGTTGTGGAAAGGCTACGGCCAGGTGGCCAGCCCGTCCGGTGCCGCGCCCGGCGACGAGGTCTTCTGGGACTACACGCGCTACGACGATCGCGGGCGCGTCATCGCCACGATCGTCGATGCTGCCAGCGGCGTGAACTTCGGCGATAGCGATCAGGGCTTCACCGAAATCCCCGTCCCGGGCTATCCGCTCACGCAGTTCTCGCGCCAGCCCGCCGCCAACGACGCGCTGCGGCCCGCGCTCATGCTCGCCACGCTCCAGTGGCACTCGGACCTGGGAACCGTCAAGACCAAGTTCCCCGACGGACGCTTCGAGCTCACGTCGTATGTCTGCGACGACGAAACCAGCGAGGTGCGCAAGGGGCTCTTCGTCTTTGAGAACGGCGCGTGGCGCCCCGTCACCAGCGGCGGCATCCAGCGCTACGGCGGCGACGCCGCCGAGGGCGGGAGCATCGTCACCTGGCCCGACAATTTCCAGTATTTCGACGGACAGATCCCAGCGTCCGTTATCGCCGAGGTCGAGATCGAGAACGACTCGGCCGGGAGGCCCACCGAAGTCTCGCTCAGCGCCGGCGACGCCGAGGGCGTCACCGGGCAGATCGAGTACGACTGGTTCGGCCTGGCCGCCCGCGAGACCGCGTTCGACGGCACGCGCACGCGGAAGGTCACCAACCTCCGCGGGCAGCTCGAAATGGTGTGGCGCGGCACCAAGGACAAGCACGCGCTCTGGGGCAACCTCAACAACGGCGAACCCGACGACAACATGATCCTGCTGGAGAAGAACACCTACGGCACGGGCGTGAACGACGCGCTCAAGCTCGTCGGCGTGCGGCGCTACCGCCACGCCTTCACCCCTACGCAGGCGTTCGGCGAATCGGGATTCGCGTACTTCGACGGCTTCGGCTGGCTTGAGACGCACGCGTATGACTGGCGCGGGCGCGACGTGCTGGTGCGGCGCTACCGCGAGTCGAACGGGCCCAACGAGAACCCCGACGTCATCACGACGACCGCGACGCACCTGGACCACATGGACCGGGCCGTGCTGGTCGCGGAGTATGGCGGCGACCTGCCGAGCGGCGCGATCGATCCGACGCAGGCCGCGGCGGGCGCCGCGCCGCCGAGCGCGGCGCAGGTCGTGGCGGGCGGCGGCGGTGCGCTGCTCGCGCTGACCGAGACGATCTATGACGCGCGCGGCAAGGTGCTGACGACGCGCACCTATGACCCCACCGACGCGGCAAAGTACACCGAGTCGACGACCTACGCCGACAGCCGCGGGAGCGCGACCTGGTCGCGCTCGCCCAACGCGCCGGTCACCATCCGCGTGTACGACTCGCAGGGGCGCGAGATTCGGTCGACGCAGCTGGTCGGCACGCTGGAGATCGAGCGCACCGACACGCAGCGCGACACGGTGGGCAACGCGATCCGCGTGGTCACGCGCGAGCGCGTCGCGGGCGCGGGCGGCGACACGCTGGGCGAGAACAACTCGGTGCGCTCGTATCGATTCCATTGGTATGACAAGAGCAACCGCGTGATCGCGACGCTGGACGCGGGCACGATGAACGCCGCCAACACGCACGTCGATCACGGCGGGGGTGATCGCACGCGCCCCGACGCGCCGGGCGATGATCCGCGAGAGCTGAGCAGCCAGGATCCGCAGACGCAGGAGCTGCTGGGCCTGAACACAACGTGGTTCGGGGGGCTCACGGGGAGCGCGAGCGCAAGCAAGGGCCTGTGGGCGTTCGAGCTTTCGTTCTACGACGTCAAGGGGAACAAGGCGCGCGACATCGTGTGCAACAGGCCCGGCGACGCGGGCGATGACCGCATCACCGACACGCGCTACGACGGCTTTGGGCAGGTGGTCGCCAGGGTCGAGCGGACGAGCGCCGACAACGCGACGCCGCCGCGCACGACGTACTCGAAGTATCAGAACGGCAAGGTCGTGGCGATGGGGACGAACCCGGACGAGGACTCCGCGGATTGGATCAACCCCACGCTGGGCGGCTTCCAGAAGACGGAGATCGAGTACGGCGCGGACATTGTCGTGTCGCCCGAGCCGGGGATTCTCGGGACGGTCAGCCGCAACAACGGCTACATCGGACTGATCACGTTTCCGAGCGACGAGGACACGCCGCCGACGTCGATCGCGTTCACGTATTACCCGGACGGGCTGATCGCGACGCGATCGGTCCGCCGCGGCGGCGTCAGCGAAGCGGTGCCCGAGCCCCTGGTCACGTTCGGGTATGGGTACGACGAGCTGTCGCGTCTGATCGAGATTCGCGTGTGGTATCCCGAGACGCTCCCGCCGCCGGGCGGGCGACCCGTGGATCGCATCACGCGCGTGGAGTACGCGTATGACGGCGCGGGTCGCCTTACGGCCGCGACGGCGTACACCACGAATCCGAGCACCAGCGCGGAAGAGATCGTTTCGCAGAATGTGCTGGCGTATGACCCGATGGGGCGATTGCTCAGTGAGCAGCAGCAGCACGCGGGGGTTGTCACGTCGGCGTCGCCGGTGGTGTCGTATGCGTGGGAGCAGGACACCGCGAAGAACATCGAGCGATTGACGCGGATCGTGTATCCCGCGCGGGTGAACCCGACGGGCGGGCCGAGTGCGCGCACGATCGAGTTCGGGTTCGGGAGCGCGGACTCGATCGCGGACCTGCTGTCGCGCGTGAGCACGGTGACGGACGTGTCGGCGACGGGCGCGCTCGGGCAGCTGGCGGCGTACACATACTCCGGCATTTCGCGGCGTGTGGGCGCGTCGTGGGGGCACGGAACGTCGGGCACGCCGGCCGCGTCGTATACGACGGTGGCGAATAGCGGCGTGGGGCACTCGGGGCTCGATGCGATGGGGCGCCTCGCGGCGCTGACGGTGAAGAACTCGGCGGGATCGTCGACGCCGCTGTTCGAGGCGTTGTACGGGTATTCGCCCGCGGGCGATTTGGTCACGCGGCGGGTGACGCAGGCGGCGATCGGCGGACTGAGCGGGGGCGGCGCGGACAACACGCGCTCGGCGCTCTTCGGCCATGACCGGCTGGGGCGGCTGGTGGAGCACGAGGCCGGGACGCTGGGTGTTGACGCCAATGGCGCGCCGGAGATCACGTCGCTGTGGCGGCGGAGCGCGTGGTCGATGGACACGCTGGGGAATCTCGCGGGGACGCCCGCGATCGGCGGGAACCCGGCCGCGCCGGGGCTGGTGCTGGAGGCCGACCGGGACGGGGACAGCGTGCTGGACGTGCTGTCGACGACGCACGATACGGCTCGGAACAACCGGCTGGATGAGATTTCGCGTGGCGACTCGATCATGTCGGTGGTGGACGCGATCGAGGTCGTGAACGACCGCGCCGGGAACGTGGTGTGCGACGGGCTGTACTACTACCAGTACGACGCGTGGAACCGGCTGATCCAGGTGCGGCACAAGGGGAGCCTGGAGTTTGATGATGACGGCCACGCGGCGAGCGGAACGCCGGGCGAGTGGATTGTGCACTACACCTATGACGCGCTGGGGCGGTTGATCCGCCGGCAGCTGCCGCACAATCTGGAACTGGAGCAGGTTCGGATCGAGGAGTTCTACTACGACGGCGTGCGGCGTGTGTCGGAGACGCTGACGACGCCGCTGCTCAGCGTTGGAGGCGGGCCGATCGGGGGCGGGGGCGGCGGTGGTGGTGGTGGTGGGAGTGGTGAGACGCAGACGGTGACGGACCGTGAGTATGTGTGGGCGCCGCCGCCCTCCGGGTATGTGGATGAATGCGTGGCGCAGATCGATCGCACGAACGCGGTGCGGTATGTGATCCAGGACGCGAGTTATGATGTGGCGGCGTTGGTGACGCCGCAGACGGGGACGCAGGCGAGCCCCCAACCAAGCCGAGTCATCGCGCAGTACACGTGGGACCCGTACGGGCAGGTGCTGACGGCGGAGTACGCGGGGCTTGCATCGACGTACAACAAGCTCGGGCACCACGGGCTGTTCGCGGACCGGCTCGATGCGAACTACCAGAGCGCGACGCTGCTGGCGGGGTTTGTGAGCAGCACGCACCTGCCGGCGCGGATTGTCTACAACGTGCGCAATCGGACCTACGAGCCGTCGACACAGCGGTGGCTGCAGCGCGATCCGAACGCCACGGGGCAGGTGGTGCTGGGGAGTGTGGCGAGTCATGGACAGGCCGCGACCACGCCGAGCGGCGCGGTGTCGGCGGTCGAGCTCGCGTCGCTGTACGGCGATGGGATGAGCCTGTACGAGTACCTCGGCTCCGAGCCCGTGAGTCGGCGCGATGCTCTGGGGCTCGCGTGGGACCCGTTCGAGGAGGCGATGGCGATCGCGGGCGAGCACCTGGCGTCGATGCTGATCGGGCTGAATCAGGCGAAGTATCGGGCGCGCGAGGGGCACCGTCTTGCGATGGCGTACACGCGGGCGGCGATGGAGTGGGACTCGCTGGTGATGGACCGCGACACCGACATCCTGTTCGGGATGATCGTCGGGCCGTTCTTCTCAACGATGTGCTTTGAGGCGGGGACGCCGGTGACGATGGCGGATGACAGCCTCGCGCCGATCGAGTCGATCGTGGTGGGGCGCGGCGTGCGCACGGAGGAAGACCCGGAGTTTGATCGCGCGTTGCGCTGGCTGGCGATCAGCGATCCCGATGCGCACGCGGTGATCGAGGCGTCGGCGTGGCGGCGTGTCGAGATGGTGATGGAGGATGTGGAGCGTGGGCGCGTGGAGGTCACGCTGCTGAGGCCGCGGGCGTGGGTAGTGGCGACGAGAACGAGCGTCGGCGGGCGGCATCGGTTACATATCCCTGAACTCGGTCTTGATGGCGAGGCCGAGGTGACGGCGATCGGGGCGTGTCCGCCGATCGAAAGCGTCGGACCCAGCGCGGGGATCGTGACGGGCACGTTCGTGACGGAGCGTGCGGCGCTCGTACGGCTGTGGCCGGAGGGCGCCGGCGACTCCATCGGCGCGACGGCGCGGCATCCGTTCTACTCGGAGGATCGGTGCGCGTGGGTGGGCGCGGGCGAGCTTGTTGAGGGCGAGCGGGTTCGGGCGCTGGGAGGGACGTGCCGCTTGGACCGGGTTGAGCGGATCGAAGAGTCGGCCCGGGTGTACAATGTCGAGGTTCACGGGACGCACACGTACTATGTAGGTGAGTCGCAGGTTTGCGTTCACAACGAGTGCTTCCCAGCGCGAGCTTCACGATACCAGCAGGAACGATGGATAGCCGAGGTAGTGGATAGCATGGTGGAAGCAGGAGGTTCGTCAAAGCCGCACATTCTGAGCTTTATCAAGTGCGTTCTACAGGAGGCGCAGCTCAGCAAGACTGCCTATCTGGAGCTGCTAAAATATTCAAGGAGCCTGCTCGGATTATGAATCACGAGACGAATACCGCGAGGATGCTCGATGTCTTAAGAGGTTTGGGCAACGTGGCCGAGCGACAGGCCGAAGTAGACGCAATTTGCAGTTCGGGCACAGTGCTGCCAATATCTGATATGTCATTGCATGGCTGTGATCTTTCGGGCCTGCACCTAACTCGTGTTCCCATGCACAGAATTGATTTGCGCGATGTGACAGCACACGGGACCGCCTTTTCGAGTATGTTTGGCTGTGCAATGGACAGGATTGACGCAAGTGGCGCACATTTCACTCGACTGGAGCGTTGTAGTTTACGCGGCGCCCGCTTGCTCGAAGCACGACTCGGGGCGAGAATGTCGACGTGTGATTTTGCAATGTCCGACTTGAGACGCGCAACGATTCTCTCAAATACGCATAACATACAGCCATATTATTATGCAAACGTATTTTCTGGCGCCAATCTGTGCGAACTCGATGCGGCCGGCAGCTATCTTGCAAAAACACGATTTGACAGCGCAATACTTACGAATGCCAGGCTCTCGCGGGCGGATTTGTCCGGCTGCATACTCGATGATGCAAGACTGGATGGAGCTAACCTTATCCGGGCAGACTTGAGAGGCACGATGTTGCGGCAGACGATCTTTGATCGAGCAATTGTGACTAAGGATCAGAAGGCCGCAATTGTCGTCGCTTGCTCGCCACACATGACATGTCCCCAAGTCGTGTCATTGGGTAGCAGTTTATGTATGCGTGATCTTGTGCATAAGATTGATCTATTAAGTGAGTTCCGTATCGTATGGGAGTACCAGCATTCCCGACTCCCACGACGCGAAAAGCTTGTCCTGTGGAAGGACGCAGCAGGCCCGCCCGCTAGTGGCATCGGAGCGTTCACCAGCGACACGCGAGAGTGCATCCGTGCGTACCCCGTGAACAACGCGCAGCCACTAATTAATGCGCTGCAAGACATTGCGGCCGACTACGCTGATTGGACCTTGGACGAGAAGAGCCTCCACGTTGAAGAGGGAGCATTGCTGGCTGACCATATTGCTTCTGATCTATTTAGAAGTATCCTGTTGGCTATGTCGGCGGATGTGCGGTAGCACATAGTGTCCAACACAGCAGGTCACATGGCGGTCAAGGCGGCAAGCGCTGATCGACAGGAGGCTGATGGATGCCAATCAGGGGATGAACATCCGCTGGGAGTTCTGGGTCCGCAAGGACCGCTCCGAGGTCAGCCCCGACTTGTTGAGCTTCCTTGACGGATGCGACATAAAGTACAACATCAGGGTGCTTCCCAAGGGGTTCTGATGGAGACACAAGACGCCGAGTGGCAACCGCTCTTCCGGCTCCAGATTCCCTGGAATCAGAGCACGTTCTGGGCAATGTCGGAGGACGAAGCCAAGGAGTTCTTTGCCTTCTTCAAGGAGACGATTCCGCTGCGGATCTCGTGGCTGAAGTGGATGGTGAATCGGACGCCGGGCTATGAGGACTGGCGGCCGGACTGCGACGTCGGGTCGTATGACACGCTGGAGCGATGGCTGCGCGAGAGCTTGCCTCGATTCACGGGCGACGGCGCCGGGCAGATCAAGCCGCCGCCGCCCCAGGATACCTCGAACATCATCGCGTCGAACGACCCCTGGCCGCCGTCGAATGATGCCGATCAAGCGCCGTGGACGACGAGCGACATGACCATGGCGGTGTCGATGGCGGCGGGGTCGTACATCGGCGAGTGCATTCGACGCGCGTACCCGATGTGCCGCTGGATGCGGCGCACCGCCAAGCTCGACGTCGACCAGAATCAGCCTTTGCTTGGCTTGGCGAGGAATTGTGCCGGCGGTTTCAACGCGGTGTTGTGGGTCCGGGGCAAGATGATCTACCGAATTGTGGATGACCCCCGCGTGTCGAGTATTTCGAAGGGCATCGCGTATTGGATGTCCGTCGCGAAGGCGGGCACCGAGCGGGAGCTGCGAAAGCGGCAGAGTAATCGGCCACCAGAGTGAAATCTTCGGTGCGTTGATGCCAATGGCACGCCCGAGATCACGTCGCTGTGGCGGCGGAGCGCGTGGTCGATGGACACGCTGGGGAATCTCGCGGGGACACCCGCGGGCGGCGGGAACCCGGCCGCGCCGGGGCTGGTGCTCGAGGCCGACCGGGACGGGGACAGCGTGCTGGACGTGCTGCAGGTGTCGCACGACACGGCGCGGAACAACCGACTGGATGAGATTGCGCGCGGCGACTCGATCACGTCGGTGGTGGACGTGGCCCCGGTGGTGAACGACCGCGCGGGGAACGTGGTGTGCGATGATCTGTACTTCTACCAGTACGACGCGTGGAACCGGCTGATCCAGGTTCGGCACAAGGGGACGCTGGAGTTTGACAGCGACGGGAACGCGACCAGCGGCACGCCGGGCGAGTGGATTGTGCACTCTACGTATGACGCGCTGGGGCGGTTAATCCGCAGGCAGCTGCCGCACAACCTGGAGCTCGAGCAGGTTCGGATCGAGGCGTATTTCTACGACGGCGTGCGGCGGGTGTCGGAGACGCTGACGACGCCGCTCTTGAGTGTTGGCGGCGGGCCGATCGGGGGCGGTGGTGGTGGGGGAAGCGGTGAGACGCAGACGGCGACGGACCGGGAGTATGTGTGGGCGCCGCCGCCGAGCGGGTACGTGGATGAATGCGTGTGTCAGATCGATCGCACGAACGCGGTGCGGTATGTGATCCAGGACGCGAGTTATGATGTGGTGGCGTTGGTGACGCCGCAGACCAGCGGCGGGAACCCGCAGCCCAGCAAGGTGATCGCGCAGTACACGTGGGACCCGTACGGTCAGGTGCTGACGGCGGAGTACGCGGGGCTGGCGAGCACGTACAACAAGCTCGGGCATCACGGGCTGTTCGCGGATCGGCTGGATGCGAACTACCAGAGCGCGACGCTGATGGCGGGGTTCGTGGCGAGCACGCACCTGCCGGCGCGGATCGTGTACAACGTGCGCAATCGCACCTATGAGCCGAGCACGCAGCGCTGGCTGCAGCGCGATCCGAACGCCACGGGGCAGGTTGTTACATGGGGCTTAGCGGGAGGTCTTGGGGGGCGGGCGGAGGCGCTGGAGGGCCTGCCAAGGGCGGACCCGGCCGTAGCCGAGGTTCTCGGCCATTTCGCCGTTGGCGGCGGTGAGGTCGAGCGCGGACTGGAGGAGCTGGTTGTTGATGGTGGTGAAGCCCTGAGCCTGGAAGCGAGCGGTGACCAGGGCGGAGGTTCCGCTGACGAGGGCCGCGGCGAAGCTCGTGCCGCTGGCGACGGCGAACTGGTTATTCGGGAGGATGCTGATGAGGTCCTCGCCCGGGGCGGCGAGGTCGACATACGAGCCGAAGCCCGAGAAGCCCAGCTTCACGTCGCTCAGGTCGGTGGCAGCGACCGCGATGACGCCGGCGTCGGCCGCCGGGTAGACCTTATCGTCGCTGTGGCGGTTGTCGACGGCGGCGACCACGATGATTCCCAGCGACTGGGCCTCGGCGATCGCGTCGACGACGATGGTCGAGGCTTTGGGCGACGACATCGAGATGTTGATGACGCGGGCGCCATGGTCGATCGCGTGATAGATGCCCTCGGCGATCATGAACGAGGTTCCCATGCCCGCCGAATCCATGACACGGATGGGGAGGATGGTGGCGCCGGGCGCGACCATATGGATGAGCCCGGAGACGAACGTGCCGTGCCCCGCCATCACGCCGGTGCCGGTGTCGCTCGGATCGGTGTTGTCGTCGACGAAGTTGTACCCGCCGGGCGCGACCGCGCCGGAAAGGAAGGCGTGGGGCGAGACGCCGGTGTCGAGCACGGCGACAACCACGCCCGCGCCGGTCGAGATGCGGTGGGCATTCGGAAGAGAGACATAGCTCGCGACCGGCTGCTTGCCGATGTTCTGCTCGGCGATGCGGACGAAGAAGCTCTGCGTGTGCCCTTCGGCGACGGCGTTCTCGGAGTTCTGCTCGTCACCCTCGATGCGATCGTCGAGGTCGAACGCCAGGTCCTCGTCGGCGTCGGGGATGTTGGGATCGGTGCCGAGCAGGTACAGCCCGCGCGGCTCGTAGCGGGCGAGCACGACCGCGCCGTAGGTCGCGGCCACGTCCTCGATCGATTGATTGGGAGCAAGCCGGATGATGAACTGATCCTCGAGCGCGTCGCCGACATCGAAGGCCAGCGCGGCGGGGGCCAGGCACGCGGCGAGCATGAGCGCAAGAGCGGGTGACGCGCGGAGCGAATCGTGGTTCATACGGGTCCAATCAGGAAGTACGGGGCCCATCCGGCCGGATGGTGGCCCTTGCGGAACATCTGGAGTTGAACGCGTGCGAGCCACTCGTTGGGCAAAGTGGACGAGTCAGTCGGATTATCGTACATCAGGGTGTACCAGGCCGCAACCGTTTCTTGCGCGGATTGATCGTGGAGGGCCCAGTGGGTGAGGGTGAGCGAGGCGGCGCCCGCGGCGAGGAAGGCCCGAACGAGTCCCAGAAGTTCGCCGCCGGGGGAGTGCTGGGAGCGTCCGGTGGCGCAGCCGCTGAGCACGACGTGGGCCCCGGCGAGGTCGATTTCGGTGAGATTCCAGGCCGAGAGCCAGCCGTCGGCGAGGCGTAGGCCCGAGGCGCCGGGGTTGGTGGCGACGAAGCGTGCGTGGGTGGCGACGTGGATGAGCGAGCGAGATCGCATGGCCTGAGACACACTTTCAATTGTCGCTTCGCTTCCGATAAGCAGGTCGGCGTTCGGGAGTGCGTGTGCCGCGGCGCGGGCCTCGTCGTTGGCGTGGGGGATCGCTTCGTCCGACACGCCGATGACGAGGGGGCGGCTTTCGGGGCTGGGGGCGCGCGAACGCAGCAGCATCGCGAGCGTCGAGCTGGGCGCGATCGTGACGGCGCGTCGGGCGAGTTCTGGCTCGCCCGAATCGTCGATCAGCGCGTGGAACGGCACGCGATGGAGAAGGCCGAACGGGACGATCACGAGGCGCGTGATGCCGGAGAGGTCGTGTGCCAGCGGGGTGAGGAGGAGCGAGTGCAGCTCGCGAAGGGTCTTCTGGGCGTCGCGGGTGAGGCGATGTCCGGTCGGGCCGGTGGGCAGGCCGCGGATGACGGCACGGTCGATCTGGAACGCCATCGCGTCGGCCGCGTGTTGCACTGCTTCGAGTTCGGCGATGCGGCGGTGCACATCCACGCCATGGCGTGTGATGACCAAAGCGCCGAGGCCGCCGGACTCGTCGAAGTATTCGACCAAGGCCTGCCCCGCGCGCAGCGCCTGTTGCACGTCGCGGAGGGCGGTGGGGTTGCGATCGACCACGCGCCTCGGCGAGCGGGCGGCGAGGCGCTGCTCGGCCAGGCGTAGCGCGTGCTCGCGTTGGCGCACGCCGGCGATGCGGTCGGCGGCGCTGCCGCGGGCGGGTGCGCCGACGTCGCCGGTGTGCGAGTACAACGCCGTGAGTTCGCGTCGGAGGCGGTCGATCTCCAGCAGGATGTCGCGCTCGCCGGGGTGGGGGCGTTGGTGCGGGCGTGCATCGATGGGCTGGGTGTCGGCTTCCTGCATCGAGCGGGCGCGGGCGCGTTCGATGCGATCGAACGCCAGCGGCGTGTCGCCCGCGTCGAGCGCGAAGGCCGCGGCGTCGGCGTAGATGCTGGAGCGACGCCCGAGGAATGCGGCGCGGAGCGCCTCGGCGTTGAGCGTGCCGCGGACGCGCTCGGTCTGATCGATCGCGGCGGCGAAGTCTTTCGCGGCGTCGTCGGTCTTTCCGGCGGCGGCGCGGATTCGGGCGCGGGCGTGGAGCAACTCGGCCCGGAGCGGGGCCAGGTCGAGCGTCTCGGCGACGGCGAGGGACTGCTCGGTGTGCTCGGCCGCGCCGGCAAGATCGCCGGTGCGGAGGAGCAGGTCGCCGAGTTGAAGGTGCGCCAGTGCCGCGTCGGCGGGGCGGTCGCCGAGGAGGAAGATGGCGTCGCGGAGGCGGCGCTGCGCGCCGTCGAGATCGCCGGCGGCCTCGAGCGCGCGGGCCTCGAGCATGTCGCCCTTGGCCAGGCCGGTCCGGTTGTTCATGGGCGTGAGGAGCGCGCGGGCCTCGGCGAGTGAATCGCGGGCGTCCGCCCACTTGGCGCGCTCGATCAGCGAGCGAGAGAGGCCCAGGAGCGAGCGGGCGAGTTCCTGGGACATGCCGTGCTCTCGGAGCGCGGGGATCGCGGCGTGGAACGCGTCGGCGGCGTCGGTCGAGGACCCCAGCGACAGCATCGCCTCGGCCTGCTCGATCCACAGGCGGGCCACGTCGCCCGGGGCGCCATCGGCGGCCAGCCTTCGGCGCGCGCCCTCGAAATAGGCCAGCCCCTCCTGCATCCGGCCCTGGCGGCTGGTCAGGTCGGCGAGATTGCCCTCGACGATCGCCGCGGCGCGCGGGGCGTTCAGCGATTCAAGCCCGGAGAGTGCCGCACGGAACGCGTCCTCGGCGGCGCGGAAGTCGTGCAGATCGAGCAGGGCCTCGGCCCGATTGCTCTGGAGCTGGGCCCGGAGCATGGGCTGGTCGGCGAGCATCGTGAGGGCGACATCGAAGTGATCGACGGCCCGGCGTGGCTGGTCCGACATCCGGCGTACCACGCCCAGGTTGATGTTCGCGCGGGCGGCCAGCAGTGTCTCGCCGGCGCGTGTGAACGCGGCCAGCGCGGCCTCGCCCGCCTCGATTGCTTCGTTCAGCCGGCCCTTGCGGGCCAGCGCGTGCAGCGTCGCCATGCGGACGCGGGCGCCTTCGAGCGGGTCGCCGGCGCGATCCGCGGCCTGCACGGCGTCGGCGAGCGTGGCGAGCGCGTCGTCGAACCGATTGGCATACGCCAACGCGTGGGCGAGCGCCCGGCGCGTGCGGGCCTGGGCCGATGGCTCCGAGAGCTGGTCCGCGGCGCTCACCAGGGCCGGGGCGGCCGCCAGGGCGCGGGCCAGGTTCGACATGGCCAAGCGTTCGATATCGTCGGAGAGTCGCCCGAGCAGCTGCGGCGCGTCGCCGGTCGCGCGCACGCGCGCGATCGCCTCGGCCGGGGTGAGGCCGGCCAATTCGTCGAGCAAAGGCGAGAGATCGCTCGCGGGCGGGGTCATGTGGACTCAATCACGCGACGTTGATGGGCGGGACGCGGACCACGCTGTCGCCCACGCGGGCGGAGAGTTCATACACACCGACGGGGCATTCGAGGACGAAGACGCCGGACTCGTCGGCGCGGATTTCCTGCTCGGGCGCGCCCGTGAGCGTGGAGCGCCACGAGACGCGGGCGACGGCGTCGTTGTTGAGCGGTGCGACCTGGCCGCGGATGGTGCGCCTGGCGTCGTCCTGGGTGGGGGAGACCTGCAGATCGATCTCGGCGACGTCGCACTCGAAGCTGAGGTGTCGTGATTCGGTCGTGCCGCGGAAGCCGGCCAGCGCGGGCTCGGCGAGCGTGTCGCGCACCAGGGTGCAGAGGAACTCGCGGGCCCGTCCGGCCAGATCGCCGGCGACATCCATGAGCGAGGGCTGCGCGGGCGCGGGGTTGCGCACGAGGCTCAGCGCTCGCCGAAGGACTTCGGGCGGCGGCGCGACGGAGTCGTCGGCCTTCATGGTCCGAAGCGCCATGGTGATCGACGCGAGCGTGCGAGCGGCGTCGGGCGAGGCGGCGATGCGTGCCTCGACGTCAGAGCGCCGGGCCGGATCGAGTTCGCCCAGGGCCAGGGCGACGAGGTCTTCGTTGGACACAGGCTCGTTCACGCGTTCCTCCGTGGCAGACGCCCAGCCGGCGTCGCTCAAGAGGAGGGCGCGGCTCGCGGCTCGAATACAAGGAAACCGAAGAAGATCGGCGGGGAGAATAGGGGAGTGTTCGGTCCGATAGATACACGAGGGCGGGTGGACCAAGGCGGATTCACCCGTCGGTGTGTTCGGTCAAGGCGCTCGGCAGGAACGAGGCGAGCTTGGCGAGGCAGCGGGCGCGGGTGGGTCCGATGCTGCCGGCGGGGATTCCGAGGGACGCGGCGATGTCGGCGTAGTTTGGGTGATCGGTGTTGACGAAGAGGGCCCGGAGCAGGCGTTCGCACTGGCCGCCGAGCTGGGTGAGCGCCTGCTGCACGGCGACGCGGCGTTCCCAGCGTTCGAGGTCGCTGGGAGCGGGCTCGTCGGAGGCGGCGTCGGGCGTTGGGAGTTCGGCGGGTCGAGAGGCGGCGCGTGCGTCGGACTGGGCGAGGCGCCAGCACTCGCGCCGGGTGGTGGTCATGAGCCACTTGGCGAGCGTGCGCGTGTCGCGCAGCGAGGCGAGATTCTGGAAGAGAAGCGAGAAGACGCCCTGGAAGATATCGTCGCAGGCGCTGTCGCCGAGTCGGTAGGCGCGCGGGATGGAGTAGACGAGGCGCTTGTATTTCTCGACGAGCTCGCGCCAGGCGGCGTCGTCGCGCCCGAGGCATCGTTCGATCAGGGCTGCGTCGCCTTCGTGCATCCGGGGCTCCAGGCGCGGCCGCCGCGCGCGGTGAAGGCTGAGTCTATCCGGTGAATTCCCGATCGTGAACTCGGATGTGATCTCGGCGGGCGACCTTGGTGCACGGCGCGGCGCGGGATTTTTCTTGGCGGGTGGTATCAGGCCGGCGACCCGCGGCTCCTCTTGCCACGAAAGGAGCTCCACCGATGAGCACACACCGTACCCTGGCTTTGCTGGCTGGTCTCGCCGCGTCCGCGTTTACGTTCCTGTCGGCCCTGGCCGACGTCACGATCTATGGGGGCTTGTCGAACTTCGACGTCCCCAACGAGACCGACGACGACTGCGACGAGTTCGAGATCGAACTCCACGGCCCGAACCCGGAGGACGTGTACCACACCTATCGCAATCCCAACTACGGTTCGCCCCAGATCATCGCGATGCCGTACGGCACGCTGGTGCGCTACACCAATCCGCGCCACCTCACGATGCCCAACACGATCGAGCACTTCGGCATCTCGCTCCGCAATTTCAGCGGCGATCCCACGCCGCATTTCCGCTGGATGAAGGACGGCGTCGAGGCGGGCGTGAACCCCAACCCGCTTCAGCCCCAGATCACGACCACCCCCGGGATCAACAACGAGGGTGATCCGGTGATCGTGGAAACGATCGCCAATCAGGACCCGTGGGGTCGGCGGATGTGGGTGAAGCGCTCGGTGACAATCGTTCAATACATGGTGTCGCTCGAGGAGTTGATGGTCGACGAGCCGTTGATCATCGACTCGGAGGACATCGACCTGACGCCGGTGCTGCTGTGGCCCGGGCAGACGCTGACCTACAGCCAGCTCGAAGGCGGCGACGGGATCGCCAGCGCCGTGCTGTCGTACGAGGTGTATCGCGACAGTTTCTACGGCAATCAGCACCATGTCGGGAGCTACGGCGGGACGATCATGAACGCCGTGCAGCTCAACACGCTCGGGTGCGTCGAGGGCGGGCTGGTGATCGACGAGCAGCCGCAGGACACGTTCGGCGTCCCTGGCGATGACATCGACTTCAGCGTGCGTGTGACCAACCTCGGCGACACGACCGACCCGGTGTTCCACTGGTTCCACGAGGGCGTGGAGATCGCGGTGACTCTGGACGACACGCTCGAGGTCTTGAACATCACCCACGCCGACGCGGGTGCGTACTACGTGATGGTGACCAACGAGTGCGGCACGGTGATTTCGACGGTCGGGCGCCTCGAGATGCCGCCCCAGTGCTGGGCCGACGTTGATGGCGACGGCTTTGTCAACGGCGACGACTACGACTTCTTCGCGGACGCGTTCGATATCGGCGATCTGCAGGCGGACTTCAACGCGGACGGGTTCGTGAACGGCGACGACTACGACGGATTCGCCGAGCACTTCGAGGCCGGGTGCTGAACCGGGATCGCCGAAAAGAAGAGACGACACAGGCCCCTCCTCGGCGCAACCGGGGAGGGGCCGCTCCATTGGGGAGGCACGCGCGGTGGAACGGCCCCCCAACGCACGGAGCGCGCCGGCCCTCGCGGAATCCGGCCTGATCGAGTATTTCCCCGGTGGG
>JAEUJA010000004.1 GCA_016793195.1 Phycisphaerae bacterium
CACGTCGATCGTCCAGCGCACCATCCCGGGCCGCTGCTCAAAGCGGGTGATAAGCGACGCCCCCGCGGGGTGCGGCTCGCCCAACCCGTGAAACAGAAAACTCGAAAGGTCAATCCGCCGCTCGCTCTGCCGCCCCGGCGAGAGCACAAGCTGCTCGACCGCCGAATGAAGCAAAGCCACGCGCCCCACCGGCGGATCGGTCGCGACGATGTGCCACGCGTGGTACCGCCGCGTCGGGATCGCCGCGCCCGTCCCCATCGCAAACCCGCCCGCGCCGTCGGTCAAGAGCCACTCGCGCTGGAGCAGCTCATCAGGGCGAAGCGTGAGGACGTGCGAGGGCAGCATGACGGAGCGTAGGTCCGGGCCGGGACCAAGCCCCGGCGCCGCCGAGCAACCCCGCGGCGCCGACGGAACTCCGCCCACTACTTCGGCGGCGAGAGCAGCGAATCTCCCTGCGGCAACTGCGCAGGTTCTCCGCCGGGCGCGCCCTCGCCCGCGGGCTCGTCCTTCTTCAAGAGATCGCTCATCGTCGTCGCGAACTGCTTGGCCTTGTAGTCGGGGATCAGGAACGCCCAGCCGCTCCACTTGGCCGTCAGGTCCGCCGCTTCCTTCCGCACGTCCGCCGCCGGACGCGCGATGGGGTCGGGCTGCTGGCCCTCCGCGAGCACCGGCGCTTCATAGCTCGCCGTCAAGACGCCCCAGGTCTTCTCGCCCACCTTGCTCAATTGGATATTCAGCCGAAGCCCGTCGAACGTGTGATACTCCGCGAACCCGCTGGGCACGCCGTCCTTCAGCTCGCCCGCGGGCTTCACGTCCTCGAAGCTGACATACGCCAGCGCCCCGGCCGCGGAATTGGCCGCGCCCGGCGACGACAGCTCCTTGCCCGCCGGCACATCGGCGACGCGATAGTTCGTTTCCGTGCTCGCCGGGCGATCGACCACGACCGACGAGCCGTCCGCTTGCACAAAGATCGCGCCCTTGACGCGCCCGGAATCAAACGCCGTCAGCTCGCGCTTCACCCACGTCATCGCGTCGGTGGGGAACGACCACGACGGGCCCGTGCGTCCCTCGGCCAGGAGCGACGCCGCCTCGCCGGCGCGCCGAACATACACCTGCGCCTTGCCGCCCGCGTTGCCCGCGTCCTTGCCGACGATGAGCGACGCCAGCGTCTTCCCCGCCGCGTCCTCCAGCGTCACCAGCTTCGACGTCGCGCCCGCCTGCGTGATGTCCTCCACGCCCAACCGCGCGTACATGTCGGGCTTGCTGGTCTTGGTTTCCAGCACCGCAAGGTCCGCCAGCGACATCAGCGCTTCCTTCACCTTCTCAAACTCGACGGGGTACCCGCCGCGCGATTCCAGCCCCCAGCCCGTGCCGGTCTTCTTGACGACCACCTCGCCGCCCGCGCTCTTCACGCGCGCCACCGCCACGTCGTTGATCTTCTCAGAGAGCTCCGGGAAGACCTTGGCGGACTTCTGCTCCGCGGGCGCCGAGGATGATCGCGAAAACACCACCGCCAGCCCGCCGACCACGACCACGATCGCGACGAGAATGGAAAGAACCTTCGCGTTCATGCCGCACTCCCCGTCTTCTTCTGGCCCGACCGCCGCGCCGCCCGGAACCCGCCGATCGCCAGGGCGGCCAGGGACACGACGACCGGCATGGCGCCGATGTTGATGAGCTTCAGGCGGTTTTCAAGCGTGTCGACATCCGCGTTGAGGTTGAGCCGCACCTGGCGCAGCTCCTTGCGCGTGTCGATCGCCTGCTTCTCAAACTTGTCGATCTCGGCGCGCTGCTCGGGCGAAATAAGCCTTCCGCTCTGCTCCTGCGCGTCCGGGCGCGTCCGCTGCAGTTCGTTGATTTTGTCCTGGGAGAGTTGGAGCTGCTGCTGCAGCTCCTGCTCGCGGGCGCGAAACTTGTCGTCCGCCTTGCGCCGCAGTTCCTCGACGCGCGTGAACGGCCTGGCGAACTCGCCACGGGCTCGCACCGAGAGCAAGTCCGCCGAGCCGCACAGGTTGTCGACCAGGTTGACCACAAAGTCGCCGTTGTCGGCGATCTTGCGGGCCATGCCGAAGACCTGGTCGACCTGAACCCAGAACCGATCGTTCATGAAATCGACATCGGCGACGACCACGACGTTGATCGGGCCCTTGGCCTCATCGACGTGCCCGGCCTTGGGATCCGCGGGCGCCTGCCCTTCCGCCGGCGCGGGCTTGCCATCCGGGAACGCCGAACGCAGCGTCGCCCCGGCCGCCAGCGACACCCGCGCCGCCATGGTCAGCTCCTGCCCGCCGGACTTGAACTCGCTCCACAGCCGCTTGGGGTCCGGCATCGCCGCCACCTGCATCGCGTCGATCTCCTGCGACTCCTTCGTCGTGCGGACCAGCGGCGAGAGCACGACCACCGACTTCGTTCCCGCAGACGCCGCCGCCTTGTTCTCCTCAGGCTTCGCGTCCGCCGGCGCCTTCTCCTCACCCTTCGCGTCGCCTTCCTTCTTGGGTTCTTCCGCCTTCGCCTCGTCCTTCTTCTCTTCGGGCTTGGCTTCTTCCTTCTTCTCCTCGCTCTTCAAGCGCAGAATGCCCGCGGTGCCGAGGTTGAGCGACGTCAATTGCCCCGTCGTCGGGTCGGCCCGGTCGATGCCGTCCTTGGTCACGCTCTGCCACGCCAGGAACGGGATCGCCTCGCCCTGCCCGCGCATCGTCACCGGCGTGGCAAACACGCGATCGCCCGCGATCTTGCCCGGCACCAGCTCGATCCCCCACGCATCAAACACCTTCCCCAGGCTCGACGAACGATCCGCCATCATCGCCGCCATCGGGTTCCGCGGATCGGCGCCCGACGGATCGGCCTCGCACATCGGATCGACAAACACCAAGAGCTTCCCGCCCTTCATCACATGCTGATCGATCGCGTACAGCGTCGCATCGCCCAGTTGCTTGGGGTGCACGACCATCAAGACATCGACGTCCGCCGGAATCTCCGTCGCCGTCGTCGGCACATTGCGCACCTCAAACAGCGTCCTCAGTTCCTTGATGACCTGCCACGGCTGCTGGCGCGAGGGCTGACCCGTCATCGGGTCAAACGGCAGCCCCTCGACGGGAATCGTCGACATCAGGCCCACGACCTTCTTCTTCGGATTCGCCAGCGAGTACACCATCCGCGCGACCTCATACTCCAGGAATCGCTCGGCCGTCGGATCAAAGAACGGGATGACCTCCTTGCCATCCGTCGTGTTGGTGCCGACCAGCCCGAAGTACACGGAAACCCCGGGCGCGATCTGGCTCCCACGCACACCGGACTCATTCGCGCGGTCCTCGTCCTCCGAGAACGGGATGGGATCAATGATCGCCAGCGTGACCTTCCCGCCCGACATCGCGGCAAACTCCTCCAGCACCTCGCGCACGCGCTGGGCATAGGTGACCAGGCCCGGCATCCCCTGCATCGACTTGCCCGAAAGGAAGAGCGTGAGCTTGATCGGTTCGTCGAGCGACCGCGCGATGTTCCGCGTGCCGTCCGTCAGCGTGTAGAGCTTCTGCGACGTGAGATCGAACCGCGCCGAGCGCGTCGCTCGCCCCGCCAGGATGTTGATCCCGAAAAAGAGCGCGACCAAGAGAACAAGGCCGCCGATCCCGAAGAGCTTCGTATTCATAACAGTTTCCGGCACACGCGGGAAGTCCCGCGATGGGTTCCGCACAAGTCCTTACTCGGCCTTCTTCATCTCGATCACGATCCCCGCGGCGTACAGAAACACGCCGATCAGCGACCCGAAGAACACAAGGTCGCGCAGCGCCACCACGCCCTTCCCAAGCCCCTCGAACCGCGACAGAAAACTAAAGCTCGACACCGCGTCGATCACCCAACTCGGCGCCCAGCCCTTGAAGAAATCCAGCACCGGCGAGAAGCCCGCCAAAAGAAAGCCCAGGCACAGCATCAGGCTGATGACAAACGCGATCACCTGGCTCTTGGTCGCCGCCGACACGCACGAGCCGATCGCCAGAAACCCGCCGGCCATCAAGAGCCCGCCGACATACGACCCCACGATCACGCCGTTGTCGGGCTCGCCCAGAAAATTCACCGTGATCCAGACCGGGAAGGTGAGCACCAGCGCCAGCCCAGTGAACGCCCACGCCGCCAGAAACTTGCCCAGCACCGCCCCCCACTGTGACACCGGCAGCGTCAGCAAAAGCTCGATCGTCCCGCCGCGCCGCTCCTCCGCCCACAGCCGCATCGACACCGCCGGGATCAGGAACAAGTACAGCCACGGCAAAAAATCAAAGAACGGACGCAGGTCCGCCTGCCCACGCTGAAACAGCCCGCCCAATTGGAACGTGAACACACCCGCCAAAAGCAGGAAGATCACGATGAAAATGTACGCGACCGGCGTGACGAAATACCCCGCCAGCTCGCGCTTGAAGATCGGATACCACCCTTGCACGCTTCATCTCCTTGATCGCGCGTCGTCGCGCGGGAAACGTTCGTCGTTACGTCCGTCGAGATTGATTCCTACTTCGCCTGCGTGATCTCGCGGAAGACCTCGTCCAGCCTGCCGTGCTCCACCCGCAGCTCCTCCAGCCCCCAGCCCCGCGCCTTCACCAGCGCACCCACCTCGCCCGCGATCGTGTGCCCGTGCTTGGCGATCGCCGTCGCGCGGCACAGCCCGTTGTCCTGCCGCGCGTGATCCACGTCACGCACCCCCGTGATCCGCTTCAACTCGCTGACCAACTGGTCCTTCTCCGCGCCCCGCACCGCGATCGTCACCGCGTTGTGCACCCGCGAACGCGCCGCCAGCTGCGACGGCGTGCCGTCCGCGATCACCCGACCCCGCGCGATGACCACCGCCCGCGTGCACACCGCCTCGACCTCCTCAAGAATGTGCGTCGATAGCACGATCGCCTTCTGACCCGCCATCTCCCGGATCAGCGCCCGCACCTCGTGCTTCTGGTTGGGATCAAGCCCGTCCGTCGGCTCGTCGAGAATCAAAACATCCGGGTCGTGCAGGATCGCCTGCGCCAATCCCACGCGCCGCTTGAATCCCTTCGACAGCGTCTCGATCGGCTGGCGCAGCACGCCCGACAGCTGCACCCGCTCCACCACATGGTCGATCCGCCCCCGGGCCCGCTCCCCCATCTTCCGCACCTGCGCACAGAAATCCAGGAACGACTCCGGCGTCATGTCCGGGTACGCCGGCGCACCCTCCGGCAGGTACCCGATCCGCTCCTTCACCGCGATCGGGTCCTTCACCACGTCGTGCCCGCACACGCTCGCCGTCCCAGACGTCGGCGTCAAAAAGCCCGTCACCATCTTCATGGTCGTGCTCTTGCCCGCCCCGTTCGGCCCAAGAAACCCCAACACCTCGCCCTTGGCGACCTTCAGCGTCACCCCGTCCACCGCCAGGATCCCCGTCGATGGCGATCCGAACCGTTTCGTCAACGCGTTGAGTTCGATCATCATGTGTTCCTAGCCATCCCCCGCCGAGCCCCCGTCCCCACCCCGCGCCCCGGGGAATCAGGTTCTTGGACGTTTCTTGTATCCCGCCGGTTCGCGCGTCTCAAGTGCCGCGATCCATCCCCCGGGCTCGCCCCGCCCCGGCAGGATACCCGCGACCGGCACAGACCATCCGCGACTTCCTCTTTCACCAACCCCGCGCCTTGAACCCGCCCCCAACCAATCACACCTCTCACTCCGGCCGGTTCGGGGCACGCCGGCACGCGGACGGGACACGGAAGCTCGTCGCGCCCTTGTTTTCAGGCATCGCCCGTGCCGTGTGGGAGGTCGAGCCCATGCGCGAGATACCCTCATCCGCCGCACACCCAAACGATCACCAATCAACCGCGCGTTCCATCCGAATTGGATCGCTCCAGCTCCGCCTTGAACCCGCCCCCGAGGGCACCCTGGTCGTCCGCCTGCTCGGGCGCGAAATCCGCAGCAAGCAGGCCGCCGAACTCGCCTACCGCCTCACCGACGCCGCCCTCTCCTGCCGCGGCCGCCTCACCGTCGCCCTGGAAGGCGTCTCCAGCGTCCCCGGCGAATGGCGCGACGCGATCGAGGACCTCTCGCGCCGCTGCGAAGTAATGGGCGGCGCCCTGGTCGTCAAAGGCCTCGAAGCGTGCCGCGCCCTGGCCCCCGTCAAGCCCGCCTAGGGAACGCCCCAGCACCGCGAAACGTACAGTCTCACGGGCCCCGGGAGTGCAAGGTGCGGCCGCGAGCCTTCTCGCCGCGCCCTCATCACCGCCATCGCCCGCGCAGAGGGAGCCAATGCAATCAACATCTCATTTGGTCATGCTGTGCGCCGGCCTCGCGTGCTCGCTCGCGCAGGCCGCCCCGCAGCAACCACCACACGCCACCCTCCGCCTCCGCACCGGCGACGTCGACCTCAACGCTCGCCCCTCGCTCCTAACCGGCACGCCCGCCTTCTCCCGCGGCACGCTCGCCGTGATCCAGCTCGACGGGCCCATGACCCCCGCCAAGCGAGCGGCCCTCTCCGCCGCCGGCATCGTCCTCCACGACTATCTCCCCGATCACGCCTACCTCGCCGACCTTTCCAACGCGAGCATGCCCGCCCTCCGCGCCCTCGCCTTTGTCCGCGCCCTCTCCGCCTATGACGACGCCTGGAAGCTCGATCCCTCCCTCGCCGCCCGCGCCCGCGGCGTCAAGCGTCTCTTCAAGGACGCCGCCCGCAACGCCGACGAACGCGCCGGGCTCCTCACCGCCGCCGCCTCGCTCTTCCCGGGCGCGGACCCATCCGCCGCATGGACCGCGATCAGGCAAGCCGCGCCCTCGGCCACGCTGGTTTCCATCGCGAATGGCGAACTGGTCGTGAAGCTCGCCCGCGCCCACGCCCCGCCCGCGTCCCGCGCCCCGGGCGTGCGACTCCTGGAAGAACTCGACGAGTTCGAGCCGCGAGACTCCACCGTCAACTGGATCGTCCAGAGCAACCAGCTCAACGCCACGCCGCTCTGGGACCGCGGCCTCACCGGCTCGGGACAACTCGTCGGCGTCCTCGACTCCCGCGTCTCCCCTGACCACTGCGCGTTCCTCGACGCCGTCAACCCCATCGGCCCGCTCCACCGAAAAATCCACGCCTACAACGCCACCACCGGATACTCCGACCACGGCACCAAGGTCGCCGCCATCCTGCTCGGCGATCCACAAGACCAGAGCGAATCCACCGGCGTCGCCCCCGGCGCACGCATGGTCTACAACACCACGCCCTCGGCGACCGAGTCCGCGGTCTTCGCACGCCTCGAGCTCCACCGCACCCAGGGCGCGTTCATCCACACCAACAGCTGGGGCGCCAACAACACCAACCAATACACCGGCACCGTCCGCGCCGTCGACGATTTCTCCTGGCAGCACGACGACAACCTCGTCATCTTCGCCGTCGCCAACTCCAGCTCCGTCACCATCAAAATCCCCGAGAACGCCAAGAACTGCCTCGCCGTCGCCGGCACCGGCGACACCCCCAACCAGGAAAACTTCACCCAGGGCGCGACCGGGCCCACGTTCGACGGCCGCCGCAAGCCCGAGGTCCTCGCCCCCGGCACCGGCATCCAGAGCGCCGCCTCGCAATCCGGGTGCAGCGTCGCCGGCGATTCCGGCACCAGCTTCGCCGCCCCCGCCGTCGCCGGCGTCGCCACCCTCACGCGCGAATACTTCGTCCGCGGCTACTACCCCACCGGCTCCGCCAACGCGTCCAACGCGTTCACACCCTCCGGCGCGCTGCTCAAGGCCGCCCTCATCAACGCCTCCCAGAACATCAGCGGCGAAGCCGGCTACCCCGGCCTGCGCGAGGGCTGGGGACGCGTTCTGGGCGATTCGGCCCTGTATTTCAGCGGTGATTCACGCCGACTCCGACTGCTCGATCAATCGAGCAACGTGCCCGGCGCGCTCTCGACGGCAGAGAGCGTGACCCTCCGCGTCCGCACCGCGATCTCCCCCGAGCCCCTGCGCGTCACGCTCGCCTTCCACGACGCCCCCGCCGCCGTCAACGCCGCCAGCGCCGCCGTCAACGACCTCGACCTCGCCGTGCAATCACCCGCCGGATGGTCATACCTCGGCAACGTCTTCGCCGGCGGATTCTCCGACATCGGCGGCAGCGCCGACGCCATCAACAACGTCGAGCAGGTCCACCGCGAAATCGCCGAGCCCGGCGTCTGGACCATCACCATCAACGCCCCCGCCGTCAACGTCGGCACCCAGGGCTACGCCCTCGTCGTCACCGGCGCCGTCTACTGCCCGGCGGACATCAACACCGACGGCTTCGTCAACGGCAACGACTACGACGCCTTCGCCGAGGCCTTCGACGCCGCCGACCCCGCCGCCGACTTCGACGCCAACGGCTTCGTCAACGGCAACGACTACGACGCCTTCGCCGACGCCTTCGATCA
>JAEUJA010000062.1 GCA_016793195.1 Phycisphaerae bacterium
CGCCACAGGCGGAGCTGGTCGGGCGGCACGGGCGTGGGGCGGCGCGCGTGCTCGGCCAGGGCCCGCGCCACGCCGGCGTTGGAGTCGTCGACGATCCAGGTCAGGGTTTCCAGGCCGGACACGCCGCGTGTGGACGCCGCGGGCGTTGGATTGTCGCCGGAGGTTGCGGGTGAATCGGAGGCACAGGCGGGAACGAGCAACGCGAGCAGGAAGAAAAGTGCCAAGCACACCGATCGAGCGACAGGTCCGTGGCGGAAACGAGCGGGCATGGTCGCGGCACGGTTCATGTGGCTGGTGGGACGCGGGGCGCGGGTCGGAGTTCGGGGAATCGAAGCGTCGCGGGTGCGGGTTCGAATCGAGGCTCGGAAAGACCCACCTCGGAGAGGCGGGCCACCCAGAAACAGGCCGCCGGGACGAAGCACCGCACGGAACAGCGGCGGCGCCGGGTGAAACCTACATCGTGTCGCACTCGTTGACGCGGTCGATCAGCCGGCGGATCAGGCCAAAGTGCGACTTGGTGTGCGTGAAGGCCAGGCGCGGCAGGTCGAGGTGGTCGGTCTCGGCGTCGTATGGGCCGCGCAGGCACATGGTGCCGGTCTTGATGATGGGCGTGAATTCCTTGGCCAGCCGATCGATATCGCGCTGCGAGATGGACTTCCTGAGGCGCATCACAAAGTCGTCGCGGACATAGCGCGACGAGTGGTAATTCCGATAGAAAGCCTTGATGTGCTCGGCCGCGTCGCGCGGGTCCTTGGCCATGTAGTAGACTCCCGTGTCCTCCGCGCTGATGAGCCCGCGCGACATGAGGTGCTCGCGGACCCACGCGTCCCAGCCCTTCCAATACCGCCCGCCCTCGCCCTCCACCAGCACGATCGGCACCGGCGTGTTCTTGCCCGTCTGCACCAGCGTCAGCGCCTCGAACGCCTCGTCCATCGTGCCAAAGCCGCCCGGAAAGAGCGCGACGGCCTCGGCCTGGCTCATGAACATCAGCTTGCGCGTGAAGAAATACCGGAAGTGAATCAGCTTCTCGTCGCCCTTGATGACCTCGTTGGCGTTGGTCTCGAACGGGAGTCGGATCGCCACGCCGAACGAAGCATCGCGCCCAGGACCCACGTGCCCGGCCTGCATGATCCCCCCGCCGGCGCCGGTGATGATCATCCACCCGGCCTCGGCCAGGTGCCGGCTGAACTCGATGCACGCGTGATAGTCCGGGTGCGTGTCCGGCGTCCGGGCGCTGCCGAAGATCGTGACCTTGTGCGGCTCCTTGAAACGCCCGAAGACGTGGTAGGCGTGGCGCAGCTCGCGTACCGCCGACGAAAGCAGCTTCAGCTCACCGGTATCGCGCCCGTCCGGGATCAGGCGCAGCCCCGCGACCAGGAAATCACGCACCAGCCGGGTGTCAAAGGAGCCGGGCGCGCCGCCGGTGCGCTCGATGAGCGCGTCGAGCTGATCGAGAACGGCGGGGTCGTCGGGGCGAAGGGCGTCGGGGCGGGTGGGCACGAGAGACTCCGTTGCAAAGGAAGACGTCGGGTGGGGATTGTTGGCCGGTCGCGGGGCGAGCGACGCCACGACGTGGGATCAGCGGGATCGATCGGGAAGCGTGCGCGTGCGGTCGATGTCGCGCTTGAGCCGGACCTCGATGTCGGAAAGCCGCGTCTCCTGCTCCTTGTTGGAGAGCCCGAAGATCTGCGCGAAGATCGAGCCGGCCCGCGGGAGCGCCACCGCGTCCACCTTGGGCCTGGCCAGCGTGCCGCCGACCGTCGTGCCGATGAGCTGGTCGCGGAATCCCTCGATCAGCGCCGTGACCATCGGGATGCGCCTGAGGCTCCGGCTGTTGAAGCGCATGTCGAGCGCAAGTTCCGGCGTGGTCGCCGTGCCATAGCCATAAAGCTGCACGCTCCGCGACGACGCCGTCATGCTCTCAAAGACGATCGTCGCTCCCTGGAAATAGAACGACGCGGTGGCATGGTCGAGGGGTTCATCGCCCGGGAGCTGGAGATTGCTGAAGGAAATGAGCGGCATGACCAGCGGCAGCTGCACCACCGAGCCGCCGCCGATGGTGACCTCGCCGCGACCTCGCCGCGTCTCGGGCTTGTTGAGCGTGCCCGCCAGCCCGAACCATCCTTCCAGCACGCCGCGCGAGGAATCGGCGTTGGGATTGTCGGCGTCGGGGCCTGCGTCGGGGGCGCTCTCTGGGATCGGCGTCACGGGCTGGTCGGGCGTGCCGGGGCGCGGCGGGCCCACGAGCGCGTCGGGCGCGACCACCGCCGTCAGGTCGCGGAGCGTGGGCGCGAAGCGCACCCCCGAAAGCCATGTGTTCGAGACAAACTCGGTGCCCGCCGGCGCGGGCGTGATCGTCGCGTCGCCGAAGACCCGGCCCCCGTAGCAATCGGCCACGATGCTGGGGATCACGATCCGTCCGTCCGGCGCCGACACCGCCGTCACGCTCGCGTCGGTCAGCAGAATGTTGGACGCGCGCAGGCGCGGCATCGACGCCCGCAGCTCGAAGCCGGCGGGGACATCAGGCGGGCTCTGGGCCGTGATCGAAAGCTGCCCCTCGCACTCGGTGATCTCGCGCCCCGCCATGAACCGCGCGCCCGCGAAGTCCACCACCCCGTCGAACGACACCCCGGGCGCCAACGCCGACGCGCGACGCTCCACCCGCAGACGCGCGTTGCCCAGCCGCACCGGGCCGTCCACGCGCACCTCCATCGTCTCCAGCGCCGCGCCCACCGCCGGCGGCATAAACGTCAGCAGCGACGCCGGAATCCCGATCGAGTTGAGCGTCAGGTCGGCGCCGAGCGAGAACGCACCGCCCGCGGCGCTCGACCATCCGCCGTCGATGGCGAACGTGTACTGCTCGCCCTCGCGGGCCGACCTTCCTTCGAGCCGTCGGATCGAGCCCCGCCCGTCGCGGAGAAAACGCAGCTCGCCGGAAAGATCGGTGAGCTCCGCAATCCGTTCATTGACGCGGATCGAAAGTTCATGCGGGCGCAGCCAGCCATCGGCCCACACGCTCCCGTCTTCGCGCGGGCCAAGCTCCGTCTGAAGATCAAACACGCCGCGCGGCCCGACCGCGTTGTACAGGTCGGCGGCCTCCTGCCCCAGCCGCTCGCGCACAAACCACGACACCGGCCCGCACTCAAAGGGCGTCGACGTCAGCACCACCCGCGCGTCCCCGGCGGGCGTCAGCCCCTCGCCCCCGCCCCGGAAGGCGCCCGAAAGCTCCGCCCGCCCCATGTCGCGCGCGTCGAACGTCAACGGGGCCGTGAATCGCTCGAACTCGATGATGGTGGGCTGGTCATTCGAGTTCAGAATGCGGATCGCTCCTGAAGAGGGGCCAACGCCCAGCCGACCGTTGAACGCCACCAGCGATGCATCGCGCAGCGGGCGCAGGTCGATCAACGAGTCGGTCGTGGCTTCGTCGCCGCTCAGACGCACGCCCAGCAGCACCGACCCCCGGGGCTGGAGGCGGGCGCGGGCCTCGCCGAGCGCGCCGGCGGCTTTGGGCGAGAACGCATCCACGATCGACTCGAATGGCTCGGAAAGCTCCAGCGACTCGGTGTCGATCGACGCGCTCCAGCCCCGCCCCTGACCGCCGATCGCCACGCTGGCGCTGGCACGCACCGCCGCGCTCTCATGCGCCGCGTCGATCTGAAGGTTCAGCCACTCGTCGCTGAGCGTGATGACGCCCGAGAGGTTGTCCAGCGCAAAGGGCCTGGGCTCGCCCGAGCCGCGCGGCTCGGCGGACGCGCCCGAAAACGAAACCCCCGCGTCCACGCCCGCCACCCCCTGCCCGCGATCGGTGATGTGCACCGCGGCATCGCAGGACCCGGACAACCGCAACGCGAGCAACGCCCGCTCCAGCCACTCGCTCACCGGCACGCCATCGGCGCCCACGCTCCCGCCGCGCCCCGCCGCCTCCGCCGCCGCGTGCGCCAGGTGCGCGTTGAACGGAATCCCCGCGCCCGTCACACGCACGTCGGGCACGAACTCCCCGCCCTCGCCCGAGAGCGCGTCATACGGCATGGTCGCGGTCGCCGAAAACTCCCCGCCCGCCAATCCCCGCCACGTCCCGCCCCGCAGCGTGATCGTCTTAGTGTCCATCCAGATGTTGATGCCGCGGGTCACCAGCGGCAAGGGGAACCGCGCCGGCAGCACGTTGACGTCCTTCATCCGCACGTCGATCGTCTGGTCCCACTCGACCTCCATCCCCTCGGGGCGATGGATATCAAGAATCACATCGAACCGCCCGCCCAGCTCGAACCCCGGCGCCTCTCCCTCCGGCCCCGACCGCACCAGCCCCGCCCGCACCAGCTTCGCGTGATGCTCGACCGAGAAGAGCTCGTCGAGCACGCGCCGCGAGCGCCCCATGGCCCGCGCCAGCGTCTCATCGATCGGGGCGTTGTTCACCTCGACGCGCAGGTCGACCTTCGCCGCGTCGGTGAGCGGCGCGATGGTCCCCTTGGCCGAGATCGTCGCGCCGCTGGGCGCCCGCCCCGCCAGCTCCACGATCTCCAGCGAGTTCTCCGTGAAACGCACATGCCCGGTGAGATCGCGGAACTCGTAGGGAAAGCGGTCGAAGGCCGCGACGGCGTCGTGGAAGCGCATCTCGCCGGTGGCCCGCACCTCGGACCCGCGCCCGCCGGCCCGCTCCACCGTCAGCGTTGTGTTCACGATCCCCGTCGGATTGTTGAACTGCCCAAGCCGCTGCTTCACCGTCGGCGCCGCAAACCTGAGCAGTTCCGGCCGCTCGCGAAGCTGGAACCCCTCGGACTCCAGCACCAGGGAGAACGGCGCCTCCAGCGTCGTGCCAAGGTACGTCAGCTTCGCCCGGAACGGGAAATCCTCGATCAGCCCCGACAAGTCCGCCGACACCGTCCCGCCGCCGCCGCTGGCGCCGCCGGCGTTCTCGAACCTGATCTCGCCGCTGGTCTTGCTCATCCGCAACGGCCGCTCGCCCGCCCGCACCGGCCGCCCGTCCTCGCCGATCGGAAGGTTCACCGCCACGTCATTCAACATCATCGACGCCCGCACCGTGCTCGTGGGCGCCAGGTAGTCGATCTGCACGTCCCGCACCACGCCGTCAAGCCCCAGCGACTCATACACCTCGCGGAACCGCGACGGGACATCCCGCGCCGGCCAGTCTTTCACCGCCAGCCCGCCGAACGCCAGCGTGAACCCGTCCGGCCCCACCTGCCCACGCAGGTCCAACCCCCGCGACGGCGCGGGCGGGCCCATCTCCGATTCCGATTCCCACAACGCGAGCAACTGCGTCCCCGGTTTCTCGCCCGGCGCCGGCCTCATCCACCCCTGGAACGGGATCGACCGCAAGAGCGTGTACTTCCCCGCCGGCTCGTCGTGCTCGCCCAGCTCGATCCGCCCATCAATCACACGCAATCGCGGCGGCTCAAACGCATCGCCACCCGCCCCCGCCCCGCTCCCCCCCGCCGTCATCACCGGCGGCCTCACCAGCGTCACGCTGAACACCCCGTTGCTCGACGCCTGGCTAAACCTCACGAACGGATGCAGCGCCTCCACCGTCCTGACCAGCGGCCCGGTCTTCTTGATCCCCACCAGCCTCTTGAAATCCAAGGTCCCCGTCAGGTCGTCCCAGCCAATGACCTCGCCGCCCGCGCCGCGCACGCCCGGCACCGCCAGCGTCATCGACTTGAGCGAAAACGCCCCGCTCGGATTCAGCGCCACCGACCCGCCCCGAACCTCCAGCCCCGTCGCCTTCTCGATCTGGCGCACCACCACCCAGCGCGTCAAAGGCGAGCGCGTCACCAGCCAGTACAACACCACCGCGCCGAACGCCAGCAGCAACCAGAACCGCCGTCGATTGTGCAACTGCTTCTTCGGCTTGACGTCCTTCACGCCCGCCGCGCCGACAACATCCGCGCCCGCGGCCCTCTCCCCGCTCGCTCCCTCGCCCCTGGATGGTGTTGTGGTTTCGCCCATGCGGGTTCGGCGCGGCGGCGCGCCGCCAAGTGTATGTGACGCCAGCGCAGGACGCGGTAGGAGAAAGTTCGTACCATCTCCCCGTGGCAAAGCCCAAGCACATCTTCATCTGCCGCACCTGCGGCTGCGCCCAGCCACGCTGGACCGGAAAGTGCCCCGACTGCGGCCAGTGGGACACCCTCGAAGAAGAAGTCGTCGAACTCTCCGCCACCAAAGACCCGCAACGCGGCCTCGTCCGCGCCTGGGCCGAAGCTCAGGACGCCTCCGGCGCGCCCGCCCCCACCATCGCCGGCGTC
>JAEUJA010000080.1 GCA_016793195.1 Phycisphaerae bacterium
CGCCCCACCGACGCGTACCAGAGGTCCACGAGCTGCGCCGGGGTCTTGACGCGCGAATCCTCGCCGGCGTGGTAGAACCAGCCCGGGCGGATCGAGACATCGACCTCGACGCCGATCCAGTGCGAACCGCCCTTGTCGCCGCGCGCCAGGTGGTCGTGCGACACGCCGGGGTACATGCCGCCGGCGTTGATCGTCTGCCAACTTTCTTCGTCGCTGAAGCCGCTCTCGTTGCCGACCCAGCGGCAGCCGGGGCCCGCGTCGGAGAAGATGATCACGCCCGGGCTCTGTTCCAAGAGCGACTTGTTGGTGCTGGGCCAGTCGTAGTAGGTGGTGCGGTCGATCTGGCGCGACTCACGCTTGCCGCCATAGAAGCCGTCGCCGCCGTTGGCGCCGTCCTGCCAGAGCTCAAAGAGCGGGCCGTAGTTTGAGATGAGTTCGCGCCACTGGTTGCGGTAGTACTCGACGTACGCGGGTCGCGCGTACTCCGCGTGGTTGCGGTCCCACGGCGAGAGATACAGGCCGACCTGCAATCCCTCCGCGCGGCACGCGTTGGCGAACTCGCCGACGACGTCGCCCTTGCCGTCCTTGTACGGGCTTGCCTTGACGGAGTGCTCGGTGAACGTGCTGCGCCAGAGGCAGAAGCCGTCGTGATGTTTCGCCGTCAGAATCAGGCCGGTCATGCCCGAGTCGCGCGCCACACGGGCCCACTGGCGCGTGTCGAGCGCGGTTGGCGCGAAGATGCTGGGCGATTCGTCGCCGTATCCCCATTCCTTGTCGGTGAAGGTGTTGGTGGTGAAGTGGATGAAGCCGTAGAACTCCAGGTTGTGCCAGGCGAGTTGCGACGCCGAGGGGAGCGCGCCGACGGGCGCGGGCGGCATGATCGCGCCGGCCTTGAGCGCGAGCGCATCGAGTTCGCGCATCGTGAATCGCTCGCTGATGACATACGGCGGCTGGCCCTTGTCCCAGTGCCCGTAGGTGGTTGTGACGAACGTGCCGTCGGCGAGCATTTCCAGGCCGGGGTACGCGCAGTCCCAGGCGTTTGTGTTGTCGGCGAGGCGCACGCGATATTGGCCGGGCGTACCGCGCACGATGTCGGTCCAGGTGCCGACCCAGACGATCCAGTCACCCTTGGTCGGGCTGTCCTTGTCCTTCTCGGTGATTCCTTCTTTGGCCATGTCGCGGAAGGTGACGACGAGCCGGCCGTCGGGCGCGTAGCGAGCAACGTGGCGGTCGCCGGTGAGCGCGGGCGAGACCTCGCGCGGCGCGGACCACGTCGCGCCCTCGTCGTTGGTGTGCATGACGTGCGAGGATTTCACGCGCTTGTTTTCGCGGAGGAGGAGTGCGAGCGTCTTGCCGTCTGGCGAGCGGACGGCGCCGGGCTCGCAGAGGTTGATGTCGCGGCCGCTCCAGATTTCGCGGGGCGCGGACCACGTCAGGCCGCCATCGTCGCTGGTGGTCATCATCAGGCGGAAGATGCCGTCGGCCTTGGCGTTGGCGTGAAGGAATCGTCCGTCGTCGTGGAAGAAGGCGGCGGCGCGGCCGTCGCGGAGCGTGACGACCGAGGCCATGGCGACGATGCCGCCCCAGTCGCCGACGGGTTCGAGCTCGGACCAGTGCTGGCCGTTGTCGTCGGAGTAGGCGCGGCGGATGGGGTACAGGCCGCTGAAGAGCACGAGGCGTTCGTGCCCGGTGCGCGGATCGATGAGTCGATGGATGGTCGGCGTTTCGAGGCTGGTGGCCCAGCTGGCGGGGGTCGGGAGTCGATCGGACCATGTGAGTCCGGCGTCGGTGCTGCGTTTGAGGAGGATCGCGCCCTTGCCGTGGCCCTTGGGGTAGACGCAGAGGATGGTGCGGCCGTCGCGGAGGAGGGCGGTGGTCGGATGGCCGAGGTATTGGTTGGCCTCGCGGTCGACGACGACGCGGCGCGAGGTGTCGGCGGCGAGGTCGATGGTGGGGATGCCCGCGAAGCGTGGGAGCGACTGGGCCGGGGCGCTGAGCGCGAGGCAGAGACAGGCGATGAAGGCGAGGAGTTTCATGGTGGCAGTCTACTGAGAGAATGGGGGACGGAGGTCTGGGGATGAGCGGGCACGGGCACGCTCTACCCAGGGGGCGGACGGACACATTGGTGCGCAAAGTCGCGGTGATGCGCGGGCGAAATCGCCAAAGCACAAATCGCTAGATCGCTAAACAAAACAAGGCCGGAGAGGGGGTTGCGCGCGGTGGGAGGGCGCGTGAAGATTTTTTTCGGGAAATGGAAAAGAGGCGAAAAAGACGGACACATTGGTGCGCTGCGGCGCGGTGGTAAGGGCGTGCTAACCGCGACGCGCGGCACTCGGGAGAGAAAAGGCCAAACGCAGAGGAATCAGAGGGAAGCGGAGGGGAAGACGGGGAATCGGAGAAGAGGTTGAACGCAGAGGTCGCAGAGGCCGCGGAGAAGTAGGGAATCGGGAGTTGGGAGTGGGGAGTCGGGACGAGAAGACGTGAACTCGAAGAGCGTGAAGGGCGCGCAGAGTCCGGCGGTTGGATGGTGGGCGCTTCGTGGGAGGGGTGGCCTCCGACTGAAGTCGGGGGCTCGGAGTGGCGCGGGGGGCTCGGGATCTCGTGGGGTTCGTGGGGTGCACGTTCAAAGTCCGGGAGCGCGCGGGAGATTTCGGGGGATGGTGGCGCGCCGCCGTAGCGGAGGCCGGTCTTTCCTGTTGTGCGGGGCGCGGTCGCGGTCGGTAGGATGGGAAGCCTCTGGGCAAGGGTCGGGAGGCGAGTGATACTCTGCGTGGCCATCAGGTTGGCCACGCCACGCAGAAGCAAGAGCGGGATTCGAGGACAGGTTTGGGACACAAGACGTTGAGCACCGCTCTGGAGAGGGGTGCCACCAAGGAAAGAGGACGAGGAGTCAGGTCATGCCTCCACTGGTGGTGATGGGCGCGAAGATCGGGTGCTCGATGGCGGTGCCGCCGGCGCCGGTGGGGTCGCTGATCGTGCCGCCGGTGAACAAGGTGATGGGGTGCAACCAGCCGGCGGCGAACATCATGGACAACGTGGTGGGCAAGAACATCGCGCCGTTCCCGTTGTGCCAGGCCAAGGCCAACCCGACGGTGATCGCGGCGACGGCGGCGGCGCTGGGGACACCGACGCCCGCGGCGTGCGTGCCGGTG
>JAEUJA010000143.1 GCA_016793195.1 Phycisphaerae bacterium
CTCCGGCACGCGCTCCCGCACACGCTCGCGCCACGCCTCATCAATGGTCAGCGGCGGCAGGTCCGGGTCGGGGAAGTACCGATAGTCGTGCGCGTCCTCCTTCTCCCGCTGCACATACGACACGCCGCGATGATCGTCCCACCCGCGCGTCACCTTCATCCCCTTGCCCATCACGCGCCGGTCCTCGATCCACCGGCGCGGCTGCTCCGCCAGCTCATACTCGATCGCCGCCTCCACCGCGCGGAAGCTGTTGAGGTTCTTGATCTCAACGATCGGCGTCTTGATCACGCGTCCGTCCGCCAGCGTCAGGTGCGTGTTGATGTTGGGCTCGAAGCGCATGTGCCCCTTCTGCATCACGCCCTCGGAAACGCCCAGGAAGCGGCAGATGTTCCGTAGCATCTTCGCAAAGAACACGACTTGCTTGGCGCTCGTGAAATCCGGCTGCGTGACGATCTCCAGGAGCGGCGCGCCCGCCCGGTTGTAGTCCGCGATCGAAAAATCGATCGCCCGCCCGCCCGGCGATTCGTGCAGCAATTTCCCCGCGTCCTCCTCCAGGTGCGCGCGGATGATGCCGATCGTCGCACCCTCGCGCGATGAGTCCGGATTCCCCTTTTCATCCAGCCCCGGCAGCCGCACCGCGCCGTCAAAGCACACCGGCAGGTCGTACTGGCTGATCTGGTAGCCCTTGGGCAGGTCGGGATAGAAGTAACTCTTGCGGTCCCATTTTGTCAAGGGCGCGATGCGGCACCCCAGCGCCATCCCCACCATCATCGACATCTCGACCGCCGAACGCGACAGCACCGGCAGCGCGCCCGGCAGCCCGATCACCACCTCGTCGATCAGCGTGTTCGGCTCCGCGTCGTGAAACGCCGGATTCGCCGGGTTCGGCGCGCCCGCAAACACCTTCGTCCGCGTCGCAAGCTCGACGTGAACCTCCAGCCCGACCACCAACGTCACCGACACGATGTCCGCGTATGACATCCGCGATCGTAGTGCGGCCTGTACGCCGTGCCAGCGACTCGCCGCACCCACCGAATCGCCGTGCCATCGATGTCGTCCGCGACATCGATGCTCTTGGCTTCTCCCCGACGAGCCCGAAGCGTCGGCGGGGTTGCCTTGGTCGGTCGGCACTCCGTGCCGACATCGACGTCCTCTCCCTTTTTTTTCTTGGGTGGCGTGGTCAAGCTGTTTCAGCTTGACCACGCGCACGCCACCGACCTCACCCGCGCCTTCTTCTCCCCATCGCCGCGATCCCCATCACCATCAACGCGGCGGAACATGGCGCGGGGATTTCTTGAACCCACACCACGCCCTGCTCGGCCGCCAGGCCGATCCGTATCGTGCCCACGACCACGATCCGCTCTGAGTCCGAGTAGATTGCGTTGGCGTGCGAACTCCAGATGTCGTCGCTCACCAGCTCCGCGAGATTCACGAAGCTGTTGGGATCGTCCGACATCCAGATGCCGGCATAGCCCGTGCCGTTCTTGCCGACGTCGCCGACGTGATGCACGCCGTCGGTGGCGTGGATTTCCCCGCCGCCGGGATAGCCGGCGGGGTTCATGGCCACCATGGATTCGGGCGTGCCGTGCCAGAGCACGGGGTTGATGCCGATCTGCCCGACCTGCACGCCAGGGGCCATGCCCAAGACCCATGAATCCAAGCCGGTGTACCGTGCGGGGTGGAGGTCGATCATGGTTTCGGCGCTCCCGTGCCAGAGCGCGGCGTGAATCTGGCTGTAGCCCCGGAACGCCGCCGTGCCTCCCTGGTACTCGCCGTCGGTGGCGTAGGCGTATGACATGGTGGCGAGAGTATTATTGTGTAGATCGGTGGCGGCGTCCGTTGGTCCCGTCCACATGATAGCATGAGGATCACCAGTGCTTAGAACCTGACCATACCCCGCGATCTGATCGCCTCGAATCGCGTAGGCGTACGATGACCAGAAACCCGTCGGATTCAGATCAACGTAGCTATTCGGCGTGCCGCGCCACGCCGCCGCGTGGTACACGTTGGGAGAGGCGGCGTAGCCAACTTGGCGATCCGCTGACATGCCGAAGACTTGGCCGCCAGATCGCGACGCTGGCGTCAGATCGATCGGAACGTCTTGGCCATCTCTCCAAAGCACGGGATGAGGCTCGCCGCCCTTGAACGCATACCCGCCCTGGAACGAACCTTGGGCAGCGAGGCCCGCCATGTTCTTGCCCGTCTCCAAACCGTCCAGAAAGCGCCACGTCCAAGCCTGCGCGCGACAATCCGTGCCGGCAAAGCCCGCGATTCCCGCGACGCACAATCGAACCATCACGCCAGCGTGGCTCATCCGCCACCTCCCTGTTCGTCGTACGCCTCGATGAAGAGGTCCACATCCGCGCCGTCGATGCTGGCGTCGAGGTTCACGTCCGCCGCCGGGTTCTCTTCGACAAACGCGTCCACGAACGAATCAAAGTCGCCCGGATCGGCCAGGCTGTTTAGGTTGAGGTCCGCCACGCACGATCGGGCCGAAATGCGCCGCACAAAGCAATTCCGCTTCCAATCCTGCGCCGCGCTGTCAAACTCACGGATGATGTACGCCGCGTAGATCGTCTGCCCGTCCGGCCCGGCGGGGGCCAGCGCAGAACATCCCCCATCCCGATCCGGCCCGGTGGCCTCGAATCTCGTTGCTCGATCCAGCGCGGGCATCCACGACCTCCACACCCTCCGCCCTCAGCCTATCGCGCCAATCCGGACGATCCAAGGTGATTCGAGTGAATCACGCCGGCGCGGCCGCGTCGTCGCGTCGTCGCGTCCCAAAAACACAGAACCCCCGGGGTTTCGCCCGAGGGTTCCGGTTGACCGGTTTCTCTCTCTCACACCCGTCCGGTCGGCCGGGCTCTCTACCTGGTCTGGCCGCACGCCCGGCGAGAATCCGTGCGTGCCGCCAAACACTCCAGCGGGGGCGACCCTCCCCAGGGCCCCGCACAACCCCAAACTCAGCCATCAGGGGAACAGCGAAACAGCGAAACAGGGAAGCAGCGAGACAGGGAAACCCAGTTGCGCAAAAGTCTCTCGATGCTCCGGTGCTCCTTCACCCCCCGATCGTTCCAACTCCTTTCAATACTCAACCCACTCTTCACGCGGCCGATCTCTCGGTTCGCGAATGGTCCCTTCCTTGCCTTCCTCTTCACTTCGTCTCTGCGTCTCTCCGTCTCTTCTTCTCTTGCCTCGTGCCTTTCTCAGCACCCCGCATCAAACGCCGACGCGAACGTGTCATAGTCGTCGCCGTTGACGAACCCATCGCGGTTGATATCGGCCTCGAAGCTCGCCACGTCGAACGCCGACGCGAACATGTCGTAGTCGTCGCCGTTGACGAACCCGTCGAGGTTGAAGTCCGAGATGCAGTAGCCGGCGATGTCGACCACGGCGTTGAGCACCAGCGCCATCGCCTCTCCCGCCAGGTACGTGTTCGTCAGTGTCGACATGTCCGTCAGGATCACCACCGGCCCGCTCCCGGCGCCCAGCGCGCCCCGCGGGAGGACGGTCAGGCCCGGCGAGCCGTTCGTGAACCGACCGGCCACCGTGTCGCTGGCCGCGTTGTCGATCACGCCCGGCCAGAACGTCGGCAGGCTGGCGATCGCCCCGAACCGCCCGTTCACGATCGTCGTTTCCGCCGTGTCGCCCATCGACATCAGCTCCGACGCGCCAAGCTTCGCCGACGAGTCCAGCCCGAACGCATCGAGAATGCTCTCGTTGGCGGCCTCAAAGTCCGAGTTGTCGATCGCCACGATCACGCCCTTGCCCGACTGCACGAACGACAGCACCGCCGCCCGTTCCGACGCCGTGAGCGCCGTGATCGCGTTGCTCGCGCCCGTGTGCTTCTTGCCCGAGGTCAGGAACAGCACGTCCACGCCGGAGAGGTACGAATCAGTCAGCGTGCTCGTTCCCGTGGCCGTCGCCCCGGGGAACGCGATCTGGATGCTCGACGA
>JAEUJA010000225.1 GCA_016793195.1 Phycisphaerae bacterium
CCTGCAACGACCGGTGCCCGAAGTGTGCGATCTGGGAGCGCCCCGAGCCCAAGAACCAGCATCTTGACGTTTCCCACTTTCTGCGCTGCCTCGAACGGCTGCACCACAATCTGTACCAGGTCACGCTGACGGGAGGCGAGCCCCTTCTGTTCAAGCGCGACGTGGTGAAGATCGCCGACGAGGCGCACAGGCTGGGTGTGCCGATGGTGATGGTGACGAACGGGCGCGGGTTGGATGAGGCGTTCCTGACGCGCTACCAGCAGCAGGGGCATGTGCTGGTGATCTCCGTGGACTCGGTGAACCGTGAGAAGTGGAACGAGTTCCGGGGTACGCGGACCTTCGATATCGTGATGCCCAAGATTGAACTGGCCCTTCGCATTCTGGGCGACCACCTCCGCATCCAGTCCGTCCTGTCAAAGGAGTCGCAGGAGGAAGTCCCGAAGGTGGCCGCGTGGTGCAAGGAACGCGGCATACGGCACAACGTGCAGCTCTACCAGGACTTCGGGGCGAGCAACTGGACGTATGCGGTCGAACCCGCGCAGATGGCGGCGGACGGGGCTCCCTGCGCTGCCCGCAAGAACATCTGCATCTACCCCAACGGCGATGTCGTAAAGTGCTTCGACCACCGGAGAATCCCGATCGCGAGAGAACCCCTCGGCAACATCGCGAGGCAGGACATCCTGGAGATTCTGTGCACTCGGCGGTCGACGGAGGTGTCGAGAGTCATGCGCGACTGCAACTTCCCCTGCAAGCAGATGTCGTGCAACAAACCTCAGGCGGCGCTGTTCCAATGAGCCCCGCATCCGCCGATCTGATTCTGCTGAAGGGCGCACCCGGCGTTGGCAAGTCCACCGCGGCCAAGCTCCTCGCCCATCATTTCCCGTCAGGGGTACGGTTCGAAGTAGATACCCTGCGCGGGATGGTGATTGACGTGGACTGGACCGACCAGGCGGAGCACCGGAATCTCCTCACGCTATCCGCGCAGCTTGCCGCTGGATTCCTCCGTGCCGGGTTTGCTCCCGTCGTCCTGATCGACACCTTCAGTGGTGACAAGATAGACGGGTTTCTGGCCGCGTTTCGATCCGAGCACCCACAGAGCCGAGTATGTGTGACCGTGCTGCACGCTTCAGATGATGTGCTGCGTGAGAGGGTGCTCAACCGCGGCGCGGATGGATTCCGCGACATCGACATCGCGTTGCGAATCAATCACGAGTCGGTCCGCGACGCCCGACCCTTTGAACTGCTGCTCGATACAAGCAACCTCTCGCCAGGGGATGTGGCGGGTGCTATTCTGAGACTCGCAGGTGATCCGACCGCAGGCCCACCTCGACTCGGAGGTCGCGAGCGCCAGGAGGGATGAGACGGGAGGGAGCTGCTGCGGTCCCTATGCGGCCGATCGACCTGCTGCCCGGAGAATCACCCGGTTTCTGGAGGTCTCGGGTCGGTCTTTCGCCATCCGGATAACCCGAGACACCGTTCAAGCCGTGCCGGTCGGTAGAAAGTCGATGCGGCGTCTCTGGGGCTCTGAAAAGCAGGCTGTCAGACCACCCCACGCCCACTATTGAATCGGCCTCGGCGCGCGCCGGGGCCTTTTTTGTTGTCCGGCTCGAAATCGACCCGCTGACTCCTCATTACTCGCGGCGAGTGCTCCGTGGCGGGCGGGAAGCGGAGGGGCCGGGAGTGGTGCGACGACAGGCGGCGCTCGTACTCATTCTCGCGCCGGCGTGGGGGCGGGTGAGCCCATCGTGCCGGCGGCATTCGCGCCCTCTTGCCGCAGCGTGCGGGGTCGCGCCGGGTATATTGAGCCGCGTGCAAGTCGGTCGCGCGGCTCGAGTTTGCCGCCACACCGGTACACCGTTCGGACGATTCTTTGTTCGACAGGAGACTCTTCATGCGATCGCACCCCTGGCTCACCTCCGCGCTGGCCTCCGCGCTCGCATCCGTCGCAACCCTGGGTGTGGCGCTGACGGCATTGGCCTCGGGCGAGCCCGGGGCGCAGGATTCGGGCGCACCCACGACCCAGCCGTCCGCGCAACCCTCCGCGCAGCCGACGGCCCAGCCGCCCGCACGGCCGCCGACGCAATCCCCACCGGCCTTGGACAGCGTGGGCGCGTTGGACGGCGAGTGGATTTTCGTCGAGGACAAGACCGAGGGGCACACCCTTGAGCAGCTCGGGCCGCCGATGGCCTCGAAGATGTGGATGCGGGTCGAAGAAGGCGCGGTCGTGCTGAACGGGCACGGCTCGGGGCACAAGGACGTGCGCATCGCGCTGGACGGCTCGGTCACCGAGGTCCCAGAGCCCAAAACCATCTCGCGCTACCGGGGCTCGTGGAAGGACGGCACGTTTGAGTACAAGGTCGAGTTCGAGCGCGTGGGGGGCGGCGTGGGCGACGGGTCCACCCAGTGGATCCGGAGGAGCTTTCGCATGACGCCCGAGGGGCTGCTCGTGCGCGTCACGTCCGACCGGTCATCGGGCACGGGCGCGGTCGGGCTCTACCGGCACGCGGAGGACATCCCGATGCCCACGCCGGCGAACGCGGTGATCGGCGACGTTGCGTGGCTCGCCGGCGCGTGGGTCGGCACGCGGGCCGAGACGGGGTCGTCGATCGAAGAGCGTTGGAGCCCGCCGCTGGGCGGAGCGATGCTCGCGGTGTCGCGCTCGGTGAACACGAAGGGGAAGATGTTCGCGTTTGAGTACTTGCGCATCGTCGAGCGCGACGGCGGGCTGGTGTACATCGCGCAGCCCGGCGGCGCGAAGGGGACGGAGTTTGTGCTGACCGAACTGACCACGACGCGGGCCGTCTTCGAGAACCCGCGGCACGATTATCCGAAGCGCATCGTGTATGAGCTTTCGGGCGAGGGTGAGGGCGGGGGCGGCCTGACGGCCACGATCGGCCAGCTCAAGGGCGGCACCCCACGGCGCTTCGAGTTCAAGCGGGAAGGCAAGTAGGTTCGATCGGGGGACGCGGCTTCACTCGAACTTCACGCGCGCGAACGCCGCGCCGTCGAGACGGTACACGCCGTTCTCCTGCGTGCCCAGCCAAAGGCGATCCCGGCGATCGCGCTGAATCGAATAGACCCGAACCGGCTTTCCATCGTGCAGAACGGGAAAGTGGGTCCAGACCCTCCCATCAAACCTCCAGACGCCTTCGTGGAGCGTGGCGATCCAGAGCACGCCGTCCTTGTCTCGAACAGCGGACATGAAAGCGGAATACGGGTCGGCGTGTGTCGCGGGCCCCGGCTCTTTTCGGAAGCGAGCGGCGCCCGGCGGGGGACCGTCTGCGCCCGGCGTGGCGAGCGGAACCGGCTCTTCGGCGTATCGATTCACGGCGTTGCTGAGCCAGAACTTGCCGTCGGCATCCTCGACGAACGCGCGCACGCCAAAATTGGCGTTCTCGCCGTGGCCCACCCATGCAAAGGACGACCCGTCGTAGCGGCACGCGCCGAGCACCGCCGTGCCGAACCAGAGATGCCCCCGGCTGTCCTTGAAGATCGTGTAGACGTCGTACGGGCTGTACCTGGCGTTTGGGTACTTCCAGCGCGGAAGCGCGGCGTAGTGCGCGTCGCCCGCTTCGGTCGCGGGGAACGTGAGCCGGTGCAGCGAGGCGCCGTCCCAGCGATACACCGCCCCCGTATCCTGCCCGCCCGGGAACCAGAGGTCATCCGGGCCAAGCTTCCACTCGCCTTTGGATGGATCGAGGGGCGTGAGCGCGACGAACCCGTGTCCATCAAATCTGCTCACCCCGCCCGGCTCGGTGCACACGAAGATATTGCCCGAGCGATCCTCTTGAATGCCGCGGATGTGATCGCTGGTCAGCCCATGCTCGGTCGTGAATCGCACGAGCGCCTTGCCGTCGTAGCGATAGACGCCCTGGCCGTCGCTCCCGAACCAGTAGGTCGAGTCCTTGCCCTGGAACACGGACCAGATGTGATCGCCCATGTCGGGCGCGGTCTGCTCGCCCGCGGCGTCGGCCGTGCCCGGCGGCGAAACGGGCGAACATGAAGTCTGGCACGCGCCGCCGGCCAACACCACGAGCAGCAGCGGAATCAGGAGCAAAGTCTTCATCGTGGCTAGAGGGTATCCGATCCGCGTCGCGCGCTGGACGCGGTAGCACGGGGCTTTCGGGGATCCCCTCTGACAGCGCCGATCCGGCGGCGCGGATGCGCTTCGGAGTCCACCGTCCGATCAATACTCCCGGTCCGTGACGATGCCCGGCTGGGGCACCGGGTACTTGCCGTCGGCGTCGGCCAAGACCGGCGCCGGGGAGTCCTTGGTCAGTTCCGCCACCCCCGGCGCGAACTCGTGCTTGCAGTCGAGCATCTCCTGGAACGAGATCTCGCGCCCCGTGTGGGCGGCCATGCGTCCCATGTTGCAGACGAGGCTGGCTTCGATGCCCCGCTTGGCCTCGTTGTAGGCCTGGCCGTCGCGGATCGCCGCGATCAGGTCGTTCCATTCGTTCTGATACGGGTTCTTCTCGGCCTCGGGAACATCGGAACTCCAGATGGCGCTGTCGCGCCGGAAATCGCGCCGGCTGAAGATGCCGGAGGGCAGACCGCAATCGCCCAGGGCCGAGACGATCGCCGACGCCTTGGTGCCGTGCATGCAGCTCGAGAATCGCTCCTGGCACCCGTCGATGTTGCGCCCATCGAACAGCATTTTGGTGCCGTCGGCGTAGGTGTACTCGACCGCGTAGGTGTCGAAGTTCTGGTCCACATAGGGGACGCCGCTCTTCTGTGCCCGGTAGTGGCGGCCTCCGAGCGCCTGGGCCTTGACCGGCCAGGCCCCCTTCATCCAGCAGAGCTGGTCGATGATGTGGATGAAGAAATCGTTGTACGCGCCGCCGCTGGCCCACAAGAAGCTGTGGAAGCGCCTGAGCTGGTAGTCCAGTTCGCTGATCCCCGCGGGCTTGGGCGTCGACCGGAACGTCACGATGTCTCCCTGCATGCGGTAGCCGTGCTGCGAGATGATCTCGCCCAGCTCGCCGTCCTGCACGCGCCGCGCCAGTTCCTGCAGCGCGCGGCTGTGGCGCGACATCAGCCCCACGCCGACCCTAAGATTCTTCTGTCGAGAGCGCTCGGCCAGCTCCAGCATCCTCCGGCTGCTCGGCCCGTCCACGCTGATGGGCTTCTCCATGAAGACGTTTAGACCCTTCTCGATCGCGTAGGTGAAATGCACCCAGCGAAACGCCGGCGGTGTCGCCAGGATCACCACATCGCCGGGCTTCAGGCAATCCATCGCGTGCCGGTAGGAATCAAAGCCGGAAAACCGGCGCTCGGGCGGGACGTCGAAGCCCTTGGTAAGCGACTCGCTCAGCGCGTCGTGGCTCGACTTGAGCCGATCTTCGAAGACGTCGGCCATCGCGACCAGCTTCACCGGCCCCCGGTTGACGGACAGCGCGTCCCGCGCCGCGCCGGAGCCCCGCCCGCCGCACCCGACAAGCGCGACCTGGATGGAGTCGTCGTTCCCCCAGTGCACCCCGCCGACCGCGTGCGTCGCCAGCAGCGTCGCCGCCGCAAATCCGGTTGTTTCGCCCAAGAACTCGCGGCGTGATTTGTGCTTGGTCATGGTTGCTCCTCGCGTGCTTCTCTGCATGGACACGGGCCCCTTGCTCGCATGGGCGTCCACGCGATCCGCGGCGGTGTCGTGCATAATACGTCGGGCGGGGATAAGTTGCCCGCGCCGGGCGCCCGACCGGGAACGCGAAGCTCGCGTCACGGACTACAGCCGCCGATCGTCACCCAATCCGCGTCCAGCTCAACGAGCGCCCCCGCGAACTGGAACACGCGGCGCTCGCCCGATCGCCCGCGGATCGCGCCCGCCAACCTCGCCAGTGTCCGCGACGACGCGGCGTCACCCCCGCCCCCCACCCGCCCCAGCGCGCCACGCAGCGCCACGTCCAGCACCGGTCCCGCGGCCTCGGCGAGCACGCGCCGGGAGAGACGAACCACGCCCGATTCGCCCCGATCAGGACGGTGCGAGGGCCCGAGAGAGGGATCGGCCCGAGTTTCGGCCTGCGGCGGCGCGCCCGCCGACATCGATGCGAGCTCCAGCAGTTCATCGGCCGCGCGATCAAGCTCCCGCGCCAGCGAACGCTGCACCGACGCGACACGCCCCGCGGTCGACGCGATCCCCGGCGCGATAGCGCGGAGCGCGGGGATCACGTTGTGACGCAGCGCCGCACGCAGGCGCGATCGATCCGCATTCGTCGCGTCGACGGCCCACTCGACGCCCGCGTCTCGGCAGATCGCCTCCGCCTCGGCGCGGGTGATGTCGAGCATGGGGCGGAGGAGCGTGACGCCGGACGCGAGGCGGCGCGTGGGCGCGATGCCCGACAGCCCGCGCGGGCCCGCGCCGCGGACGAGCCGCATCAGGAGCGTCTCGAGCTGATCGTCGGCGTGGTGGGCCGTCGCGATGAAGGGACAGGCGTGCTCGCGCGCCAGCGCGACCAGCGCGGCGTATCGCTCGCGCCGCGCCACCGCCTCGGGGTTTCCGGGCTTGGACCTGCACCCGACGCTCGCGCCCGCGAACGGGAGCGCGAGCGACGCGGCCAGCGCGCGGGCCGTTTCGAGGTCGGCCCGAGCCTCGTCAGCCGGGCGAAGGTCGTGCAAAACGTGGGCGATGACGAGGTTGGCCGTCGCGCTCGCCAGGCACAACGCCAGGGCCGAGGAGTCCGCGCCCGCGGAGCAGGCCACGAGCGTGCGGCGTTCGTGATCGCGCACCCTGGCGCCGCCGGAGAGCGCACGCCAGCAGCGGATGACCACGCCCGCCGCCC
>JAEUJA010000232.1 GCA_016793195.1 Phycisphaerae bacterium
CTCAGGGCCACAGAATCTGTGGCGCGGTGAACTGGTTCGAGGGTTCTCGCGGGGGTGGCGATCGAAAACGTGGACTGGTCTGGTCGGACTATCGGCACGGTTTCAGACCGAGAGGGCGGCGGTGTCGGCCCGCGCGGCGGCATGGCGTGCCTGCTCGTCCGCAAGGCCCGCTGTCCAAAGGGCTGTACCCCGCGCTCTGCGTTTCGGCACCGTGCCGATCTCGGTCCACCCCTGATCGGAACCCCGCGTCAAATCGGCGAGGGCGCTAACCGAGAGAGTCAGAGAGTTTGAGAGGTTTGGTCGAGAAAGCGACGCGAACCATGGGGGTTGTCGTCGCCCTTCCGATGCACCCGTCCGAACCGAGAGCGCGGCGGCCAGCCCCGACCCGCGTTTGACCCCGGAATCTCCGTTGTTTCCGCCACCCAGCCCCGACACCGGAAACCGCCCGGGCCGTAAAGCAAAACCGGCCCGCTTTCGCGGGCCGGTCAGAAGCTCCCCGACTAGGACTCGAACCTAGAACCTACCGGTTAACAGCCGGTCGCTCTACCATTGAGCTATCGGGGAATCGAATTGTCGCGGCCAGCACCCACCCCACGGGTCGGGCGTTTGGCCGGGCCAAAGCCTAGCCGCCGCCCGCCGAGGGTCAAGATCGGCCGCACGGCCCTCGCCCTCGACCCGTCGCCCCAGCCTATACTCTCGACCCATCGCCCGGGGCCATACAGACCCCCCAGGCGACGCACCCGACCGATCGAAATGGCCAATCGCCGTTCTCGATAGTCGGGCCGTCCAGGTCCGTTCCAGACCGGGACTGGAAGGGGCTGGACGGTTCTGGATCCACGCCGGGCCGTCCGGTTGATCGCTCGCGTCGTTTGTTCGGCGCGTTGTTCGTTCGGGCCGTTGCTCGCGCGAGCGGCAGGTACAAGTGTCCGTGCTCCAAGCCCGGGGCACGGCAAGGCAAACCCAAACCCCGGCCGCACCGGGATTCACTCACGCCGTTCTGAAGACCAGGGACAAGCCATGAAGAAGGACACGCATCCCCGCTACTTCCCCAACTGCAAGGTCTACCACAACGGCCAGGTCGTGATGACCGTCGGCGCCACCGTGCCGGAACTCCACGTCGAAGTGTGGTCGGGCTCGCACCCGTTCTTCACGGGCAAGCAAACGTTCGTCGACGCCGCCGGCCGCGTCGAGAAGTTCACCCGCAAGTACTCGGGCAACTACTTCAAGAAGGACGAGAAGAAGAAGGCCTGAGCCGCCACCGGGCTTCGGCTTGGGTTCGGCCGGGCCCGTGCGTGCTGGGTATCTCCGGTGCGAGGCCGAGGCTGGGCGTCAGCCGCTTCGTTAATCGACCACCGAACGCACGCAGCGAGCGTGCGTTTTTCATTGGCGGAGTGTGAACCGTCGTACCGCGTCGCGGGTGCTATTCCAATTGCCCGGTGAGGTGAAACGGCAGCGTCCTCCATTGGTCGGCAGTGCCCACCCAAACTCTCAAATCGTGATCGAGCTTCAGACGAGCACCTCGACGAAAGCGACCATCGGGCAACCTGACGCGCCCATTCGAGTCGGTGAATTCAATCGCCTCACCCGGCTGAATGGTCACATCTGGAGAGGGATCGATCAATACGGTCCTTTCGTCTGGACAGTAGAGAATCCCGTCCCATTCGAACAGGTCTCTTCCATTTGTGTCCGTAATCCAGAAAGGCAAGCCGCCGACATACCCGGAATCAAACCTAAGCGGTTCGCTGCCCACGTTGCGGATTGTCATCATCACTCGGGGCGTAGCCGAGTTGCGAAGCGCCATGTGCTCGACACGCACGACGGCAGTTCCCGAGCGGCACGTTCCATCTCCATCAAGCCTGAGCGTGTGGGTTCGCGAGCATCCGCCGAGAAGCAGCAAGAACAACACAGCCATTCCCAGATGGACGATGCCACGCAGGTCAGCACGTCCAACGCTCCCGATCTTGAGGCGTCCACAAAGCATGATGTTCCTCCCGTGACGATTGGCTTCTCAATCTCACCGACCCTGTGAGTTTCGATCGATCGTTCCACTCCTCATTCATCCGCCGCCTCCGGACACCCCATGCTCTTGCTGTACATCCCCGAGCGATCAAAGCAGCACGGGCGCCTTTTGCCCTTGGCCAGCATGTCGATCGCCGTCGCCACGCGCCGGGCCCGCGTCTCGGCCTGCTTGGCCGACTCCATCCAGTGAATCCAATCGCGCCGGGCCGCCGGCGTGATGTCACCCCACACCTCGCGAGCCCCAGGCGTTCCCGCCTTCCCAGCCGGCGCATTCGCCAGCGCCCGACGCAACTCCGGCGGCACGATCGGCTCCGGCTCTTCCGTCATCGGCGTGATCTCGAGCGAAACCTCGTCGCCCGCCTTCGCGCCCGCGGCCTCGCGCAGCGCCCGCTCCACCTTCAGCCAGTGCCCGCCCTTGCCGTCGGGCTGCAGCGTCGCCTGAAACGCCGCGCCATTGAACGTGCCCTCAACCGACACCATGCCGCGCGACGCCAGCATGCGGCTGGCGGCCAAGGGCAGCACCAGGAACGTCCAGTCGACCGGCGCTCCCTTCGTGGCCGGGCGGTGAAGCACGCAACGAAACGCGATGGCCTTGCCGGTTCCGCCCGCATCCGTCTTGCGGCCGCGGTGCTTGGGCGACACCGCCTTCGTTTCGCTCCCGCCCGCCGCCGTGCTCTTTCGTACTCGGCGAATCGCCATGGTGGGGACATGCTACCACACGCGCCCGGAGCCCGCGATATCTCCCACGACTTTCGCTCTATCATTGCAAATGCGCATCATCGCGGGCGATTTCCGTTCCCGAATACTCCATTCACCGCCGGAGGACGTGCAGACGCGCCCGATCCCCGACCGCGTGAAGGAGTCGATCTTCTCGATCCTCCGCGGGCACACGTCCGGCGGCGTCTTCTTCGACGCCTTCGCCGGAACCGGCTCGATCGGCCTGGAAGCGCTCTCGCGCGGCGCCAAGTCCTGCGTTTTCGTCGAGCAGGACCGGCGCATGGCCAAGGTGCTCGAACGCAACATCGCCGAACTCGGCGTCGGCGATCGCGCCGAGGTGGTGGTGGGGGACGCGCTGGGCGTCGGCGCGCTGGCGCGCTGCCCGCGGCCCGTCACGATCGCGTTCCTCGATCCGCCGTACGCGATCATGCACGAGAAACTCGGCGTGGCCCGCGTGCTGGCCCAGGTCGGCGCGCTGTCGGAACGATTGAGCGACGACGGGTTCGTGCTCCTGCGCACGCCCTGGCCCCTGTTCTACAACCCCGACGAGGAATCGCAGCCGGGCGAAGAAGACTCGCCGCGACGCAAGGGCAAGAAGGGCGCGGAGCGTCGCACGCCGGCCCGCCCAGAGTCCCGCCCGGGAACACGCGACTCACGCGCTGGATCTCGCGCGGGCTCTCGCACCCGCCATCGCGACAAGCGCGCCGGCAACGACTGGACCGAGGTGTGGTCCATCGAAGACGGCGATCTCGACGACGCCGCGATCGACGAACTCCAGAGCCCCGCCGAGATGGACGAGGACACGATCGAAACCAAGAGCGACGCGCCCAAGACGCCGCAGGTGCCGGTCGAGCTCGCCGTGCCCGGCACGCTCGGGCCCGAGACCCACGTCTACGGCGGGATGGCCGTGCACTTCTATGCAAAGAAGAAGTGACGGTCCTTGTTTCGTCTGATTTCCGTCGGTAGAGAGAGCTGGAATGGCTGACGAACCGGCTCACAGCGACTCGGCTTTGGATCGATATCGCCCGACCCGGGGCGACCTGGCGGCGTCGATTGCCACGGTTCTGCTTTCCCTCGCGAGTCCGGTGGGCCATGGGCACGGGTTTGGACCGACGGGGATATGCGTCGTTCCATTCGCGAGCAGTCTTCTGGTTGGAAGGCCCGAGCCGAGCTTGGCCGGGGCGTGGGTCTCGCTGGCCACGCTCGTCGTGAGTGCCGGCGTGCTGTGCTCGCCGCTGATACCTCATGTCGCGCTGCGGCGAGCCGCGATGCTCGGGTTGTCGATCGCGCTGGCGTCTCTGGTGATTGCACTGGGACACATCGCAAGAGAAGCGCCTGGCGGCAACCCGCTGGAGATGTCGCTTCCATTCTCGATTCCAATGCTGGGAATGGTGCTCGTCAACACGCAGCGCCTCAGTAGGTCTGCGGGCTCGATGGCGCGGGCGTCGTGACGCAAAACAACACACGGCACCGGGTGCTCCCGATGCCGTGCGCTCTCTCCCTCGGAATGTCGTGGCGACGCGGCCGTCCTTCGTCGCTCGCCCGCCGCCCGCATTTCGCCGCGCGCGGCACATGCTGCCGGGCGACTACGCCGCGTCCGCGTTCCCGCGCCGCTCCTGATCGAACTCGGCGTGCGTGCCGCCATGCTCGTGTGAGTGCTCGTTCTCGTGCGTCTGCTCGTGCGTCTGCTCGTCGTGATGCTCCTGCCCGTGATCCGCGTGCTCAACGCTCGCCGCGTGCCCCGCGCCCGGCGCAAACCGCGTCATGCCCCCCGACGGCGCCGACGGCAGCCCGCCGGTTCTCCCGAAACTCGCGGGGCTCATGCTCTCGGCCTCGCTCGAACCATGAAACGCCGGGTGCAGCCCGCCTTCCTTGTCCGCCGCCGCGTCGATCATCGACGAATGCCGCGGCGCATCGTTCCTCGACGCGAGCTTGAACGCGCTCACCCCCGCCAGCCCGATCCACAACAAGTCAAACGGGCTCAGGCTCCCGATCAGCGCGACGATGGTGACGGCCCCGGTGTTGGCCTCCATCTCCTCGCGCACTTCGTTCGCCGCCTGCAGGCGGTACGCGTCGCGCTCCGTCTCCGACATCGCGTCCCACCGCGCGCCCGCGCGATCCAGCGCCGCCGGGTCATACTCGCCGTCCTCGCCCGGCTCGCCCTCCGGGTCGTTCATCGCCATGTGGAAGACCGCGTCCTCTTCGCTGAAGTTCTCGCCGATGCTGGCGATCGCGTCGCTGGCCGACAGGCGCGCCATCGCCACCTTGCCCACGCCCACCGCGCCCACCGCGATCACGCACGCGAGCAGGCCCGTCAGCGCCCCGCCCCGACGCTCGATCGCCGCGCTCACCCCCGCGCCGGTCAAGACGCCCACGAACCACGCCACCCAGCCGATCTCATATCCCGTGAAGTACGTGACCGCCGCCCACAGCACCACGCCGATCACGCCGCCCGCCACGCCGCCCGCCAACGCCCGAAAACCCTTCATGCCACGCCTCCGTGATGGAACTCCGGCAAGGGTGGATCGGCGAGCGAGCCCGTGCCCCCGACCACACGCCCGATGGAGCCGCGCGCGTGCTCGCCTCCCCGCGTGCGAGAACGCAAACGCGGAACAAGCGCCCGCACCTAGCGGACGTTGCACCTCCTCGCGCGCTGTTCTACGTCCGATCAGCGGGCCGCCCGCTCCTTCAGCCACGCCAGCGCCGCGTCCAGCACCGGGTCCCGCGACGGGTCTACGCCGGGCCACACGACGCGATGGTCGGGCTCGATCCCGCGGTCCTCGATCTCCACGCCCTCCGCCGTCAGGTCACGCCACGACGGGAGAAACAACGTAACTCCGCCCCCAAGCTCGTGCGCCTTGGGGTTCCCCGAACTCCCGCCCGTCGTGTCGCCGAACGTCTCGCGCCGACCCGCCTTCCTCATCATCAGGATGAACGACTCGTTCGAGCTCACGCACGCCGGGCCGATCAGGATCGCCACCGGACCGTCGTGCCGACGCCCCGCGGGCTCCACCACGCGATCGAACGGCCCGTCAAAGCCGCTCTCCAACCCGGGCTCGCGGATCAGGCTCTTGGCATACACCATCCGCTCCTCCACGAACCGCGCCGCGACGCTCCGCGCCAGCTCCTCGTCGCCCCCGCCGTTGGCCCGCACATCCACCACCAGCGGCGCCCCCGGACCAAGCGAACCCAGAAACTCGAGCGCCGGCGCCAGCCAGTCGCCGTTCCTCCGCGACCAGTCGTCGAACGCAAGGTACCCCACGCCGCCCGCGAGCTTCGCCGTCGTCACGCCCTCGTGCTCCCCGACCTCTTGCAGAGCCCCCCGCAGGCGCCGCTCGTCGTAGTTCACCGCCGCGTACTCGTCGCGCACCCCGAGCGTGATGTCGTTGACGCGGACCCACACATGCCCGTCGCGCGACGGACGCAGCAGGTCCCGCACGCCCCGGGCAAACGCCGCCGGCGTCGCCGACGCCGCCAGCCCCGGTGAGGCCTCGTCCAGCCGCCGCTCAAAGTCCACCGGGAGCTTGTCCATGTGCGAGTATCGATCAAGGATCGCGTGCCGAAGCTTCTCCACCATCGCCCCGCCCTCGCCCTCCTTCAGCGGCACGGGACCCGCGTCATCCGCGCCCCGGGTCCTGAACGAGACCTGATACACCACCGCCGACTCGCCGCCCGCCCCACGAAAATTCCGCGCGCTCGGGCAGTTGATGCTGAAGCTGTACAGCATCGAAGGCCCCAGCGACACCGGGATCACCAGCGTCCGAGCATCATCCCAGCGCGGCCTGTCCGCGATCGGCAACATGCCCGGCCCCCCGCCGCAGATCGAACGCCCCCCCGGGCTCATGTCCTGGTCGAAGCGCACGCGCACCTCGCGAAGCCCCGGGTCCACGCCCACGTCGCCGATGTCCGGCACGACCTCGACCACCCGCGGCGGCTCCACCGCGCTCGCCGCACCGCCGCAGAATCCCAGCACCGCAAGCCACGCCGCGCCAGCCCGACGTGCGGCCGATCCACGCGAGCTCCCTGCCCGATCGACATGCATGAGCGCTCCCCTCGCCGATCCGCCCAAACCACCACGCGCCACGCGGCACCCAGCCGTCCAACCGCGGTCGCGGTCCACGCCCTCAAACGTACCGCCGCCGACGCCCCCCGGATGCGGCCCGCGCCCCCGGGTGCGTGCCCCGTCTATGCCGGGCCCCTTGACACGCCGAGAATAATCGCTAACCTAATGGTTATCGATGAAGGACGACGACCTTGACCAACTCTTCGCCGCCCTGGCCCACCCCGCACGCCGCCGGATGCTCGACCTGCTCCGCGATTCGCCCGGTGTCTCCATCGCCGCCCTCGCCGACCACTTCGACATGAGCGCCGTCGCCGTCCTCAAGCACGTCCGCGTGCTCGAGCGCGCCGGCCTCGTCCATGCCGAAAAGCACGGCCGCGAGAAGCACCTCTTCTTCAACGCCGTCCCCATCCAGCTCGTCTACGACCGCTGGACGGACCAGTATTCACAGTTCTGGGCCGCCCGACTGGCGGACCTTAAGGAACGCATCGAGTCCCGCCGCGCCAAGCCCGCGACAAGAAAGGGAGCCCGCAGTGCCTAGCCCCGCCGCATCCCGCAAGGTCGAAGTCGACGCCGCCAAACGCGTCTTCAAGGTCGTTATCAACGCGCCCATCCGCGACGTCTGGCGCGAGATCACCCGCACCGACGCCCCCATCGCCTGCTTCTTCAACTCCCGTATGCACCTCTCGCCCGGCGGCCTGGTTCCCGGCTCAAAGCTCGCCATGCGCACACCCGATTCACGCAACACCGGAGTTGTCGGCGAAATCCTCGCGTGCCGCGAGCCCACGCACTTCTCGCACACCTTCAAGTTCACGAGCTTTGACGACCCCTGGTGCAGGGTCAGCTACGACCTCCGCGAAGTCCCCGGCGGCACCGAGTTCACACTCTCCATCATCGACGCCGCACCCGGCTCCAAAACCGAAAAGCAGATGGTCCAGGGCGGCACCATGATCGCCGGCACCCTCCGCGACGTGATGGAGAACGGCAGGCCGTCGCTCCTGACCCGCATCCTTTTCGGCGCCTTCGCCCTCTTCCCCGTGTCAAACAAGTGCAAGAGCGAGCATTGGCCCGTCTGATCTCTCGCCCACAATCCCGCGGCCAGGCCGCACGGAGTACCTCATGCCTCGATTCATTGTCACCGCACTGCTCGCCGCCCTTCTCCTCTCGCTCGCCGCCTGCGCGACCCGCGGCCACGCCGACGCCGACTACGTCTTCACCTACCTCAAAACCGGCCCCTCCAGCGCCGCCAACACGCCCGCCCAGAAACAGGAGATCTTCAAGGGCCACATGGCCAACATGAAACGCCTCGCCGACGAACGCAAGCTCATCATCGCCGGGCCGTACGCCAAGCCCGCCGATCCCACATGGCGCGGCCTGTTCATCTTCGACACTCCCAGCATCGACGTGGCACGCACGCTCGTCGCCACCGATCCCGGCGTCGTCGCCGGCGAGTTCGTCGCCGAGTGCATCCCGCTCCGCGCGACCTCACGCCTCCGCGAGTTCGCCGACATCTTCAAGGCCGAGGACGCCAAGCGCTCCGCAGCCCCGCGCGATCCGACTGAGCCCCCGCCCATCCGCGCCTACGTCATCGTCACCGCGCGCGACGCCGCGATGACCGAGAACGCGCTGAAGTCCGCCGGACTCGCAGGCGCCGTCATCTGGTGGGGACGGTTCGCCGAACGCACAAGCGCCGGCGGCGTGTACGTCATCGACGCCAAGGAACCCGGCGACGTGCGCGCCAAGCTCACGGACGGCCCGTGGATCGTCGATGGCTGGTGGTCCGACACGCTGCTGGAAAAGCTCCCCCGCGTGCCGATGGATTGAACCCCGGGCGGGCGATGCCTCGAATTCCTGGGTTCCGCCGCGCTCCGCGAGAACGATTGAAGGTCATACGAAGCACCATCCGCCGCGCGCTCACAAGCCCGCGCGCTCACAGGCCGACGGCCCTCTTGCCCACACCTCCATGTCCTCCTCCGTGCCCCTCCGTGTCCCGCCGTGTTGAACTTTCCCACGAGCCGCGGGCATCTACGCCCCCGCGCGATCGTCCCAGCGAAAGACACTCCACTCCAGCGCCGCCACGAATCCCAGCCTCATCAAGTTGTTCAGCGACGTCGGGATCGCCGTGTTGGTCTCGCTCACGCACCAGCGCAGCCCCAGCTCCGCCGCACGCGACACCCGCGCCGCGATCAGCGCCGACTGCCCGCCGCGACCACGCTGCCCCGCGACTGTCCCCGCCCAGCCCAGGTGGCCGAAGCCGTCCCCGGCGCAATCGGGGACCAGCGCCGCAAACGCCGCCGCCACGTCTCCGTCGAACGCCGCGAACGCCTCCGCGATCTCCAATTCAACGAGCTTGCACGCCGCCTGCGCGCTCTCGGCGCTGAACCGTTCGCTCATCGCAGAGAGCACGCCCGCCAACTCTTCAAGCGAAACGCCGCGCACCGCCAGCGTGCTCCCCCGCG
>JAEUJA010000305.1 GCA_016793195.1 Phycisphaerae bacterium
CGGAAGACGCGATCGCAGAGGTCGATGAGCGGCATCTCGCCGGACGCGGTCTGGATCGGCGCGCGGAGGAAGGAGCGATCCTGCGTGAGACGCCAGTGCTGGTAGACCATGTCGATGAAGTAGAAGTTGTCGTCGAGTGGCGGGAACTTTCCCCACGGCAGGCCGCCCTGCTTGTCGCCGGATTCGTATGAGCCGGGGTAGAAGCAGGCACTGCCGTCGAAGTTGATGTGATCGGGGACGAAGAAGGCGGGGACGACGACGGCGTCGCGGATGTTCCAGTCGGCGCTGCGGATGGTGCGGGCGATGAGGGTGATCCAGCCTTTGAGTTCGGCGGCGGAGATGAGATCGGCGCCGAGCATCATGGCGGCGTCGCGGACCCAGAAGGCGGGGTAGCCCATGTTTCCGCCGGGGACGTGGAGGTCGAAGGGGGTGGAGTTGGTGTATGGGCCGCGGGTCTCGCCGGCACGGAGGAGGGAGGAGGCGACGACGCGGCGGGCCTGGTCTTCGAGGAAGTCGGCGTCGGAAAGAGAGGCGGGCTGCGTGGTTGATTGGAAGGCGAAGGAGCGCGCGGCGAGCGCCGTGGTGAGGGAGATCGTGCCGGCGCTGAAGGCGCGGCGGGAGAGGACGGGCAATCGCGGGTCGTCCTCGGGCATGCGCGGAGTATACAGGGAGGCGCTGGACACGAGGGGAAGAAGAAGAAGAGGGAACTCGAAGGCTCGAAGTTCGCGAAGAAGAACAGAAGAGAACTCAGAGGAATCAGGGGGAGCAGAGTAACCCCGAAGTGGGAAGGGTCAACACAGAGGCACCGAGAAGAGGAAGGCAGAGGCCGCGGAGGAGAAGAGAAGAGAGGAAATGAGAAACGGGAAGTGAAGAGAAGGACTCGCGGAGTCAGCGAGCGGCCGGTCGGCGGCGGCGCGCAGGCGAGGTCGCGAGCGCGGGGATGAGCGCGAGCCCCGCTGCTCCAGGCGCGGGGATGGTGACGGTGCAGATCGCACGATCGTAGTGGAACGAGCTATCGCCTTGAAACGTCACCCAGAATGCAGCGGTCGTGCCGTCGAAGCCGTGCTCGTTGAACAGCGCGCTCGTCACGACTTTGCCGTTGATGATGTCACCGGGGCCGACGAGTCTCTGAAGCACGCCGCCATAGTTGGTGTAGATCGTCAAGTCGTTAGCACCGAACACGAGTGCGCCATTCTGGTAGTCGAATTGGTTGATGCCGTTGAAACTTGTGGACGGACCCGGCGGGTCCATCGCGTCGTCGACGATCAATTGAATCGATTCACCAGACTTGGTGGCAAGCACGTTGTGTCCCGTGCCCACGCTGGCCTTGAACAACACGGTTTCGCCGTCGGGGCACGGCCCATTCGGGTTGGACAGATGCCGCCCGTCCGGCAGGCTCATCGTGTCGTCAACGAGCGTCGATAGCACGCCTCCGTGACTCTTGAAGAGGGCAGAGTATCCAGTCGCGGTATCTGCCGAAAAATAGGTAGAATCGGCTTCAAGCCTCCAAGTCTTGAAACGGCTGAATAGGTCCGATCGATTGGGAGGACTCATCGTCATGTCCACAACTCGGGAAAGGGTGCCGCCGTCGTTTCGGTACACACCGGAGAAGGTGTAGTTCTGGGATACGCCTCGGAAAACGGTCGAATCGCCGACGGTATGCACGTCGCTGCCGAAGGTTGAGAATGTGCCGATCCCATCGGGCACCGCGATGGACTGATCGACGATGCGCGAGAGTGCAGTGCCGTCGTCGTGGTAGAAGCCGACGGTGTTGCCGCCGCCACCACCAAACGAAACGCCGCTGGCGGACGAGGATGTCGGCGCAAAGCCGGTGAACTTGTCGGTACTGAACGGGATCGTCGTGGCTTCATCGGCGATTTTTCGGCCGACGCCCTGTCGCCACTCGTACACGCCGTGCCAACCGGAGTGCGCCCGCCCGAGAAAGCGAACGCGGTCGCCGTAGATACTGATGCTCTGGAACGCATCTCCGATGTTGAAATTCTCGGTTCTGCCGGGAACCTGCGTGTCCGTGTCGACGATCTTGGTAAAGGTCCACGGCTGGGCCAGGGCGGCGTGGCACGCGGCGAGCATCGAGAGCAAGATGAGCAGGCGGTTCATCGGATGATCCCGTTCATGCACGTGCTCTGGGTGGCGTGGCCAACCTGTTGGCCACGCGAGTTCTCACGACCGCGCCGAGCCCGTCGTGGTCAAGCCGCAAGGCCGGCCTTGACCACGCCACCCGGAGCCTGTGACATCACCGGCGCGGACTTCCGGCCACCAGGGCGCCCGCGCGCACGGTCCCCGGATGGAACATGACACGGGATCGCGGCGGGTGCCAAGAAAATGGGGCGGGAGGGTGGAGATTGGGAGAGGAAGCGTGAGGAAATGCACATGGTCAAGCCCCGCAACGGGGCTTGACCACGCCACCCGACGCAATGCAACGCGAAGCGCACCGATGTCGAAGACGACAGCGGTGCCACGAGGCCAAAGATAAAGAACCCTCGCTGGCGCTTCGGGCTCGTCAAGGCACCGACGACGCGTGTTACTGGATGCTGGAGGGTTCGATGCCGCGTTCGATGGCGGAGATTTTTTCGACGCGGCGGGCGTGGCGGCCGCCCTCGAACTCGGTGGCGAGGAAGGTCTCGGAGATCTTCTCGATGAGGCGCTGGCCGAGGAGATCGGCGGAGAGGCAGAGGACGTTGGCGTTGTTGTGGGAGCGGGAGAGTCCGGCGGTGAGTTCGTCGTGTGCGACGGCGGCGCGGACGCCCTTGACCTTGTTGGCGGCGATGCTCATGCCGATGCCGGTGCCGCAGATGAGGATGCCGCGTTCGATCTTCCCGGCGTTGACGGCGGAGCCGACGAGGTAGGCGGATTCGGGGTAGTCGCAGGAGGCGCCGGAGCACTCGCCGTAGACGTGGACTTCGTGTCCTTCGCGGCGGAACTTGTCAGCCAGGAGCTTGGCGGCGGGAGCGCCGCGGTGGTCTGCGCCGATGCCGATCTTCATGCGGGGCTCCAGTGGCGCGCGGTGGGCGACGCCGCGGAGATTGAAAGTGGTGTGAGGGCGGGAGTCCAGAGGCGAAACCAGAAAAGTGGTCAAGTGGAGAAGTGGCGGAGTGGCAACGCGCAACGACCAAGGAAACCGGCGCGGGCGCATCGGGGCGTCACGCAATGACCTGAGCACCTGACCACCCGACCACCTCTGGTTTCACTCGCGGATGAGGCCGCGTTCGCGGAGGCGCTCGCGCACCAGACGGAGCATCCGCTCGGCGGTGCGGTCATACACGGTCTGGCCCATGCCGATGGGGTCGTCGATGTCGGCGCCTTCGGGATCGAGCACCTCGACCTTGTCGCGGGCGCCGGGGGCGATCTTGAGCACGGCGTCACGGTGGGCGCCCGTCATGGCGTAGACCGCCTCGGCCTCGTCGACCAATTCGCGCGTGACGCGGCGCGAGCGGTGCGGCGCGGGCGCGATGCCCAGTCGCTCCAGCGCCCCGCGGGTTTCCGGCGTGGCGGGCGCGCCGCCCGACGCCGCCACCCCGGCGCTGCCCGCCCCGGCGAACTCCCCCACCACGCCCTCGCGCTCGAGGAGCTGCGTTGCGATGGCCTCGGCCATGGGGCTCCGGCAGGTGTTGCCCGTGCAGATGAACAGGACGCGCCGGGTCATGCTCTTGTGGACCTCGCCCGCGGGGACCGCGCCCGCGAGCTCGACGGCGTACCCCCCCGCTCGGGTGAGTCGAACGGCGGTTGAGGACACGCCGAGCTTGGTCGGCCCGTCGTCGACGACCAGATCAACGCCGGGAATCCTGCCGGCAGTGCGTCCGTCGCCCAGGCCGATCGCGGGCAGCCCGGCGACGACGATGGGAACTCCGGCGCGCTCGAGGACGCGCCGGGCCGATTCATGCCCGGGCACGCGCACCGACACCACGCCATCACCTCCGCCCAGCACGCCCGCCGCCGCGCCGATTCGAGATTCGATGGCGCCGACGTCGGGCGTCTCGATCAGGAGGCGGATAGGCCCCGGGAGCCAGCGCTCGATGAGCCTTCGGTGGACGGGGGCGGTGACGGCGGCGGCGTCGAGGACGGACTTGGCGTCGGGGGCGTGCCAGGTGAGCAGGCCGCGGGCGCCCAGCGCGCGGAGCCTACCGACGGCGGCGGGGTCGGCGGCGGAGGCGCCGATGCCGTAGACCGTTTCGGTGGGGAGCACGACCAGCCCGCCGTTGCGGAGCGTCTCGGCCGCGCTCGCGAGGCGCGCGTCATCCGCACGGGGTTGGCTGGCCGGCCGTGGCATGGACCCCAAGTATCGGATGGCGGGTTGCCCCGGGCAATCGCGGCCTACCGATCGAAATCCGAATATAGAGCGTGGAATGGCGTCGCGGGTCCGTTCGCGGGCGGTCGGCTATTCTTTCCGCGGCATTTCGCCGGCTCGGTTCGCGGCCCGCGCGCACCGATCTCCATCCTTTGACCACCCGGTGGGAACCACACGAGGCGCCACGTGCGAACAGACGTGTGGCTATCTCCGAAAGAGGGGTCGGCGTTCGCCGGCCGGGTGTCGGAGAGTGGTGGTCGTCCGCCGATCTGGCGGGCCCGACCGACCCGTGTCCCGATCCTCGTCCCTTCCAGGAGACGCGCATGCTCGCTCGCACCCAGTCCGTCCGCCGCGCCTTCACGCTCGTTGAGCTGCTCATCGTGATCTTCATCATCGCGGTGGTGATCAGCATCACGGTGCCGGCGCTGGCCAAGGCGCGGCGTTCGGCCAAGTCCAGCGCGACCAAACAGCTCCTGGCCCAGGTCAACACCGCCTCCTCAACATTTCAGACCGACCAGCGCCGCCTCCCCGGCTATTACTCCGCCAAGGACATGGGCGCCGACGAGAACGGCAACGCGCACGGCATGTCGGCGATGGAGAACATCCTCATCGACCTGGCCGGCGGCATCGTCGGCACCGGCTTTGGCCCGTCGTCCTCGGCCCCCAACGCCATCCCCGTCGCGCCCTTCAGCCCCAAGCGCCGGCCCAGCGAGGTCGTGCAGATCGACCCGGCCAAGATCGGCGTGGTCGACGGGACGGCCAAGTCCAACAAGGGCTACTTTGTCCCGCCCGCCAAGTTCTTCGTCTCGCAGATCACCGCCAACAAGGTCGTCAAGCAGTTTGGCACCATGGGCCTCAAGAACCTCCCCGACCTGGTCGACGCCAACGGCACGCCCATCCTCGCCTGGGCCGAGGACGAGACCGCCACCGGGCCGATCCAGTTCGATTCTGGGAACACCGGCCCGCACAACTTCGCGCGGCTGGGCTCGTCCAAGGCCGCCCACTTCTATTGGAACTCCAACGCCGCGTTCCTGAAATCCAACTCGCTCGGGAAGCTGGGCAAGGACCAGATCAAGGGCGCGAACCCTGAGTACAGCATCATCGGCGAGGGCGTGCCCGACGACGCGCGGGTCGCGACGCTCACGGGCATCCTCGGGAATCCCACGTTCCCAAACGCCATCGACGCCGCCAGCCCCAACGTCGACTCGATCCTCCCCACCGCCTCCCGCGGCAAGATCGTCCTCCACGCCGCCAGCCCCGACGGCGTGTACTTCTCCTCCCTCTCCAAGGGCAACGGGCAGGTGAAGGACCGAGTGATGAAATACGGCTTCAACTTCCTCAACCCCGACGGCACGACGCAGCGCACCAACGACAGCGGCAAGGTCTCCTCCATCGACCTCGTCAGCTTCTTCGAGGACTCCATCAAC
>JAEUJA010000306.1 GCA_016793195.1 Phycisphaerae bacterium
CGTGCCGGAGTTCCTGTCGTTCGTGCTGGCGTCGCGCGGGTTCACGACGGTGCGGACGCCGGGGAGCCCGGTGATCAGCGTGGTGAAGATGGAGGCCGCGGCGGGGCTGGCGCGGGTGAGCAAGGACGCGGGCGACTCGGGCGGCGCGGCGTTTGTCACGCAGGTCGTGAAGACCAAGCACCAGACGCCCAAGACGCTCGTCGAGGCGATCAAGGGTGCGCTGTCCAAGACCGGCGGGAGCGTGGCGGCTTTGGGTGAGTCGAGCTATCTCATCATCAGCGACCTTGGGCCGCGGGTTGATGAAGCGATGGCGATGCTCGAGCGGCTCGACGTGCCGGATTCCACGGTGCTGCGCGAGGTGGCGCTCGCCAACATCAGCGCCGGGAGCGCGATCGCAACCCTGCAATCGCTCGCGGGTCCCAAGAACCAGAGCGGGCGGAAGCTGGCGGGTGATCTGGTGGCCGGGCCGGACGGGAGGTCGATCTTGCTGGTGTGCCCGCCGGAGGCGGAAGAGTCGTGGCGCGCGCTCGTCACGGCGATCGACAAGCGCGAGGCGACGACGACGCAGACGTACACGCCGCGGTTCTTTGCGGCGCGGGACGTGTCGAAGCTGGTCGAGGCGGTGGTGACGGGAGGTGGCCCGGGGGCTGGGTCGGGGGCGAGCGGGGATAGGGACGATCGCTTCCGCGTGGTGGTGGATGAACTGACGGGCGGACTGATCGTGACGGCGACGGCGTCGCAGCACGAGAAGATCGAGGCGCTGATGGCCCGGCTTGACGCCGCGGAGCGCGCGCCCACGCCGGTGAAGTCGTTCCCGGTGCGGAACCGCCCGGTGGATGAGCTGCTCGCGACGCTGCAGCAGCTCATCGCGGCCGGGGCGCTGGAGGCGCCGGGCGAGTATGGGAGCGGCCCGGCACGCGGCGAGGCACGCGATCAGGTGCGAACCGGTGCGGCGCAGTCGAGCTATCGCCAGCCCATGCCGACCGCGACGGGCGATGTCGCGCGCGGCGGAGCGGGCAGCGGCAACACGACGTCACCGGGCGGCAACACAGGCGCCTCAGCATTGTCCACGTCCGGCTCCGGCGACCTCGGCCCGGCTGGCAACTCGGCATCTTCGAGTCGAGGGCCGCTGCTCCGCACGGGCGCCACGGCTTCGGGTTCAGGCTCTCGCTCTGGTCTCTCGCTCACCGCCGACCGCGCGACCAACGCGATCATTGCGATCGGCGAGCCGCGGATGCTGTCGCAGCTGGAGTCGCTCATCACGACGCTGGATGTGCGCCAGCCGCAGCTGATGCTCGAGGCGATGCTGGTGAGCCTGAACGACTCCGAGGCGCTCTCGCTGGGGGTAGAACTGGAGAAGATCGGGAGCATCGAGAACGCGACGACAAAGCTGGCGTCGCTGTTCGGCCTGTCCAACGGCGGGCCGGCAACGGGCACGGTAGGTTCGGCCGCGGGCTTCAGCGGCGTGGTGCTCAACCCCGGCGAGTTCGGCGTGCTGATCCGGGCGCTCGAATCCATCAACAAGACACGCTCGCTCTCCAACCCCAAGCTGCTCGTGAGCAACAACGAGCAGGCCGTCTTCTCCAGCGTGTTGCAGCAGCCGATCACGCAGCAGACGCGGACGGGGAGCAACGACACCACGTTCAGCTACGGCGGGAGCGAGAGCGCGGGCACGACCATCTCTGTCAGGCCGCAGATCGCGCGCGGCGATCACCTGGTGCTGGAGTACACGATCAAGCTGTCGAGCTTCGTGGGGTCGAGTTCGGCTGCGGGGCTCCCGCCCCCCAAGCAGGAGAACAGCGTCGACAGCGTGGCGACGATCCCGGACGGGCATGTTGTGGCGGTGGGCGGGCTGGAACTCGTGACGAGCACGGAGGGAGAGTCGCGCGTGCCCTTGCTGGGCGAGGTGCCGCTGATCGGCGAACTTTTCAAGTCGCGGAACAACGGGAGCGGCAAGACGCGGTTTTATGTGTTCATCAAGGCGACGGTGCTGCGGAGCACGGACTTCGAGGACCTGAAGTACCTGAGCGACCAGGCCAGCGCTGCGATGCACGTGGACGACGGGTTCCCGGAGGTGAAGGCGCGGGTGATCCGGTGAGCGAGGGCGAAGCCACTTTCATCGCGGGCGAGGCGGGCGCGTCGAAGCGCACGTGCGTCGGCGCGCACGCGCCGTTCAGCGCGGGTGATCGCATTGATGCGCGCGATCCTCGCTCTTCGCGCGCGTGCGAAGCCGCTGTTTTGGACACCGGACCTGAGGCGTCTTCGCCGAAGGTGCGGGCTGACTGCGCGGATGGGACAGCCACGCGCAATGCGGAATGCGACACAAAGCAAGATGAAGCGCGAGCAGTCTCGCTGCTTGAGTTGAAGCCATCCGAAGGGACATGCGACACCGCTCGACCTCACGATGCCGCGCCATCGCTCGACTCGCCCTCGCGCGAGTTCCTGCGGCTGATCCCGTACGACTTCGCACGCCGGCACCTGGTGCTGGGGCTTGAAAGCACTGGAGATGGCCCGGCCCGACTGGCCGTGGGCTCGACCACCAGCCCGGTCGCCGTCTTCAACGTCGGCGTGGCGATGAAGCGGGCCTGCCAGACCGAGCGAGTCGATGAGGTGGCTCTGGCGGAGGCGATCGACCGGGCCTACGCCGGCGCGGCCGAGGAACGCGAGGAGGAACGCTCGCGAGACGATGCCGGGCTCAGCTCCGATGGGCCAACACCGTCAACCCCCATCCTTGCGGGTGATGCGAGTGTCATCACGGGTGGGCTTGGAACCGGACTGGGCTCAGGTGGGGGTTCAAGTTTGGGTTCATCACTCTGGTCCACTCAGCTCGACGTTGAACTCACCCGCTCCCTGGACGAGTCCCGCCGCGATGCCGACCTGCTCGACACCTCGGGCAAAGCGGCCGTGGTGCGTCTGGTTGACCTCGTTCTCTTCGAGGCGATCCGGCGCGGCGCCAGCGATGTCCACATCCAGCCGATCCAGGGTCGCGTGCTGGTCCGCTATCGCATGGACGGCGTGCTGCACACGGTGCGCGAGCTGGCCGCGGGCTCGTCCTTGGCGCTGGCCATTATCACGCGCATCAAGGTGATCGCGCGTTTGGATGTCGCTGAGCGGCGCGCCCCGCAAGACGGGCGGGCTGCTGTCACCCTCGGCACCACCGGCCGGCGCGTGGACCTTCGCGTCAGCACCCTCCCCTCGACCTACGGCGAGCGGGTCGTGATCCGCCTGCTCGACCCGGAGCGGTCTGCTCGGACACTCTCGTTCAGCGCGCTGGGCATGCCGCCGGAGCTTGAGCGGCGCTACCTGCAGATCGCCTCGCGCGCCAGCGGCACGCTCCTCTCCACCGGCCCGACCGGGAGCGGCAAGACCACCACGCTGTATACGACGCTGTCGTGGATCAGCAACAGCAACGCCGCGGCGACTACGCGCGGGTGCGAACTCAACATCCTCACCATCGAGGACCCCGTCGAGTACGACCTCTCGACCGCCGGGCTCTCGGTGAGCCAGACGCAGGTCGATCCCAAGAAGGGCGTAACGTTCGCCGCGGGCCTGCGTCACATCCTGCGCCAGGACCCCGACGTGATCATGGTGGGCGAGGTGCGCGACCAGGAGACGGCCCGCATCGCGGTGCAGGCGAGCCTGACCGGGCACCTGGTGCTGTCGACGCTGCACACCAACGACGCCGCCAGCGCGGTGGCGCGACTGATCGACCTCGGCGTGGAGCCCTTCCTGGTGGCGTCGTCGCTGTCGGGGGTGCTGGCGCAGCGATTGGTGCGAACAGTGCATCAGCCGTGCGAGGGTGCGGGGTGCGCCGAGTGCCTGCACTCGGGGTTCCGGGGACGCACGGGTGTGTTCGAGCTGCTCGCCATCGACCCGGGCACCCGCGCACTGATCGAATCGCGGCGATCGTCACCCGAAATCAAGTCGCTGGCGATGTCGCGCGGCATGACGACGCTGGCGCAGGCGGGTCAGGAGCTCATCGCGCGGAGCGTGACGACCAGGGCCGAGGTCACGCGCGTGATCGAGACGGTAGACGAGGAGGATGTCGCGGCGTTTGCGCGGTCTGATGCGCGCGAAGAAAGGCAGAACGCAGAGGAATCAGAGGGGATCAGAGGAACGCAGAGGAGAGGCGAGGCAAGCGCGAGTGCTCTGGGTGGCGTGGCCAACCCCGTTGGCCACGCGGGTGCGCGCGGAGAGACCATTGCGCCAACACCTGCCTCGGAGGCACGCACATGAATATGAAACCGCCCCATCACGATCCCCTGGCGCAACAGGTCGCCACGACCCGGGCCGTGCTGTGGACGAGTGCGCTGGTGGTGCTGGGCGCGATCAGCGCCAGGTGGTGGCCGCTGGGAGACAGCACGCGATCGCGCGAACTTCCTTCATCCCCGCACGATCGCGCTGCCGCGAGCCCCGAGCGCCAGCGAGGGGGTTCCGCGACATCTCGAAACATCAACGACGACCTGGCTGAGTCCCCGCAACACGCGAGCCTCGACCTTGCCGCATTCGATCGCGCGATGTGGCTGGTGCCGGCCGCGCCCGAAGTGCCGAAGACCGCGAGCGAGAAGCCCGCGCCTCCTCCGCCGCCGTTGACCCTGCAGTTGCTCGGGCTCGTGAACGACAACGGCACGACCAAGGCCATCCTCTACGACTCCACGACCGACCGCGTGCGCGTCGTCGCGGTGGGCGACTCGATCGGCGAGCGCACCATCGAACACATCGACACCCAGGGCGTCGCGATCCGCGATGGTGCGGGCGTGCGAACGCTCGCGCTGAAGGGTGGAGCTGGGGGCGGGGGTGGGCCGTGACATCCGCGCCATCACACATCCTGATCTGGCCCGCCGATCGCTTCTACTGGGCCACGCTCCCGCCCGGGATCATCCGCCGCGACGGCGTGCTGTCGGCGGGCGCGATCGAACTGGCCCGCGATCAAGTCCCCGTACCGATGGAGCAACTCCACGCGGTGGTGATCTTGGCCCCGCACACATCGGTCAGCGGAGGCAACGACCGCGATAGCCGCTCCATCGTTTGCATGATTGAGCGCGAAGAGTTGCGCACGCTCGATTCCGGCGTGCTGATGCTCACACCCGAAGCGATCCCGACGTGTGTATCGCCGCAAGGAATGGACGCGCCCGATCCGTCGCGCCTGAATCTCCTGACCGGCGAGTTCGAGCCGCGCGCCATCCGGTCGCACCGGCATCGGCGTGCGGCAATCGTACTGGGGGCGATCACGATCTCGTGCGTGGCCGTCTCGCTCGAACTCTCGCGCCGGGCGGAGCAGCTTCGGCAAGTCGCTCGCGACGACACCGCCGCCGCCCAGGCCGTGCTCGCGCGGGTGTCGGGCTCGGGCGTGCCGGACGCGATCGCGCTGGAGCGCGAGCTCGAACAACTGCGGGCCATCGCGTCGCCATCGGGTCATGCAACTTCGTTCGACGCGCCGCACGCCCTGGCCGAGATCGTCGGGGCCTGGCCGAGCAATGCCGGGCCCAGCGAGGTCGGCGCTCTCCCGCAGTCGCTGAGCGTGCGCCCCGACGCGTCGACGATCACGGTGCGCACGACGGGCGCGCCCGCGGCGTTCCTGGCCGCGTGGAAGACCCCCGCGGGCTGGGCCGGCGCCGAGCCGCGCGTGCAGTCGGGCGTGCAGTCGAACGCGCATGGCGGAGCCGACGGCGGGCTCGTGACGCTTGAACTGAAGCAACTCGCTCCAGCACGCCCCGAGGACGGAGGTTCGCCATGACTCCCGCGCTTCGCACCGCCACCGCCGATCGGCGCCGATCTGATACAGCCTTTTTCCTCACGCCGACGACGAGCGTTGTCTTCAGCGCGAGTCGTGGGCTTCCCCTCTGCGGGCCGGGAGCCTCGCACTCTCGCCGCGCCATGTCACTCACCACCATGCTCATGGTGGTCATCGCCTTCGCCAGCGTGATCGCACTGTTCGTGTCGGTCTCCGGCTACCTCGCGGCACGGCGTGAGCGATCGTCCTCCTCCGAGACGCTCGTACTCCGCCGCGCCCAGGCGGACGAACTCGCGTCCCTCCGCCGCGCTACCGCTACGCTCCCACGTTCCAGTGGCGATCTGACGTCACGCATGACAGCAGTGCTGGCCTCCTGCGGCCTGCCGTCGCAGACTCTCGGCTCGGTGCTTCCTGAGCCGCCTATCGAATTGCCGCGCGCGAGCGGCCTGACGCGCACACGCCAGATCGCTCGCGTGTCGCTCGAAAGACTCACGCTGCCATCGCTCGGCCGCGTGCTCGACACCTGGCGCTCCGCCGAGCCCGCGTGGGTGATCACCGCGATCGACCTGTCGGCCGTGCCCGTAGCAAAGGCGCCCGCGCCGGGCGAGGATCGACAGCTGCGCCTCCGCGCGACGCTCACGCTCGAGGCGGTCTTCAGCGACGGAAACTCCGACGCGAAACAGAATTCATCCAAGCAAGCCAACCTCCTCGGAGGCGGGACATGACCAAGCGATCCTTCACCACCATCGCGACCGTCGCTGCCGCGCTCGCCGTCGTGCTGATGGCCGTGCCGACAGGTTGCGCATCCACCCGCTCGACATCTCCCTACGCCGGACAATCCGCTTCGGCGCGCGACTCATCCCGCGCCGAGGCGCTCAACCAAGAGGCCGCCGGCATCATCGAGAAGGACCAAGCGGTGGCCGAGCGATTGCTCCGCGAGGCCCTGGCCGCCGATCTCTACCACGGCGCGGCCCACAACAACCTCGGCACGCTGCTGCTCCGGCAGGGAAAGCTCTACGACGCCGCGGCGGAGTTCGAGTGGGCCCGCAAGCTCCTCCCCGGCCACCCCGACCCGCGCCACAACCTCGCGCTCACCTTCGAGCTCGCCGGCCGCTACGACGACGCCCTCGCAACCTACGCCGCGGCCCTCGACGTGTACCCCGAGCACCTCCCCACCATCCAGGCCATGGTCCGCCTCCAGGTCCGGGCCGGCAAGACCAACGAACACACCGCCGCCCTCCTCGACACCGTCGCGATGCGAGGCGAGACGCGAGAGTGGCGGGAGTGGGCGAGGATGGAAGCGGCGAAGCTCACAGAAGCAGCCGATCATTCACGACCGTGAATACTCTCGTCTTCGCTAGTCCGTACCATCGCAGCTGAAGCCGACATCCGCAGACGCGCGAATCATCATGGCAGACCTACGAGACGAATTCACCTGGCCGACGGAACGGCGCGAACTGCTGGAGTGGTTCCGCAAGGACGCCATTTCGCTCGCCGACGCGTATGCCGGGGCTGTGCATCTCCTCCAGGATCAGACCTTTCCTGGAAGGGTCCACGCGATCTGCCACTTCGTTCGGGACATCTTCGACCGACTACCTTTCGCGCTCCAGCCGCATCTGGAATCCCAGCGTGTTCAGTATGAAGGTGAGTTGGACGAAATTGCCAAGCGCTGGACGCCGATCGAGCCTATCCACCGCTCGGAAGCTGGGGTCGAGGCGGATCACTTCATTCAGGTGCCATTGGAGGTGGCTCGTCGTCTCGACGCGCTAGTGAATGACCACCGAGCACGCAGAAGGCGCCCCAAGAATGTCGAACTGCTGTTTCAGTATTTGATGCAGCAGGAGGGCGCCGATGCGGAATCGAGCCGAGCAATCGTCGACCAATGCGTGAAGACCCATGCGTGGTTTGTAAGCCGTGCTCATCTGCCTGAAAAGGGAGCTGTCACGGCGCCCGAGCCCGAGTTCCAGAAGAGGTTCGAGCAGCTCGAACACACACTGCACAGCTTCGTCGGCCATTTTCACACGGGAGTAGCCCAACTCGATGCCATCCTTCGTGCCACCAACGCCAGATCAAGTTGACGAAGTCGTCGCAAGACTGGCTTCGCCCCAGTTGGCGCGGTACTTCTTCTCGAAGCTTGAGAACCCGCTCTGGATCAGGGCACTGCACGACCGTGGTGTCTTTGGCGATCCTCCGGAAGTCCAAGAGACCCATGCGGGGACCATCTCCTTCCCTCAATGGCCGCAGTCACAGTACCTGGCGCGCATGGCGTCAGTCGCCGCGGATGACGTGGTCGAGATCCTGGCGGCAATCCAGACGGACAATCCCAGCGTGAACGCCGACATCCTCGATGCGGCGCGTGCTGTTCCTCTGAAGGATCAGAAGAAGCCGCTCACAAAGTGCGTCTGCGCCGCGATCGACCGCAGCAAGTACTGGATTCACACGACCGACGCTGTTGAACTCGCAATTCTCCTCGCGAGGTCGGGCGAACGTGGCGCGGGCCTCGACCTGGCGGAGCGGCTCTTTGCCCGAGCTCTGAGAGAGGCTCATTCGCCGCACAAGGGCTACTGCACCGTTGATGAGCTTGCACCGCTAGTTCCTGTGTTTGCTGAGATGCTTCCGAGCGTGCTGCTTCCGAAGCTCTGTGAGTGGCTCATGGCGGCCATCGAATCGCACCGGAACTTCAGCGCCGCCACCGGCATGGACTATTCGTACATCTGGCGACCTGCGATCGAGGACCACGAGGACAACAACGACGCCGACGCTGCAAGCGCGACGATCACGTTGGTCCGCCAAGGCTTTGAGGCGGCGATCGCTGGCGGCACCACCACCTTGGAGTCAGCGCTGGAACTTCTGGCGGCGCGCCCACATTCCGCGTTTCGCCGCCTGGGCATTCACCTGATCAGTGCGTTCGGCGATCGGATGCCCTCGTTAGTCTCCCAAGCCCTCCTAAGCGAAAGGTGCTTCGACGACTTCGAAGCCAAGCACGAGTACGCCGTCCTGCTTCGGAGAAGGTTTTCATGTCTGACGGAGGATCAGAAGCAGCAATGGCTGGCACGCGTTGACGCCGGCCCGGACATGGAGGGATACACAGAGGCGATGCGTACCAATTCCGGTCGCGAGCCCACCGACGCCGATAGGCAGGCCCGTGTCGATTGGTGGCGATTCGAGAGGCTGTACCTAGTGCGAGAGTGTCTTGAAGGACAGCGCAGAGACTTCTGCGAGAGAATGCTCGCAGAACGTGGCGACCCGGAGATTGCCGACGTGCCACCAACTTGGGGGCACGCGAGCCCCTTCAGCGCGACGGAACTTGACTCGATGTCGTTCGAAGAAGTCTTCAACACGGCGTCGAACTGGCGGCCCTCGGAGTCACAACGCCGCCGCGGGGTGACCATGGAGGGTCTCGCGAGTGCCTTTGAAGGATTCGTTGATCGGCACACAGTGGATTGCGCCAATTCAGCGAGACTCCTCAAGGGAAGACCGCCGGTGCTCGTCAGGCGATTCCTTCATGCGATAGGGCAAGGAGTTCGGGACGGGAAGGATATCGACGTTGACGCCGCCATCGAGCTCTGCAGTTGGGTCGTGGAGCAACCGCTTCAAGTCAACGCGCCGGATTCCAACCAGTTCGAGGGGCTGGTCGAATCACATTGGCGTTGGGCAAGACTCGAAGTTGTTCAACTTCTCGAGTACTTGTGCGGGAGCCAACGAGGTGTCGCAGGCGCGGAGGCCCTCAAGCACAAAAGAAGCGCTATATGGACGATGATCGAGCAACTCTGTGCCGAGCCCACCGAGGCTTCAATCGTGCATGATGCGTCTACTGAGGACCCACGGCGTACTGATTACCTGTTCCTAGGAATCAATTCACCCCGCGGCCGGGCCGTTAATGCCGCGTTGGAGTACGCGCGCTGGATTGCCCGCAGTCTCGTACAGGTGACAGATGGTGTTGAACATCTCCCCGGCGGGTTCGACACCATGCCTGAGGTGCGAAGCCTCTTGGAGTCTCAGATCCAGAAGGGAAAGCGCGGCCGAGAGGTGATGTCCGTGCTCGGCGCGAAGCTGGGGCTTGTGCACTGGATCGATCCGGGCTGGTTTACGTCAAAGGCGCCCGACATCTTCCGGCTGGAATCCATAGGGGTCGGCGGTTCTGACTGCGATGGCTGGGCCGCATGGAACGCATTCCTGGTGTGGGGTCGCCCCAGCGCGTTGCTGTTTCAGGCTCTGCGCTCGCAGTATGCGTGTGCGGTGGAGCAGACGGCGAAGGTGGAGCCGCCGCCGGGCGACTCTAGGGAGCGACCGTGTGCTCGCTTGGCGGAGCACCTGATGTTGCTCTACGGATGGGGGCACATAGACCTCAGCGACCCCGCGTCGCCCCTTCATCGGTTGATGCGGAATGGTCCGCCTTCCCTCCGCGAGCACGCGCTCGCGTTCGCTGGACGGGGTCTTCAGGGGGAAACCGATGTTCCGCCAGCGGTCATCGACCGTCTGGTGGCTTTGTGGGAGTTCTGTTGGAAGCATCGAACTCTCGAGAGGGACCAGGGACAATCATGGAGCGCAGCCTTCGGCCCGTGGTTTTCGTCTCGACGTTTCGCCGCGGACTGGTCCATGGCTACGCTGCGTGACGTCGTCGCGCTCTCGCCGGCAGTGAATGACGCCTCAGACGTGGTGAAAGAACTAGCGAGCCGGGTGGCATCCGAGCCTGGCGCGACCATTGAAGTCCTCTGCAAAATGGTGCGTGCGGAGACCCGCAGCTGGCAGTTGCACAGGTGGGCATCGTCAATGGAAATGATTATTCGCTCGGCCGTGCAGGCCGGCGGAGGCGCGAGGGAGGCGGCCGTTCTCCTTGTGGATCATCTCGCGCGACGCGGTTACCAACGGTTTGTCTCGCTACTGCAATAATTGCGCACTGCAGATAGGTGTTTCGCCATCGCCTTCGAGGGTGCTCCGTCAAGCACCAACGCCCGAATTGCAGAGCGCCTACGTCTACAGAAACGCCGCCGCATCCCCCCCACCGCGGCTTCTGTAGACGTAGACGCGTAGACGCCCCCGACCGGCGCGGTTTCGCCAGGTTAGCCCACGTCGCGCCACGTTGGCCCGACGTGCGGCCGTTGGGCCAAGCCCGGCGTCGGGGCCAGCGCCGGGTCGGGACGCCCGTGGGCGAACGTGGCGAGACGGTCGTTTGGGCGCAATCCCCGCCAGCCGGGGGCTTGTGCAAGCGCGTGTGCAAGCGGGCGAGCGGCGTGCTAGAAAGGGCTAGATTCTTGGGGATTCCGATCGGCAGCCCGGCCGTTCCCAAGCTGAATGTCGGGAGTTCGATCCTCCTCGCCCGCTTTGTCTGCCGCCGATGTCACACGATGACACCGGCGGCTTTTCGTTGACTAACCCCGCGGATTCCGCGAGTTCTGGCGAGGTGGGCGGAAGCGGCGGGACCGGAGCCAACAGCCGGACGATGGCAGGGAATGACCTGGGTGGACGCTCGCTTGTGCAAGCGCGTGTGCAAGGTATCGGGACGGAATCGGTGGTGACCGATCGCCCTGGGAGCGGAGTCGGAGCCGCGGTTCGATCGGCGGAGGCATCCTCGCCGTTCTGACCTGGCCGACGTCGTCTCGGATGTCGGGTCTGAGGGGCGGCTGATCGCAATCGTCGATGCCCTTCGAATATCATCAGCCATGAATGATCCGGTCGTTCCGCTGACTCTCGCGGCTTCCATCGCGAACTTGCCGTTGCTGACCACCATCGCTGCGGCCTTCACTGCCGCTTGGCTGCTTGGGTTGATGTCGCAGAAACTGCGGCTCTCGCCGATCGTGGGCTACCTGCTGGCGGGCGTGGTCATTGGTCCGTACACGCCGGGCTTTTCGGGGGATGTGGCCCTCGCCCAGCAACTGGCCGAGATCGGGGTCATCCTGCTCATGTTCGGCGTGGGGCTGCACTTTCATCTCAAGGACCTGCTGGCGGTCAAGAGCGTCGCCATCCCCGGCGCGATCGGGCAGAGTCTTCTGGCGACCCTCGCCGCCGTGCTCATCTTCATGGCGATGGGCTTCACGCTCAGAAGCGGCGTGGTGCTGGGCATGGCGATGGCGGTCGCCAGCACCGTGGTCCTGCTGCGCGTCTTGATGGACCGATCGATGCTGCACACCACCCACGGGCACGTCGCCGTCGGCTGGCTGATCGTGGAAGACATACTGACCGTGCTCCTGCTGGTCCTGATCCCGCTCTTTGCCGTTGACGCCTCGGGCGCGAGCGCCGCGGGGGGCGGCTCGGGGCTGGCCACCATCGGCATCGCGCTGCTCAAGCTGGTCGTCATGGTTTTGCTGATCTTCGTCATCGGCTCGCGCGTGGTGCCGTGGCTGCTCACGATGGTCGCGCGGCTGCGCTCCAGCGAGCTTTTCACGCTCACGGTGCTCGTGCTGTCGGTCGCCATCGCCGTGGGTGCAGCGGCGGCCTTCGGGGCGTCGGTCGCGCTGGGCGCGTTCCTGGCGGGCATGGTCGTCGCGCAGTCCAAGGTCAGCCATCAGGCCGCGGCCGATGCGCTCCCCATGCGGCACGCCTTCGCGGTGCTGTTCTTCGTGTCTGTCGGCATGTTGCTGGACCCGGCGTTCCTTGTTCGCGAGCCGATGCTGGTCGCGGCGGGGCTGGCCGTTGTGCTCGTGGTCAAGCCGCTGGCAGCGCTGGCAATCGTCGCGATCTGCGGCTATCCGGTGCGAACGGGTCTGACGGTCGCGCTTGGCCTGGCACAGATCGGCGAGTTCTCATTCATCGTGGGCCAAGCGGCGCTCCAGCACAACCTCCTGCCCGAGTCGGGGATGCAGGTCCTCGTGGCCAGCGCGATGGTGTCCATTACACTCAACCCACTGCTGTTCAGATCGATGGACACGGTCGAGGCTGGGCTTCGGCGCATGCCTTGGCTCTACACCATGCTGAATGCACGGCACGTCAGGCGAACTGCGGGCCTTAACACGGTCGGGGCGGAGGCGGCCTCCGCTTCGCAGCGTCCGCTTGCCATCATTGCTGGATACGGCCCCGTGGGTCGCGTGGTCGACGCCATGCTCCGCGATGCGAAAATGGAGACGGTCATCCTCGACATGAACATCGCGACCGTGCAGAGTTTGGCCAAGTCGGGCCGACCGGCTCTCTACGGCGACGCGACGCAGTCGGCCATTCTTCAGGAAGCGGGCATCGCCCGCGCGACCCATCTGATTGTGACGCTTCCGGGCGTAGAGAGTCTCGCGGCGCTCGTGCTGAATGCGCGTGAGTTGAACACGAAGATTGAGGTTATTGTCCGCACACGCTACCTCGCCGACGGAGACGGCTTGCGTTCTGCGGGGGCAGCCGACGTGGTCTTCGATGAGGGCGAGACGGGTGTCTCGCTTGCGAGGCTTGTGCTCGAACGTCGAGGCGTGGAGGCCGGGACCGTGCAGCGTGTTCTGGCCTCAATCCGTCAAACGTGGAAGATGAACTCGCCAACACCGCCGCGGGCGTGGATCTCCCCGTCGAGCGCTCCACCCTCTCCGAACGGTTGAACGCTGTCCCTCTCCGGTTACCGTGCGGCTAACACGCCCTTAGGATCGACTCGCGCGATGCGATGTGAACATCACCGTGAGTGCATCCCTTCGCTTCGACAATGGTGCGCACGTGTGTGAGTTTCACGCAGCGGCAGGTCCGGCAGGCTCGCCACGGCCCCGGCCACGTCGAGATGTTTGGGGTCGGTGTAGACGTTGGCCGGCACCCGCCCGTCCGCGGCGGTGAACACCTCGGCGGTACTGAGTTTGCCCCTGCGGATGCGGTACAGCCCATTGCGGGCCTTGGCGCGCGTTTGCTCGGTGTCCGGCGCTCACAACAGGCCCTAGTGAAAATCGCGCGAGCGGGCGCACAAGCCGGGCTGCCAGTCGTCGATCGACTCGATCTGGCTCACAAGCACATGCACAACCCGCCCGTTGCGCTCGACGAGCCCGCGCACCAGGAGCGACACGCCGAGCTTGGCCGCGGCGCGGTACTTCTCGAAGACGTCGGGTCGAACGATGAGGTTGGCCTTGCCGGTCTCGTCCTCGAGGGTCATGAAGAGGATGCCGCCGGCGGTGCCCGGGCGCTGGCGGTGCAGGACGATGCCGGCGACGCCGGCGCGCGAGCCGTGGGGAAACTTCGCGGCGTCCTCGATGTCGCGCGCCGTCTCGACATGGAGCGCGGCCAAACGCTCGCGCAGGAACGCGATCGGATGGGCCTTGAGCGAGAGCCCCGTGGCGGCGTAGTCGTGATGGACCAGGCGGCTGGGTTCGAGCGCCGGAAGCTGATCCGCGCCCGGCGGCTCGGGGTGCAACGCGGCACGCTCCTCGATCGCGTCCAACAGCGGCAGGTCGGCGTCGCGCCGGGGCTGGATCGCCCAGAGCGCGTGCTGGCGATCGAGCCCCATCGACGCGAGGGCGTCGGCCCGCGCTAGCGCTCGCAGCGGCCCAGCGGGCAAGTCGCACCGGCGTCGGAGCGATTCGATCGATGAAAATACGCCGTCCTCGCGCCGGGCCGCGGCGATCTGGTCGGCGTGTACCCGGCCCAGGCCCTTGACCAGACGCATGCCCAGGCGGAGCACGCGACCACGGTCTTCGAGCGTGCAATCCCAGTCGCTGTGATTGACGTCGACGGCGCGGACGCACACGCCGTGCTCTTGCGCGTCGCGGACGATCTGCGCGGGCTGATAGAAGCCCATGGGCTGGCTGTTGATGAGGGCGGCGGCGAAGGGCGCTGGATGGTGGCGCTTCAGCCACGATGACACATACACCAGGAGCGCGAAGCTGGCGGCGTGGCTCTCGGGAAAGCCGTACTCGCTGAAGCCCTTGATCTGCTCGAAGCATCGTGCCGCGAACTCGGCGGGGTATCCCTTGCGGAGCATGCCCCCGACGAGCTTGTGCCCGAAGCGCTCGATGAGATCACCCTTGCGTTTCCAGGCGGCCATGGCGCGCCGGAGCTGGTCGGCCTCGCCGGGCGTGAAGCCCGCCGCCACGATCGCCAGCGCCATCGCCTGCTCCTGAAAGAGCGGGACGCCGAGCGTGCGCGAGAGCACGGCGCGGACTTCCTCGCTGGGGTATGTGACGCGTTCCTCCCCGTTGCGACGACGCAGATACGGATGCACCATGTTCCCCTGGATCGGCCCGGGGCGGACGATCGCCACCTCGATCACCAGGTCATAGAAGCAGCGCGGGCGAAGGCGCGGGAGCATCGACATCTGGGCGCGGCTCTCGATCTGGAAGACGCCGATGGTGTCGGCGCTGCACAGCATGTCGTAGACCTCCGGGTCCTCGGGCGGGACACTGGCGAGCGTCAGGTCGCGCCCGTGGTGCTCGCGCACCAGCTCGAAGCACTTGCGGATGCACGTCAGCATGCCCAGGCCCAGGCAGTCGACCTTCAGCATCCCCATCGCGTCCAGGTCGTCCTTGTCCCACTCGATCACGGTCCGCTCCTCCATCGCGGCGTTCTCGATGGGGACCGACTCGCAGAGCGGCCCGCGCGAGATGACAAACCCGCCGACGTGCTGGGACAGGTGCCTGGGGAAGCCCTGCAACTGCCCGGCCAGCGTGAGCGCCTGTCGGATGGCGCGGTCGCCCGGGTCGAGGCCCATCTCACGCAGCCGGTCGGCGGGAAAGTCGGCCTTGTCCCACCAGCCCAGGGACTTGGCGAGCGTGTCGACCAGGTCGAGCGAGAGCCCCATCGCCTTGCCGACATCGCGGATGGCGCTCTTGCCGCGGTAGGAGATCACCTCGGCCGTCAGCGCGGCGCGATCGCGCCCGTAGCTCGCGTAGATGTACTGGATCACCTCCTCGCGGCGTTCGTGCTCGAAGTCGATGTCGATGTCGGGCGGCTCGTTGCGCTCGCGGCTGACGAACCGCTCGAACAGGAGCTCGATCCGCGAGGGGTCCACGCTGGTGATGCCCAGGCAATAGCACACGGCGGAGTTGGCGGCGGCGCCGCGCCCCTGGCAGAGGATGGCGCGCGAGCGCGCGAACTTCACGATGTCGTAGACCGTCAGGAAATACGGCGCGTAGCGGAGCTCGTCGATGATCGCCAGCTCGTGATCGAGCACGCGCGCGACCTTCTCCGGCACGCCGCCGGGGTAGCGCCCGATGGCTCCCTCGCGTGTCAGGCGGCGCAGATACTCCATGGGCGCAAGCCCGCGCGGGCACACCTCGTCGGGGTACTCGTAGCGCAGCTGGTCGAGGGAAAAGCCGCCGGTGCGCTCGGCGATCGCCAGGCTTCGCGCGAGGGTCTGGGGGCGATCGGCAAAGAGGCGGGCCATCTCGTGCGGGGGTTTCAGGTGCCGCTCGGCGTTTGGCGCGAGCGCATAGCCCGCCGCCTCGATGGTCGTGCCAAGGCGGATGCACGTCAGCACGTCCTGGAGCGGGCGGCGCGACGGCGTGTGATACCGCGCGTCGTTGGTTGCCAGCAGCGGCACGCCGAAGCGAGCGCCCAGGGCCGCCAGCCGCGCGATCCGCTCCGCGTCGTCCGACGCATACCCGATGCTCACGCCCAGCGACAGGCGGTCGTCGTCGAACATGTCACGCAGCGAACCAAGCCGCCGGGCCAGTTCCTCAACCGGGCACGTCGGCAGGAGCACGCCGATGAGCCCATCGTGGTGCGCCGCGACATCCGCGAGCGAAACGCGGCACTCGCCCTTTGGGCTCCGGCGCTTGCCGATGGTGAGCAGGCGGCAGAGCCGCCCGTACGACGCGCGATCGGTCGGATAGACCGCGATCTCGAGTCCCGAGGGATCCGCGAGCACCAGACGCGACCCGACGACGCACCTGATACCCACGTCCTTGGCGCCGCAGTGCGCCCGCACGATGCCCGCCAGGGTGTTGGCGTCCGCGACGCCGATCGCGCCGTAGCCCTGGGCCGCGGCCTCGTGCGCGAACTCCTCGGGGTGGCTCGCGCCCGTCAGGAATGTGAAGTTGGTCGTCGTGACCAGTTCGACGAACGCCGCCGCGCGCGGCGCGGGCTCGCCCCCGGCGCGTGGCCCGCCCCGGAAGGGATGATCGCGGCGTTTGGATGGCCCGGGGTCGGGCATCGCTAGCTCCAACGCCCATGGACGAACCACGCGCCGGCGTGCAGGGCGCGGAAGACCCACAGCCAGCGCCCCGACTCCTCCTGCACGCGGAAGTAATCGCGCGTGTCCTCGCGGCTGCGCCACCATTCGGGCCCGAGGCGCTCCGGCCCGACGCAGCACAGGATCGCGGCGCTTCCGCCCCGCCACGCGACGCGCATGACAGGGCCGTCGGGGCTGAGCGCGACAACCTCCGCCGGCGCGGGCTCGGTCAACAACTCCGAGGGACGTTCTCCGATCGGCGGCGTGTCGCCCGAGAGCGGCCCGGCGCTGTCGGCGGGCACGAGTGAAAAAGCACGCTCGGGTCGGTGGCTGGGCACCAGCCCCGCCCGCATCACGTTCTCGCGCCCGAGGCGAGAGGCGAGCGTGTCGACCAGCGCGGCCAGCGGCGCGTCGAACGGGGCATCGTCGAGCGTAGAGTACTGCTCGCCCGCGAACGACGCCTGGGCGTGCGCCAGGCGCGCCAGCCCGAGCGCCCGCAGCGTGACGCGCTCGACGCCGAAACCCATGTGGACCCGCTCAATCTTGGTGGCGAGCAGTCTCCAGAGATGGCGCGGGTCGCGGCTGGCGCGCGAGACCTCGATCGCGCACCGAATCGGCGCGCCGCCGAGCCGCTCGAACGTGCACTCCAGGCGTCGCAGCCCCGACTCCATCCTCGCCAGCGCGGCGCCGAGGTGGGTCAGGAGCCACCTGACCACCACCTCGACGGATTCAAGCCGCGTGGTTCCGCCGGGAATCTCGCGCGAGGCGAGCAGGTCTTCCCGCGGTCGCGTGGGATCGATCATCTCGACGGCGTGCCCCAGGGCCTGATCGATCCTGAGCAGCAGCTCCTCGCCGTAGCGCGCCGGGAGCGACGCACGCGGAAGCTCCAGCAACGGCCCGATCCGCTCGACGCCGACCTCCGCCAGCCCGGCGACAACCTCGTCATCAACGCGCAGGGCCGCGACCGGCAACGGCGCGATCGCCTCACGCTCGCGCCCGGGCGTGACGACGCGAGATTCACGCGGCGCGTACCGGGCCACCGCCCACGCGGCCCCGACAGTCCGCGCCGCGCCGATGAACGGCGTCACACGCAGGGCCCGCACGGCACGCTCGATGTCGCGCACCAGCCCCTCCAGCCCGCCGAACAGGTGCTCGCAGCCCGCGACGTTCAGGAGCAGAGCATCGACACCGTCCACACCGACGATCGGCGACCAGCGGCCCGAGGCCCACCGGGCCATGGCCTTCAGCCGGCACGCGTCGCCCGGCGGGTCCTCGTCCACGTCGTGCACGCGGCGGCCCGCGAGCAGGGCCCGCGCGTGGGCGATCGAGAACCCGGGGCGCACGCCGGCCATGAACCCGGCGCCGCACAGGCCCGCGACCTCGCGCTGTCCGCGACGGGTCCGGGCGATGAGCACGGCGTCCGGGCGCGGCTCAGGCCCGCGCGCGATCCGTTCCGCTCGCCACCACGGGATGTACACGGACACCATCATCGCCCCGGGCTCCGGCGTGAAGCACCCAGCGCGGCCGCTCCGCCGCCAGCGTCGGGTTGTCCTTGTTGCGAAGGAGCGTCAGCATCCAACCGACGCCACGGGATTGGCGCGCGGGCTCGACCAGCCAGCGCGTGGTCGCCGCCGAGAGCACCGTTTCCTCGGCGCGCGGTCGCGCCAGCAGCGCGACACCCTCGCCGCTGCGTGCCGCCAGTTGCAGTCGACGCGTGCACGCGAGCGTGAAGCGGCTCGCGTCGGCGATCACGCCCGCTCGCGCCCCGCTCCGCAGCGCCAGGTCCGCGGCCCAGAGCCTCGCGTCGGGGTCGGGCGCATCAATGAAGAGCGACGCCGACCTCACCCGTGGATCGAGATACAGCGGGTACGGAAAGACCTCGCGCCCGATCCAGATCACCTGTTCGAGAGCCCGCGCGTGAATCGCGCGGGTCGTCACGTGCGCCAAAGCCGCTCGCGGCGGGGCCTCGGACTCAAACCACTCATGCACCGCGCCGAGTCGCAGCTCGACCAACCACGAGAGCCAGCGCGGGGCGGCGCTTGCGCCGGCCTCTCGATCGCGGATCAGGCCGCGAAGGGCATGGATATCCTGTGTTTGGGACATGACAGGTATACTAACACATACCAATCATTGATCAATGGCCGGGCTCGAATTTAGCCGCCAAAGAGCCCGCCAAAACCCTCTGATTTTACGGGATTTGTACACTCTGGCGTGTCATTCTTCGGGCTGTTCACAAGTTTGGAAACAGGCACCGCGATCATCGATTCAGCCGGGCAAGGGACAAGCAACCTGAGCAGCCCGGCGGCCTCGTCGGGACTCACCTCGCCACCTCGGCCCGAACCCGGCGCGAGCCACGCCAAGGCCGCGTCACGCCCCAGAATGACGGGCATCCGGGTGTGCAGCGAGGCCATCATTTCGTTGGCCTCGGTGGTGATGATCGTGAAGGTATCGAGCGGCTCGCCTTGCGGCGGCGACCACGTCTCCCACAGCCCGGCCAGCAACCACGGCTCGTCGCGCGAGTCCGCGGGCGTGATGTACATCGGCTGCTTCGCCGGCCTGGCGCTCCGCCCCTCGGACGTGCCAACGACTTTCCATTCATAAAAACCCGAGATCGGAACGACGCAACGTCGGCGCTTGAAGGCCGCCCGGAACGAGGGCTTGGACTCGATCCCCTCCGCGCGGGCGTTGATAAGGCCGGAGGCGATAGCGGCGTCCTTGGCCCACGATGGAATCATCCCCCACTGCATGGAGCGGAGGGCGAGGGCACCGTGATCGAACACCACCACCGGCGCGAGCTGCGTCGGCGCGACGTTGAAGCGGGCCCGGATCGAAACCTCGGGCGTCGCCAGCCCGAGCAACCGATGGAGCTGCTTCCAGGTGTAAAGATGCGTGAAGCGCCCGCACATGGGGAGAGGGTAGCAGGTGACGCGAAAAACCGCGACGAAGCGAGGCACGAGAGAAGGCCCGCGACCGCACCGCACGGGGGCAACGCGGCCAAAGCAATCGTGCTATCCCTCCGCGATCACCGACGCGATCGCGTGCGACTTGGAGTGGCTGAGCGAGATGCACCAGCGGATGATCCCCAGCCCCGCCGCGATCCGCGCCGCCTCGCCACTCACGCGCAGCGTCGGCCTGCCCGAGGGCTCGCTCGCAACCTCGACATCCGTCCATGCGATGCCGTCGCGCCAGCCGGTGCCCAGCGCCTTGAGCGCCGCTTCCTTGGCGGCGAACCGCGCGGCGAATCGCTGGACCCGCGTCGGCCCGTCGCCGCAGTAGGCCGCTTCTCCAAGCGTGAAGCACTTGGCGACGAATCGCTCGGGGTGCGACGCGAGCATCTCGGTGATGCGCGCGATCTCCACGATGTCGACGCCGTGACCCTTGATCGCCATCGCGGGCTCCTCGCTACTTCCTGCCCTTGGCGGGCGCGACATCGGGCTTCGACTTGGCCAGCTTGTCCGCCTTTGGCGCTTCACCCTTCGGCTCGGGCGCCTTCTCGGGCCCGGACTTCCCGGCCTCGGATTTCCCACT
>JAEUJA010000075.1 GCA_016793195.1 Phycisphaerae bacterium
TCACCGCCCTGGCCTTCCGCGCCATGTCCTGGGGCATCTTCCTGGTCATCTGCGTCATCGGCTTCTTCTGGCAGGTCGGCGCGCTCTTCTGTTTCGGGGCCGCCCTCGTCAAGCTCCGCTTCTTCGATCCCGACCGCGCCCACTGGCGCCGCCGCGCCATCGCCCTGGGAGTCGTCCTCGGCCTGCCCCTCTCCCTCCTGGGCGTCTTCGGGCTCAACATCATCCCGAACAAGATTCTGGCCGGCGTCCTGATGAACACCGGCATCAACATCGGCGGCCCGCTCATGGCCCTGGCCTACATCTCCATCTGGACCGCCCTCGTCGAACGCGGCGCCCTGGCCGGCCTCACCCGCGCCCTGGCCAACGCCGGACGAATGGCCCTCACCAACTACCTCTGCCAGACCCTCATCTGCACCACCATCTTCTATTGGTACGGCTTCGGGCTCTTCGGCACCTTCAACGAGATGCAGCGCTTTGGCGTCGTCCTCGCCGTCTACGCCGTTGAACTCGTCTGGAGCGCCCTGTGGCTCGCACGCTTCCGCTTCGGGCCCATGGAGTGGCTGTGGCGCTCGATCACCTACTGGAAGCTCCAGCCCATGCGCCGCGACGGGGCCTGATTGCGCCCCGCGCCGCGTGCGCCCCGGCGCCGTGCAGCGCCCGCCACGCCCGTCATCCCCGCGCTCAGCGCATTGAATCCAGAATCCAGTCGCACACCTCGCGCACCGCGCCCTTGCCCCCCGAGCGCGCCGTCACCAACGTCGCGCCCGCCAGCGCCCGCGGGTGCGCGTCGCGCACCGCGATCGACATCCCCACCCGCGCAAAGCACGCCAGGTCGTTCACGTCGTTGCCGACGTAGATCACCCTCGCGCCGTCCAGCTTCCGCTCCGACAGCAGCGCCTCCAGCGTCGGGAGCTTGTCCTTGTGCCCGTGCGCGCACGGAATCTTCAGCTTGTGGCAGCGGGCCGCCACCACCGGGTTGGTCTCGCTGGAGAGCACGAACACCGGGAACCCCGCGTCCCGCAGGAGCCCCAGCCCCCACCCGTCGGACCGGTTGCACACCACGGATTCCGTGCCGTCCTGGTGCACGACGACCGAGTTGTCGGTCATCACGCCGTCAAAGTCGAGCACCAGGAGCGAAAACTCGCCCGGCGTCATGGGGCGTTCAGAGAGAGGCATCGGCATGGCGAGACAATAGCCCGGCGCGCGAGCGCCGCCCGAATCACGCCGCCGCCACATCGCTCACGCCGCCGGCTTGAACCGCCCCAGGAACTCGCGCCGCTGCTCCGGCGACAGCCGCGCCAGATACGCGTCCAGGCTCCGCAGCCACGTCCCGGCCGCGAGCTCCGCCGGCGCCGTGATCAGCTCCGGCTCCCAGCGCACCGACGCCACGGGCTGGTGACGCCCCGCGCCCGCCCGCTGCAACGCCACCCGGTGCGCCGCGATCTCCTGATCGATGATCACATCCAGCCCAAGCGTCTCGCGCACGATCCGGCTCGCCGCCGAGCCCAGAATCCCGCGCCAATCGTCGTCCGAAAGCAGCGCGCCGATCGCGTGCGTGAAGGCGTCGGCCTCGCCCGTGACGCGCAGGCCCGTCACGCCGTTCTGCACCACGCTGCCCAGACCCGGCGATTCGGCCACCACCACCGACGCCCCGGTCGCCATCGCCTCCAGCACCGTCTTGGGGTGCCCTTCCAGCGACGACGCCTGGGCATAGATCGCGCAGCGCGACATCTGCTCCAAAAGCTCCCGATGACCCAGCCGCGGCAGGAACTCCGCCCGGATGCCCTTGGCCGCCGCCAGGGCTTTCAGCCGCCCTTCCTCGGGCCCCGATCCGATCACGCGGAACGTCACCTGCTCGCGCAGGTTCTCGGGAAGATTCGCGATCGCCTCAATCAAAAGATCCACGCGCTTCCGCACCGTCAGTTGCCCGGCGTACAGGATCAGCCCGCTCTGACGCTCCGTCGATTCGCGGAACGGCGCGTCCGTCAGCACATAGTTCGGCACCAGCCGTGTCCCCGCGTCGTCGAGCCCGTACCGCCACGCAAGGTCCTCGATCATCTCGCTCGTCGTGCCGACCACCAGGTCCGCCGCCTTGCACAGCTCGCGCTCCGTCACGCCCGCGTCCAGCGCCGCCGTCGAGTCCGCCCCCTGCTCACGCGCCACGAACCGCGACCACAGATACCCGCCCCGCGCCACCAGCGCCACGCGCCGACCGGGCTCGCCCCGCAGGCGCTCGGCGATCCGCACCGCCACCACGCCGCTGGCCAGTTGGTTGGTCTTGACCACCACCGTGCGCGATCCTCCGCACAACCCCGCCACGCGCTCCGGGATCGTCGCGGTGAATTCCGCCCGGGTCAGCTTCCGCTCGTTGGAGATGACGTGAACGCCGGGCCCCAGCTCGCCCGCGTGCATCGCGTCGTCCGCGCCGTAGGTCACGAGAATGATCTGCCCATACAGCGGCCGCAGCCGCTCGTACAGCGCCCACTCCCGGTCGAGCAGCCCCGCCGACTTCCAGTCGTGGAGCGACACCCCCGCGGTGAAGGCCAGGACCAGGGTGTCGGCGATCCGTTCCGCCATGCGGCCACTCCGATGGGCGCGGTCATCGCGCCGCCGTGACAGCGTTTATCGGCACGCGCGCCCCCGTTCATCATCTCTGAACCGCAATTCACCCCCCAACGCTCGGGGGAACTACCGGGTGACCCGGTCCAAAAAGCCACAGGACCCGCCCCCGGAGACGGGTCCTGTCACTGGTTAGAGACAAAAGCTTGACCTACGCCGCCCGAGGGCCGTCGTCGTCAAACTCGTTATTCATCATCGTGCGGAGCGCATCGAGCCGGCGCTGCGCCTCTTCCAAGGCCCGCTCGGCCGGGTGCATGAAGCGATGGCCCGCGTCGGTACGCTCCTCGTGGATCTTGGGCTGCCAGCGCCCCGCCCCGGAGCGCGGGAACGGGAACGGCTCGTCCTGGTCCGTCGTTCGATCAAAAGTCCGTAGCTTCAGGGCTTGCATCGTCGAGTCCCTCCGAGGCCTGGCCGCCGTCCTTGGCCGCCGTCAACCCAGATCATGCGATATCGAGCGTCATCGTCCGCCCGCTCGCGCGAGTTCAGCCATTCTGCCGACCGCGCGCCCCCAACCTCTCCGTACAACTCGCCGGACTCGCACGCACGGCACGGGCCAAGGTCCGAAACCCCGGCTCGTCACCACCGATCGTCAATTCCTTAAGTACAACGTGAACGTGGGCAATCTTGCGCGTTTATCCGCGTCCGATAACCAAGCATTTGAAGTGAATCAGAGCAGACAGCAGGAACAGGCCGTTCTTATCGGACTATTTTCGCCGCCGAAGCCACGTCACCTTCGGCTCCGTCCCCTTCACCACCCGCCCCAGATTCGCCCGGTGCTTGATGATGACCACCAGCGCGAGTCCCGCGCTGGTCAGCACAAACGGCAGGCCGGAACCGACCGGATCGACCCCCCGCGCCATGAACAGCCCGACCACCGCCACCGGCAACGCCGCCGCCGCCAGCACCGACGACAGCCCCACCATCGACCACAGCCACAGCGACCCGAACCACACGACCGCCGCCGCCAGCCCCGCCAGCGACAGCGCCGGGAACACACCGAGCAGTGCACCCAGCGCCGAGGCCACGCCCTTGCCACCCTTGAACCCGATCCACGGGCAGAACATGTGCCCCAGGATTGGCGAAACCATGACGAGCAGCCAGTGCCACGCGTGGTGGGACGGCAACGAAAGCACGCCCGCGCCCCCCGACAGCATCCCATAGGCGAGCGTCGGGGCCAGCCCCTTGCAGAGATCGAGCGCAAACACCGTGAAACCGGCCTTCCGCCCAAGCACGCGCCCGACGTTGGTCGCCCCGATGTTCCCCGAGCCGTGCTTTCGGAT
>JAEUJA010000125.1 GCA_016793195.1 Phycisphaerae bacterium
CGCGGCGTTCTTCGGGGCGTCGCGGACCCATCGGAGCATCACGTGAAGATCAAGACCGACGAGATCGCGAGCGTCATCAAGCGTGAGATCGAGCAGTATTCGGCCGAGCTTGAGGTTTCCGAGGTTGGGCGGGTGGTGGAGGTGGGCGACGGCATCGCGCGGGTGTACGGCCTGTCGAACGCGATGGCGGGCGAGCTGCTGGAGTTTCAGACCGCTGAAGGCGCGGTGATGGGCCAGGTGTTCAACCTGGAGCTTGACACGGTGGGCGCGGTCATTTACGGCGATTATCTGTCGGTGAAGGAAGGCGACATGGTCAAGTCGACCGGTCGCCTGCTCGAGGTGCCGGTGGGCGAGGCGCTGCTTGGTCGCGTGGTCGACCCGCTGGGGCGGCCTTTGGACGACAAGGGCCCGATCAACGCGACGGAGTTCCGGAAAGTGGACATCATCGCGCCGGGGATCGCGGAGCGTCAGCCGGTGCACGAGCCGATGCAGACGGGTGTGAAGGCGGTGGACTCGATGATCCCGATCGGTCGCGGGCAGCGCGAGCTGATCATCGGCGACCGCAAGACGGGCAAAACGGCGGTGGCGATCGACACGATCATCAACCAGAAGCAGTACTGGGGCACCAAGGACGCGGTGGTGTGCATCTATGTCGCGGTCGGTCAGAAGGAATCGACGGTGGCGGGCGTGGTGGAGGTCTTGAAGAAGAACGGCGCGATGGACTACACGATCGTCGTGAACGCGTCGAGCTCTGACCCCGCGCCGATGCAGTATGTGGCGCCGTATTCGGGCACGGCGATGGCCGAGTATTTCATGTGGCTGGGCAAGCAGGGGAAGTCGCCCAAGCACGCGTTGTGCGTGTACGACGACTTGTCGAAGCAGGCGGTGGCGTACCGCCAGTTGTCGCTCTTGCTTCGTCGTCCGCCGGGGCGCGAGGCGTACCCGGGCGACGTGTTCTATCTGCACTCGCGGCTCTTGGAGCGCGCGACGAAGCTGTCGGACGAGAACGGGGCGGGCTCGATCACGTCGCTGCCGATCATCGAGACGCAGGAGGGCGACGTTTCGGCGTACATCCCGACCAACGTGATCTCGATCACGGACGGGCAGATTTATCTGGAGCCGGAGTTGTTCTTCTCGGGCGTGCGCCCGGCGATCAACGTGGGCATCTCGGTGTCGCGCGTGGGCGGCAACGCGCAGGTGAAGGCGATGAAGAAGATCGCCGGCTCGCTGCGACTGGACCTTGCGGCGGCGCGCGAGTTGGAGGCGTTTGCGCAGCTGGGCACGGAGCTTGACAAGGCGACGCAGCGGCAGCTTGATCGCGGGCGGCGGATGGTCGAGCTGCTGAAGCAGGGGCAGTACTCGCCGTTCCACATTGTCGACCAGGTGATCTCGGTGTTCGCGGGGAGCAAGGGGTACCTGGACGACGTGGCGGTGGCGGACGTGCGTCAGTTCGAGGTCGATCTCTTGAAGTTTTTCCAGGCGTCGGGCAAGCCTGCGTGGAATGCGCTGAACGAGAAGAAGGCGCTGGACGCGGAGACGGAAAAGAAGGTGGAAGAGGCGATCAAGAGCTTCAAGAGCACGTGGAAGGCGACGAAGTAAGAAGGCGGCGTCCGCGAGATTGTGAGATCGCGGCGGCGTGAGATGTGAATAAGATTTGCGAAACCCCGGGCGCGAGTCCGGGGTTTTTTGTTGGGGTAAGGCGGGCGGAGCACGCCACGGGCGAGGGTGGGATGGATTTCGGCGCGCTTCGGGCGTCGCTCAGCGACGCGAAATCCATTGATCGCGGCGGGCCGATTCACTACCATGAAATCGGACACAGACGGGCGTTGCGGCGATTCTTGCCGCGGCGTGCGTGATTGCGGGGATGGACACTCCTGGCCCATGGCCCAAGACGCGGGGAGGTCTGCATGAACCGGTCCTTCACGGAAGCGGCGGCGAGGCTCGCGGCGGTTGTCGCGTGGGTGCTGATGCTGGTGGGTGCGTGGGCGATGCCGATCGCGCGGGCGCAGCGGATGGAGTGGGTGCAGCGGTATCCCTCGCCGCGGAGCCAGCACGCGATGGCGTTCGATACGGCGCGGGGCGTGGGCGTGCTGTTCGGCGGCAACGCGGAGGCCCGCAGCGCGGAGACGTGGGAGTGGAACGGGAGCGCGTGGGCGCAGCGGGTGGTCGACGGGCCGTCGGCGCGATACGGACACGCGATGGTGTATGACTCGGCGCGCGGGGTGACGGTCTTGTTCGGCGGCCTGACGAGCAACGGGGGCAGCCCGCAGACATGGGAGTGGGATGGCGCGGCCTGGACGCAGCGGGCGGTGCGCGGGCCCAAGCCGAGGTATGGGCACGCGATGGCGTATGACTCGTTGCGCGGAGTGACGGTGCTGTTCGGGGGATACACGAGCGTGGGCATCAACGCCGAGACTTGGGAGTGGGACGGGACGGAGTGGACGCAGCGGGTGGTGGCCGGGCCGTCGAAGCGGAGCTTGCACGCGATGGCGTACGACGCGTCGCGGGGCGTGACGGTGCTGTTCGGGGGGAATGCGTCTGCGGGGGCGAACGGTGAGACGTGGGAGTGGGATGGGGCGGCGTGGACGCGGCGCGACGTCGACGGGCCGTCGGCGCGAGACAACCACGCGATGGCGTACGACGCGGGGCGGGGCGTCGTCGTTCTGACGGGCGGGAGTGTCGGGGGCGCCCCGGAGACATGGGAATGGGACGGGACGGCGTGGGAGCGGCGGGCCGACGTCGGCCTGTCGATGAGGGAGAGCCACGCGATGGTGTACGACGCCGCGCGGGGGCAGACGCTGCTGTTTGGGGGGCTCAGGGGCGGCAACCCGAGCGCCGAGGTTTGGACGTATGACGGAGCGGCGTGGGCGCTGCGATCGCCGGACGTGCCTTTTGCCGCGCGCGGGAGCAACGACATGGTCTATGACCAGGCTCGGCGTCGCGCTGTCTTGTTTGGGGGGTATGGCTCCGGGGGTCCCGGCGAAACGTGGGAGTGGGACGGATCCGCGTGGACCCAGTTGTTGGTCGAAGGGCCTCCGGCGATGAGTGGTCAAGCCATGGCGTACGACTCGGCACGGGCGATGACAGTTCTCTTCGGCGGACGGAGCGGCGTCGGCTATTCGGACCAGACATGGGAATGGGACGGCACGACGTGGACCCAGCGTTTGGTCGGTGCGCCGCCCGCGCGTGCAGATCATGCGATGGCCTACGACTCGGCGCGCGGCGTGGTTGTGCTTTTCGGTGGTTTCCGTGGCACGGCGTCTCAGCGCGACACCTGGGAGTGGAATGGCGAGAAGTGGACGAAGCGCAGCTCGCCACACCCTCCGCCACAGCGAATCCTGCACGCGATGGCCTACGACGCGGCACGCCGAACCGTAGTTCTCTTTGGCGGGACTTCTGAGGCCGCGGTTCTCGACGATACCTGGGAATGGAACGGGACCGAATGGAAGCTGGTCGCCACGGGCGGGCCGTCGGCCCGGTACGGCCACTCGATGACTTACGACCCCGTGCGTGCCGTGACGGTTCTCTTTGGGGGAATCACAGCTTCCGTCGCCTCGTTGGGAGATACCTGGGATTGGAACGGCACACAGTGGAGAAAGCGGGACTGGGTCGGGGCGTACCCCCGTTATGAGCATGGGGCGGTGTATGACTCGGCGCGAGGTGTCCTAACGATCTTCGGTGGCCGAGATTCGTACTCCTCGAACGCCGAAACCTGGGAACTCGGCTACAAGGATTGCCCCGCGGACCTGGTTCGCGATGGCTTTGTGAACGGCGCGGACTATGACGTGTTCGCGGAGTTGTTTGATGCCGCGGATCCCGCGGCGGACTTGAACGGCGATGGTGTCGTGAACGACGGCGATTTCGACGCTTTCGCGGAGGCCTTTGAGAACGGCTGTTGAGGGGAGAGGCATCGGGCATCAGGCATCAGGTGAAGAGCGAGACAGAGACAAATCGCCAAATTGCAAAGGGCCAAATGGCCACATGAAGAAAACGCATCGATGCCGCAGGCGACGGATGTGGTGCCGTGCGTGATGAGAATCGAAGAACGTGGTCAAGCCTCCAGAGCGGGCTTGACCACGCCACCCGGAGAAGAGCACCGATGTCGCGGACGATATCGGTGGCACGCCGAGACGCCCTCGGCGGCGTTTCGGGATCGTCAACGCCGCGCCCTCCCTGACGGTCGGGCTACTGAAAAGGCAGAGGCATCGGGCATTAGGCATCGGGCATCGGGAAAGGGGAAGGCAGGGGCGATCGTGCCGCGGTCGGGATTCTCCTACACTGCGCGTGTCGCGGGGCAGGGCCCGGGGGTGCGCATGGCGTCGATCGTGTTTTATTTCCAGGTTCACCAGCCGTACCGGTTGAAGCGGTACTCGGTGTTTCACTCGGACCCGTTCTATTTTGACGACGAGAAGAACCGCGAGGTGCTGCTGAAGGTGGCCGACAAGTGCTATCGCCCGGCGACGGCGTTGATCCTGGACCTGGTGAAGCGTCACAAGGGGAACTTCAAGGTCAGCTACGCGATCACGGGCGTGGTGCTGGACCAATTGGCGGCGTGGGCGCCGGACGTTTTGGACCTTTTCAAGAAGCTGGCCGACACGGGGTGCTGCGAGTTCATCGGCGAGACGTATTACCACTCGCTGTCGTTCCTGTATTCCAAGGACGAGTTCGCGGCCCAGGTGGACATGCACAGCGCGAAGATCAGGGAGCACTTCGGGCAGACGCCGCGGGTGTTCAGGAATACGGAGCTGATCTACGCCAACGAGTTGTCGTATGCGCTGGCGGACATGCGGGACGCGGAGGGCAAGCCGCGGTGGATCGGGGCGATCTGCGAGGGGACGGACCTCTTGCTGGGGTATCGCTCGCCGAATTACATGTATCGCCCGCCGGACTTGTTCGGGAAGACGGTGATGAGCGCGGAGGGCAGGGCGTTTTCGCTGTTGCTGAAGAACTATCGGTTGTCGGACGACGTGGCGTTCCGGTTCAGCAACCGCGGGTGGGCGGAGTGGCCGCTCACGGCGGAGAAGTTCGCGGGCTGGGTGAACCAGATCAACGGCGACGGGTATCTGTGCAACCTGTTCATGGACTACGAGACGTTTGGGGAGCACCAGTGGGCGGACACGGGGATCTTTGAGTTCCTGAAGTCGCTGCCGGAGAAGGTGTTCGACGTGAACCCCGGGCACAACCATTTCAACACGGTGTCGGAGGCGATCGAGCGGTTCCCGGCGGTGGGGGTGTACGACGCGCACAACTGGACGTCGTGGGCCGACACGGAGCGCGACCTGACGGCGTGGCGCGGCAATGCGATGCAGAACAACGCGCTGGACGAGTGCTACCGGGTCGAGGGGCTGGTGAAGGAGCTCGTGAAGAAGTCGGTGGGCGACAAGGCCAAGAGCGAGCGGGCGGCGCAGGTGCTGGCGGACTGGCGGAAGCTGACGACGAGCGACCATTTCTATTACATGTGCACGAAGTTCTGGGCCGACGGGGACGTGCACAAGTATTTCAGCCCGTACGACTCGCCGTATGACGCGTACATCAACTACATGAACGTGATGGACAACGTGAAGACGCGGATCAGGGGGTAGGCGGGCGGGCGTGGCGAACGCCAAGACGAGTGGCCATCGGGGCGCTGACGGGGATTGTGGATTGCGGCGCTATGTCAGTCACTGGCAGCCTTTCAGGCTGCGTGGCGCCAACTCACCATGTCCGGGCGTGTCGCTCGTCGAAGACTCCTCGCTCCACACCCGGCTACTGACGGGCAGGCCGACGGCCTGAACACTCGCGGATTGCGTAGGCGCGGCGGAAGGTGCTGCCCGTGACGAACGAAAAAAGCCCCCGACCGAAGTCGGGGGCTCGGAAAACAGTCCGGGCGCGTGTGCGGCGCGTGGTCGGTTACTCCTCGTACACCAGCGAGTAGATCGGGGTCTTGAAGACCTGCGGCGCGACGTCCTCGTAGCCGGCGTGCCCGTCGAGATAGAGCATGGCGGACTTGTTGATGTCGCCGCGCCCGTTTTTGATCGTGAAGCCGGGCTGCTGGTGGATCACGATTTCGGTGAATTCCTCGGACAGCCAGACGTAGCGCGAGGGGTTGAAACCGGTGCCGGCGGCCAAGAGGGCGTTGAAGGCCTGGAACTGGTCTTCCATCTTCGAGTAGTGGCCCGGGATCGAGTACACGCCGGTCATGTTGGTGTGGTAGCTGGTTCCGACATCGATGTAGCTGGAGAGGCCCACGGGCTCGGCGTTGGGCCAGCGCCATTGGTGGGAGGCTTTGTCGTATGGATCGCGGTTGATCGGCGCCTGCTGGTTGCGGGCAGGGTCGTTCGCGGGAAGCTCCGCGGGCGGCGGCGGCGCGTCGAAGACCGTGCCGGGGTAGAGATAGGCGTTCATGGGGCGGTCCGCGGCTTCGATGTCAAACTTGCTGTGCCACGACGTCGTCGCCCATCGACCAAGGTTGTTCTTCCCCGCCCATTGCCAACTCGCCCAGCCGATGAGATTGCCAGAGGTTGCGCTCTTGGTCGTGCCGCGCCGGTACGTCAGCGTGAACGGCAGACGATTCTGGTTGTCGTTCCGATAGGCTCCCGCGGCCTGGGCGATCGCGGCGTAGTTGGGGAAGGGATTGAACCGTCCCGGCGGCTTGCCCGCGGCGGCGGCCACGGCCAGGAGTAGGGTCAACACCGCGATCAGGGTCAGAAGGTCCGTCAGCGTGAAGGCGCGTGCATTCCGCATGGGTTGCTCCTTTCATGGAGTTGTACCCCGGAACCCACCCCGAGTTCCGCTGGAAACGACAAAGCCCCCGACCGAAGTCGGGGGCTCGGAGATCAGCGATCGGATGTTTGCGGCGTGTTCGCTGACGCGCCGGAGCTTTGCGGTGCTAGCCGACGCGCTTGAGCTTGGTGACGCGGCCGACCTCGACCCATTCGACGACGAAGATGTTTCCGGCGTGGTCCCAGATGGCGCTGTGTGGGCAGATGAACTTGCCGGGGAGGAACTGGTCGCGGGCCTTGTCGCGCAGGTCCATTTTTTCGCCGTCGCAGAGGTGGGTGATGAGCTTGTTGTCCTTGTTGAAGATGGTGACGCGTGATTGGAGGTCGGGGATGAGGAGGTCGGTGCCGCGCTGGTGGAAGTGGCAGGGGAGCTTGAGTTCGTCCTTGACGAAGGAGATGTGCTTGCCGGCGAGGGAGAAGTACTGGATGCGGTTGTTTCCGCGATCGGCGACGGCGAGGACGGGGGTGCTGCCGCGGGTGTCGATCATGAGGCCGTGCGGGCAGCTTGTCTTGCCGGGCTCGCTCCCCGAGCCGGCGAAGGATTTTTTGTAGTTGCCGTTGGTGTCATAGATGTGGATCCAGTTTTTGCCGTAGCCGTCGGCGATGAAGAGGGTGTCGTTGTGGATGGCGACGTTGGTGGGGTGGTATTCGCCGGGGTTGGCGTAGAGGCCGTTGGCGTCGGGGACGCCGCGTTGCCAGACGACTTTTCCGGCGAGGTCGGTCTTGAAGACCTGGCCGCGTGCCTGGTCGCAGAGGTAGAGGAACTCCTGCGAGCCTTCCTTGTTGATATGCAGGCCGTGGGCGCCGCCGGCGATGCCGAGTTCGGCGCCCCAGGCGCCGACGTATTTGCCGTCGGCGTCGAAGACGACCATGGCGTTTTTTTCTTGGCTGGAGGAGTGGATGGTGTGCTTGATGTAGATTCGGCCCTGGGAGTCTTCGCACACGCCGTGGGTGTTGCCGTAGGAGATGGTTTTGGGGAGCTGTCCCCAGTCGTGGAGGACTTCGTAGCGGTGGTCGCCGGCGCCGACGATGATGGGCTCCTTGCCGGATTTGTTTGAGGCGGTGACGACGCGTGGGAAGGAGAGGGCGGAGGCGGCGCCGACGGCGGCGACTCCCTTGAGGAAAGTGCGTCGGGAGGGACGGTGGGGCGAAGCGGGCATCGTGAATCTCCGGTGTGTGCCGGCGGCGCGGTCGCGCCGGCGTGTGCCTGTTTGTACCCGATTTCCTGTTTTCTTGCACTCTGTTCGCATGGGCCGCGGGGCGTTCGTGACGAACGGAAGCCGATGATGGCCGTCGGGTGAAACGTCGGGGAAAAGCGCTGGGCGGGCGCGAACAGGCGGCCGATCTGGTCGTATCGCCCAGTGGAGGTTTCATATGACACTACGTTTCGTCGATGGACCGATGCCCACCACCCAGGCCGTGCTTGACTATGTGCGTGAGCGGATTGCGCACGCGATCGGGCGATTCGAGCCGCGGATCGCGACGATCGAGGTTCGGATCGCGGACGTGAACGGGCCGCGCGGCGGCGTGGACAAGCAGTGCCGGATTCTCGCGTCGATTCCGCATCGCTCGCCGGTGATTGTCGCCGAGCAGGCGGGCGGTTTTTATGAGGCGATCGACCTGGCTTCGCACAAGCTGAAGAGGGCCGTGAGCAAGATGATCGATCGGCGCAAGCGCGGGTAAATCGCGCGAGGAGCGGGTGCGCGCCCGAGCCCGGGCGACCCGGATCGCCGGGGCCTGCAAAAATACCGTGAGAACGGGGTGCGGTCGCTGACGTCGCGGGCGGTGCGATGGGCTTGTTTCCCGGGGCGTGTTCTGCGATACTGGGGTCGTCCAAAGGAGAAGGGACGACATGTCGAAGAACGCGATTTCGGGCCCGCGCGCGGGCGTCGTGATGGCTGCCTGCATGGCGGCGGGTGTGTTTGCGCCCGCGGCGGATGCCGGTCACACCAACAACATACTGATTACGGGGTACTGGCCGCCGACGAACTGGATGGTGTCGCGGTTCAGCACGAACCCGGAGCTGAACCCCGAGGGCTGGATCGGCGCGAACTGGGAGGGGCGGGGGTACAACGTGTACTCGTACTTCCCGACGTTCAACCCGGATGACGGTCCCAACTGGGGCAAGGGGACGGGGGACTTTGAGGTTGATTACCAGGACACGTCGGCGGATTGGGGGCGGATCGCCAACGAGATCAAGCCGTGCGCGATCGTGACGTTCTCGCGGGGGAATCCGGGGAGCAACTGGGAGGTGGAGTCGCGTCTGAAGATGCGGTCGCCGAACGGGTGGTTCCCGGATTACGTCGAGCCCAAGCGTCCCGACGCGGACATGCCGATTTACGACGATTTGGTAGCGAATCAGATCGTTCCGAGCACGCTGCCGATGCAGGGAATCGTGGACGCGGTGAAGGCGTCGGGGGCGATCGGGAACGCGTACATCGACACCGGGAGCGGGTTTGGCGGCGGTTTTCTGTCGGAGTTCATCGGGCTGCACGGGGAGTGGTACAACCTGCAGCATTCGGGAGTGAACGATCCCTATAGAAACTTTGCGGCGGGGCACGTCCACGTCGGCATCGACACGCCGCTGGAATCGGCAAACTCAGCGACGAAGACGACGCTGCGCGTGCTGACGGACTATCTGGATACGGTGGTTCCGGCGCCTGGGACGGCGGTGGTGGTCTGTCTTGGGCTGGTGTCGATGTCGCGGCGCCGGCGTCCCTAACGGAGCTTGAATCGAAAGCCCGGGATTTCGGCAAGAATCGCAAACCCGCGCGACATTGGGGTGCGAAAGTGCTTTGCCATTGCGTTCCGGCGCGTGAGAAGGGTACCGTAACGACGTTGGCTTTCGGGGTGGTGGAGGTACCTTCCACCCCGCCGCGTTTCCGCCGCGGCGAGCCGACGTGTTGAAGCTTCAACGAGGAAGGAGACAGGCATGAAGAAGGTGACATTGATCGGTGCGCTGGCGATGGTTTCGCTGGCGGGGGCCGCGCAGGCTCAGATTTGGGCGAGCGCCGCGCACAACTACCTGCCGGGGACGCAGGAGGACGGGAGCGCGCTGCCGGTCGACCGCACGAATACGGCGAACGCACTGGGCGTGCCGCAGAACGACGACAGCTTCCCGGACACGATCAACTTCGTGTCGCTGGGCTTCGGCGGGCAGTTGACGCTGTCGTTCGGGGAGCAGTTCAAGGACACGATCTACTGGTACGAGACGACGTTCGGCGCGTCCTTCGGGCACTTTGAGTTCGCCGACCTGTATGTGGGCACCGGCGCCGACGCGCTCTCGGCGACGTACCACCACGTCGCGAACCTGTCGAACCTCGTCGAGGGCGTGCCGGTGTCGCTGGCGACGGTGCAGGGCAACACGGGCATCTTTGCGTGGGATTTCGTGAAGTTCGTGGACACGAGCAGCTTCATCGGCCTGCCGTACGCGGACGGATTTGACATCGACGGCGTGGGCGCGGACCCGATCCCGGCGCCTGGCGCGGCGGCGCTGCTGGGCGTTGGTGGGTTGCTGGCGGCGCGTCGTCGTCGCTGAGATTCGGGTGACAACTCTGGGGCGCGGTGATTGAGCCGCGGCCTGGAAGCCGTAGAGAGAGAGCACGCCAACGCCCCCAGGACGGGGGCGTTGTGCATTGGGGAGTTGAGGTCGACGCGCGATCGAAGGCGGTGGGCCAGAGGGCACGTGGCACAGGGCACGGGGCCACATGGCACATGGAATAGCGAGACAGCGAGACAGGGGGACAGCGAGACAGGGAGACAGGGGGAAGGCGAGGTGTCGGGGCGTTGAGCGCAAAAAACAGATTGGGGCGGATCTCTTCAATCCGCCCCAAGGACTGACCCGGAGCGAGCGGGCTTGGGGGCGGCGCTCACTCGACGGGGCAAGTTGTCGACGGCGCCCACACCCGGCGCCGGCGGGGCGCGCCGGCCCACGAG
>JAEUJA010000338.1 GCA_016793195.1 Phycisphaerae bacterium
CGCGCGGAGCGAGGGCGAAATCGTCGCCTTCAACGTGCTGATCGTCGCGCCGCTCATGTTTGTCTTCGGCGACGCCATGCCCAAGGAGCTCTTCCGAAACGACGCGGATCGCCTCACCTATCGCTTCGCGTGGCCCCTCACTTGGCTGCGGTCGCTCCTCTCCGTCACCGGCGTCATCCCCGCGCTCATGGGGATCGCGCGGCTCATCGAGCGCGCGCTGCGCATACCGAGCGATAACTCGCACATCGCCGATGCTCGCCAGCGCCTCGCCGTGCTCCTGAAGGAAGGCTCCGACGGCGTGCTCTCCGCGTCGCAGAGCACGCTCATCGATCGCGCCCTCACCTTCCGCTCCACCCTGATCGGCGAGGAGATGATCCCCTGGGCACAGGTGCGCACCCTCTCGATCGACTGGGATCGCGCGAGGCTGGTGCGATTCGCGTCCGCGCAGCCGAGTTCACGCCTGCCGGTGGTCGATTCCAAGGGGCGCGTCCTGGGTGTGCTGCGCCAGATTGACCTGCACACTTTTCCCGAGGCGCCGATCGAATCGCTCCTGCGCCGCCCCGCGATGCTGAGCCCTTCGATGGGTGTTCTGGAGGCGCTGCGCCGAATCCAGGCCGCGGATGCCCCGCTCGGCATCGTCGAACGCGACGCCCGCCTCGTCGGGCTGGTGACCGCCAAGGACCTGGTCGAGCCGCTGACGGGGGAACTGCCGGATTGGTGAACGCCGGCCATGCCGCGACAGCCCGGATCGCCGCGTTCGATAACTCAACTTTCGCGCAAGACTCCTGCAATTCAGCACCGCCGCGCTATGATGAACCTCTGATGTCCACGCCGGAATCCAACCCGACGGTTTCTGTCGCCGCCGACGCGACGCCGATCGCGGCCGACGCGGTCGCGAGCGAGGCCGATTCGCGCCCAAGCTCGCAGGCCAACTCGCCCCCCAACTCGCGCCCCAACTCGCGCCCCAACTCGCGCCCCAATTGGGCGAATTGGGCCCTGCTGATCGGCCTGCTCGGCGTCCTCGCCTACATGCAGTGGCGCGGGAGTTTTTCACCCAGGCCGCCCGTGTTTAGCGAGGGCCTCACGCTCGATCAGGGTGCCGCGAGGACCGCGCAAACCGGAAAGCTTGTGCTCGCGTACGGCTCGGCGTCGTGGTGCGGCCCGTGCCAGACCTACAAACGCACCACGCTCGTGGACAAGGACGTAGTCGCCTGGATCCGCCGTCACGCCGAGCCGATCTATATCAACATCGATCGCCAGCAGACCGAGGCCCGGCAACTCGCCATCACGTCAATCCCCGTGACGATCCTGCTCAGGGACGGCCAGGAAGTGGCGCGGCTGACCGGGGCCGCCAGCGCCGAAGAGTTCTTGGAGTGGGTCAAGCCCTGGACGCCGGCGGCTCAGCAGTAGCAGGACCGTCGGGGCGATTGCCGTTTCTTCGCTGCCTCGCTGCCTGCCTATTCAAGCGGATTCACGAACAGGCCCGTGGCCAACTTCGGATAGAAAAACGTCGACTTCTGCGGCATCAATTCGCCAGCGCGGCTGACATCCCGAACCGCCGAGAGCGGCGTGGGGCGCACCATCACCGCCAGCTGCGCAAAGCCCGCCCCGCCGCCCGCGCCGGTCTCGTGCCCACGCGCGATCTCCAGCACCTCGTCGACCGCGTGCGGGAACGCCCACTTCACCGGCTGGCCGGCGTTCAACTTCGGCTGACAGATCGCCTCGACGACGAGGTATTGGATGATCGCCACATCGAGCGTGCGCCACGCAAGGGGCTTGCCGGCAAAGCGTGCTGCCAGCGGGTCCTTCGACTTCGGCGTGCCGATCAGGCCGCGCTTGCTCGCCACGTCATGGAACGCCAGGTGGCACTCGTTCCGCGGCGTCGCGACCAGCGCCGCGTGCAGCGCGTGCGCATCGCCCGCGATCTCTCGAAACAAAAAGTGCTCTCCCGCCGCGGCCTTGAATGCATCGAAGGTATAGCCCTTCATCCCGCCCAGCACGCGGTGCGTCGGCCCAATCACCAGGCCCGGGTCGCTCATCGGCACCAGCACCATCATGCTTCGACGCGCCGGGTGATCCGGCGACAGCACACCCGCCGCCTCCAGGTGCTTGATGTAGTTCAGCCCGGTTGTGTATCGATGGTGCCCGTCGGCGATGAAGATGTCCTCGCCCGCCAGCGCGTCGGCGTACGCGCCCACCCGCCCCGGATCGTCGATCGTCCACACCTCGTGCAGCACGTCATCCGTCATCCGCGCCGTCATCGACGCGCGCCCGGATTTCATGATGTCGTGGATCACCGCGACCGCGCGCCCGCGCTCGTCGGCGTGCAAACCGAAGATCGGTGAGAGCTGTGCCCGCGTCTCCTTCATCAGCGCGAACCGATCTTCCTTGGGACCCGAAAACGTCTCTTCGTGCGGGAGTATCCCGCCGCCGGCGCGCGGGCCGAAGGGCGCGGCGTCGACCGTGCACGCCATGCCGCAGCGCTGGTGGGTCTTGCCCTCGAACCAGAACGTCTGGCGATACGCGAAGATCGCGGGCGTGGAGCGCCGCGTCAGCGTGCCGCTCGACAGCCACGAGCGATACCGCTCCCCGGCCGCCTGGTACGTCTCGATCGGACCGAGCTCCTTCGGCGGCGTGTGCGGCAGATCGATCGCCACGATGTTCGGCTGGTCGTGCGCCAGCAGCTTGTCCTTGGCCGCCTTGTCGAGCACGTCATACGGCGGCGCGACGAGCTTGCTCACGTCGCCCCCACCATCGTGATACTGCACGGCACGGAACGGATAGATCGCGGGCATGGGCTCCCCCTCGCAAAGATTCCTGTCGCACCGGCAGTCTAGGGTCTCGCACGCTGGGCCGCGACACTCCCAATCGCTCCCGCCATGTCCACTGGCTCGCCCCGACGCCCCAACCTAGCGTTCCGCATGGCACACTCCAACCCAGGCGAGCGGCTGCGGCGGGCGATGGATCGGGAGTGCGTCGCGCTCCCCGGCGCGTTCAACGCGCTGTGCGGGCGGGCGATCGCACGCGCCGGCTTTGCGGGCTGCTATGTCTCCGGCGCCGCCACCAGCGTCACCGCCGGCGTGCCCGATGTCGGGCTGCTCACGCTCGATCACTTCTGCCGGATCGTCCGCGAGATCGCCGACTCCAGCGGCCTGCCGCTGATCGCCGACGCCGACACGGGATTTGGCGAGGCCGAGATGGTCCGTCGAACCGTGATCGAGTACGCGCGGGCCGGGGCCGCGGGCCTTCACCTCGAGGATCAGAAATTCCCCAAACGCTGCGGACATCTCGACGGCAAAGAACTCGTCCCGACCGACCACATGATCGAGAAGGTGCAGTGGGCCGCCAAGGCCGCGGGCGACATTGACGGCGGGCGGTTCATCATCTGCGCCCGCACCGACGCACGCGGCGTGGACGGCTTCGACGCCGCGGTCGATCGCGCGTCGGCCTATGTCCTCGCCGGCGCCGACATGATCTTCCCCGAGGGGCTCGCCAGCGAGGACGAGTTCACACGCTTCGCCAAGGCGATGACGAATGTCCGCCGCGCCAACACGCAGCGCGGCCCGTACCTGCTGGCGAACATGACCGAGTTCGGCAAGACGCCCATCATCCCCGTCTCACGCTTCGCGGAGATGGGGTACTCCTGCGTGATCTTCCCGGTCTCGCTCCTGCGCGTCGCGATGGGCGCGGTGAGCAAGGCCCTCGCGCAGCTCCGCCGCGACGGCTCGGTGAGCGGCTTCATCGACACCATGCAGACCCGCAAGGAACTCTACGACCTGATCGATTACACGCCCGGCACGCCGTGGGAATTCCCGGGCTGAGCGAGTGAACAACGGCGCCGGCCCTTCAATCGCGGCACTCTTCTCTGTCCTCTCCATCCACTCTGTGCCATCCGTGCCCGTCGTGCCCTCTCTGTGCTTCTGCGCCTCTGTGGTGAGGGCTCGCCTCCTTCCACGATCGTCCCAGCCGCCAAGAATCGCGCCGATCCGTGGTACGCTGCGCTCATGTCGCACATGACACGCCCTGTCTTCGCCGCCATCGCTCTTCTCACCTCGATCCACGCCGTGCGAGCGACCGAGCTCGACGCGCCGGCGTCCCGGCCATCCGCGCCGCCCCCCGATCGCTTCGTCTACGTCAGCGCCAACCTGCTCGTCGACACCGAGGTGAGCCGCGTTGAGTCGATCATCGACCGCGCCGCCGCGGCGGGATACACCGGCGTCGTACTCGCCGACTCCAAGTTCTGCCGCCTCGCCGACATGCCCGACAAGTACTTCGCCCACGCACGCCGCGTGCGTGCCGCGGCCCAGGCCAAGCACATCGAGATCGTGCCCTGCGTCTTCCCGATCGGATACTCCGGCGACCTGCTCTCGCGCGATCCGAATCTCGCCGAGGCGATCCCCGTGCAAGACGCTGTCTTCATCGTGAAGAACAGCGGCGCGTCGCTCCAGCCCGAGCCCGGCGTCTCACTCCCCGCCGGCGACATGTCCGACCCGAGAGCATGGGCCTGGCACGACGACACCATCACGTTCGAGAACGGCGTCGCCACCTCGCGCGACCCCCGCGGCCGCAACGCTCGCATCGTCGCCAAGCCCATCACGCTCGCCCCGCACCGCCAGTATCACGTCTGGACCAAAGTGCGCACACGCGAGTATGAGGGCACGCCCGAGATCAAGGTCTTCGCGCCGCGCGGCGCGGGCCAAGAGGCCGCAAGCCTCTCGTTCTCCTCACTGGGCTGCAAGCCCACGCAAGACTGGACGACCCACCATATCGTCTTCAACTCGCTCGGCTTCACGAGCGTCAATCTCTATTTCGGCTGCTGGGACGGCTCGACCGGCGAGCTCTCATGGGACGACGCGGGCATCGAAGAGGTCGGCCTGCTCAATGTCGTCCGTCGCGCCGGCGCGCCGCTCACAGTTGAGATCGAGCCGCCCGCGCCCGCCGGCGCCCCCTCGACCTCAGCGCCGTCGACCGGAACGCCGTCGACCGGAACGAAGCCGCCCGCATCCGCTGTTCAAACCATCGCTCGCACGCCCCTCCTTGAAGGCGCCGACTTCAAGCCCGTTGCCGATCCGCGCATGGGCACGATCCCCTGGCCCGGGGGCTATGAGGTTTATCACCAGCCGCCCGCGATCGAACTTCTCAAACCGCTTCCCGACGGCACGCGCCTCCGGGTTTCATACTCCCACGCGATCACGATCCACGACGATCAGGTCATGATCTGTCCCTCGGAACCCAAGACCACCGACCTGCTCCGCGATCAGGCCGTGCGCGTCAACGCGCTCTGGAGCCCAAACGCTTTCTGGATGTCGCACGACGAGATCCGCTGCCTCAATCACGACCAGTCCTGCCGCTCTCGGAATCTCACGCCGGGCCGGATTCTCGCGGAGAACGTGAAGACCTGCACCGCGATCCTGCGCGAGATCAGCCCCGCCGCTCGCCTCTACGTCTGGAGCGACATGTTCGATCCCTTCCACAACGCCCGCGATGACTACTACCTCGTCCGCGGCGACCTCGCGGGCGCGTGGGAGGGCCTCGACAAAGACATCATCATTGCCTGCTGGTACTTCGACAAGCGCGCCGACTCCATGGCCTTCTTCGCCCAGCGCGGCAACCCCATCCTCATCGCGGGCTATTACGACGGCCCGCCCGGCGCGGGCGTTGCCCAAGCCGCCGGTTGGCTCGCCGCCGTACCTCACGCCGCCGCCCTCCGCGGCGTGATGTACACGACCTGGGAGCGTCGCTACGAAGACCTTGAGCCCTTCGCCGCCGCGGCGTGGAAGCGATAACTCCGACAGTCGTCCTGGCGTTGGTGGGCCGCCTCTCCGAGGCGGATCGGGGGTCGCTCCGCGCTTCGGCCCCCGCCCTATATTTCCCGCGCGGGGTGTTGGCATCCCCGCACACACACCCTCGCACGCACTCCACCGGAGATCACGAATGTCCGCCGCCCCCACCGCCCCCAAGGCTCCCGCCATCACCAAGGAACAGGCCGAAGCGATCTACTCCCGCGGCCTGGAGGGCATCATCGCCGGTGAGACCGCGGTCTGCTCCATCGAGCAGGGCGGCCTGTGGTACCGCGGCTACGAAATCCACGACCTGGCCCAGAACGCCACCTTCGAGGAGGTCGCGTTCGTCCTTCTCGAAGGGCACAAGCCAAGCGCCGCCGAACTCGCCCGCTTCAAGGGCGAGATCATCGCCGAGCGCCCGCTCCACCCGATGGTGACCAGCTTCATCGAGTCTTCCGGCGGCTATCTCGCCAGCGGGCGGGCCGTGCCGATGGACGTGCTCCGCACCGCCATCAGCATCCTCGCCCACACCGACCCCGACGCCCAGAGCGTCGAGGGCCCGGCCAATCTCCGCAAGGCCAAACGCCTGCTCGCCAAAATCCCCACCATCATCGGGCACATGCAGAACGTCATCGACGGGCGCGCCATCATCGGGCGCGAGCTCGGTGGTGATCCCACGCTCGGGCACGCCGCCAACCTCATGTACTTGATGAGCGGCCAGACGCCCAACAAGGACTACGCCCGCGTCATCGACGTCTCCCTCATCCTTTACGCCGAGCACGACTTCAACGCCAGCACGTTCACCAGCCGCGTGATCGCCGGCACGCTCTCGGACATGCACGGCGCCGTCGCGGGCGGGATCGCCGCCCTCAAGGGCCCGCTCCACGGCGGGGCCAACGAGGCCGCCATGGAGATGCTCAAGGAAATCATGCACGACGTCGGCGAAAAAGGCATCGGCACCAAGGCCGTCGACGACTGGATGCAGAAGGCCTTCGACACCAAGCGCAAGCTCATGGGCTTCGGGCACCGCGTCTACAAGAACGGCGACCACCGCGCCCCGATCCTGCACAAGATGGGGCGCACCATCGCCGAGAAGGACGCCAAGAACCCCGGCGGGCACGCCGCGGTCAAGTGGTTCGAGCTCGGCGAGCAGGTCCAGAAGATCATGCTCGAAAAGAAGAACATCCACCCCAACGTGGACTTCCCCTGCGGCATGACGTACTTCACGATGGGCATCCCCGTGCCGCAGTACACGCCGATCTTCGTCGCAAGCCGCATCACCGGCTGGTGCGCCCACATCCTCGAGCAGCACGCCAATAACCGCATCATCCGCCCGCTGTCGAAATACACGGGCGAAGCGCCGCGGAAGTGGTAGTCGCTGAAGCAGTCGTCGCTAGCGCACTTCGCCAACCGTCGCCGCGCCGCGCGACACTTCAATCCGAGGCCCGCCCGGCCTTGCCTGTCCGTCGCCGCTCGCGAGCAGATCGATATACACACTCTCGACCTCGCGCACATGATCGGGATAGCTCACGAGCGTCGACGCGCCGTGGACCTCCTCCGCCGAGGGCAGCACGACCTCGCCCCGCACCACCCGCGTGATGCACGACGCCAGAGCCTCCGCGTCGCCCCCGGGGAAAAGCAGTCCGTTCCCGCGCGCCGCGTCCACCCTCTCGCCCGGCTGCACGATCCAGTCCGGCGGCCCGCCCAATCGCGACGCGATCACAAACTTCCCCGCGTGCAGCATCTCCAGCAGCACCAGCGGTGAGTTCTCAAACCAGATGTGCGGCAGGATGCCGACGTCAAACTCGCCCATCGCCGAGATGAGTTGCAACGGATCAAACCCGCCCGCGAACGTCACCTCGGGGTACGAACTCAGGCGCTTGCGGAACAGCCAGTCCCACCCCGCCGCGCGGATCAGGAAGTGGCAACGCTGGCGCACATCCTTCGTCAGCATCGGAATCACTCGGACCAGAACCTCCAGCCCCTTGTTGTTCCGCGTCGTGCCAAGAAACGCGATCCGCAGCGGACCCGCGCTCGCCGGCGACCACGGCCTCACGTCGTACATCGCCGAACGACGCGCCCGCCGATTGAGCTGGTCAAAGTGCGGCTGCCCAAGGCGAACATGCCGCAATTTCTCGCGCGACACGCCCATCGCGTGCATCGCATCGAGCAGGAACTTGCTGGGCGGCGTGACCATCGACGCCGCGTTCAGCGCGTCGCGCCCCGCCAGCCTCCGCCGCCCGTACACGTTGTTGTTCAGCACCACCAGGTGTGTGTCACGCTTCAGGAACCGCTCGTTCTGGTCCCACGGCGCCGGCCCGATATCCGGGCACTTCTCGCCCTTCTCAAGCCTGAGCCCGTGCTCCACACGTCCCGAGTGCGATCTCGCGTCGTCAACCTCGAACCCGAGCCCCAGCTCCGGGTCGGCCCTCGGCGCCGCGTGCTCAGGCGCCGTCAGGAACCACCGCTGCTTCAGCCCGCGCACCAGCCGGTCCGGCCGCCAGTGCCACTTCACATGCCCATACACGCCGCGCAGCGTCCCTGCCCAGAACCCCCCAAGCACGCGGTGCGCCAGCCGATCGAGCCCGCGCCGCAGCCTTACCCGCTCCGCCCGCGGCGCCTCGAGACACCCCGCGCAGCGCGTCCCGCCCTGATAGTCCTCGCACACCCGCAGCTCTTCGTGCAGCAGGTCAACCTGCGGGCACACATACCAGTAGTTGTGCGGCGTCACCACGACCGGCCGACCGCTGGCGCGGATCGCCGCGACAAGATCGAGCCCGTACCCCTCCAGCGAGTGGATATGCACCACCTCCGCGCGGATCGAATCGAGCCACTCCAGTACCACCCGGTTGTCCCGCGGCGAGGAAATCTCCCGCTCCATGTTGCGGAAGTTGCTCGACGCCGGCGAAACATTGAGGCTGTTGTGAAAATCAAAGCACTCGATGCCCTTCCAGTTCTCAACCCGCCTTACAAACGC